>NZ_JAMXAZ010000007.1:0-142251 GCF_024718525.1 Levilactobacillus yiduensis
CATAAGGGAAGGCATTCCCTATTTCTATACAATTCAGAAATCTTTTATGCATTTACACAAGATATTTTACGCTCTCAAATATTAGTTTGAACGCCATTTCCTTGGCACACGATTTTGATGTCAGTAACCGGGAAAATTTCAACACCCGCGTCAGTGACCTGTGCGCGCAGCACGACTACCGGCAATTACGCGATTATCTGAACAGTGAAGCCGTCCTGTCCGCAATTGAAACGGCAGATCAAACGCAGGCCTATTACTATTACCTGGGCGTTACTGACTTTCAGCTGGGCAGTCTGACCGCGGCCCAACAAAATTTCCGCCTCGCGCTCGCCAGTGCGGCAACCAAACGACCTACGGCGTTGACACGACTCTGTTACGGCTCACTAGGGCTGGTCGCCGCTTGCGAACAAAAACGACAAACGGCCACGACCGCTATTCAAGCAGCCCTGGCCTACCTTGATGAAACACCCTATGAGGAAAATCTCAACTGTCTCTTTTATTTGGCCGCCTATGCCCATGAAAAACTGGGAGATTCTGCCATTGCGGCGACCTATCTGAATCAAGGCATCGCTTTTGCCAGTGACCACAACTCTCACTACATGCTGGCCAACGACTACCACTTGTTGGCGCTGTTAAGTACGCACGCGGCAACCCCCACGTCGCCACTGATGGCCAAGCAATACGAAACCATGTTAACGACCCTATTTCACGAAAAAGTCTACGACGACTTTTAACTTTCAAGGAATCAACCGGTGTCTGAGTTCTAGCAAGGTAAATAACGCCACACTCCCACCCAGCCAAACTAGGCTCATTCCCTGATTTAAGGTCTGCCCACTCACTTGACCGGCCGTTCGGCTAAGGTGATAGAAAACTAGACCAAAGACGCGTAAATTCATTACAGCGGCGGGCCCCATGCGAATCGTCGCGTAGGCGGCCGAAATCACGACTGACAGTAGGCCCGCTATCACACACAAGCTGATCAGACTTTCCAAACACCAACGCCGCGCATTTACCTTAAACATGATGGTACCCCCTCTTTTAGCGGTAATCCTAGCACAGACCGCCCTAAGCAGTGACCCTCACAACCAAGTTAGGGCACATGATTAACTAAAATGCGGTTAAAAAAATCACCCGCCATTCCTGCGAATGGGCGAGTGATTTTGATTCCATGGTTTTATAATTTTTTTATGCTCGCAAAAAACACGGTTACTCAATATCACCTTGACCACATCTATTCCGCCATTCCACGAAAAAAATTAACTGGCCAAATGCCCAGTCAAATAAGACTTGGCTAACAGTTCATCAAAAATAAATCTTGCAATCTAAAACCTAGACGAGTAAGCTCCAAAGTATGGCTGAATTTTCAGCCTGTTTTTTAACGCAATTGCGACATGCCCTATACTAATTTCTCGGGGTGGACACAGATTAGTGTCAGGGCCTGCATTGTAATACAACATGCCATATACATTTTATGGTGTCACTGAGGAGTGTGGAACATGAAACATAAGTTTTTAACCGGCGGTGTCTTAACCGCCGGACTCGTACTACCCGTCGTTTGTGCCGGAATCGTCATCCATTCACTTTGGGACCCGTTCGGTCAGACAAGTCACTTACCAGTAGCCGTCGTGAATGAGGATCGCCCGGTTACATTTCAAGGCAAGCGCTTAGCAGTTGGTCAGCAAGTCGTGGACCAGCTCAAACACAACCACAAGCTGGGCTGGAAATTCCTCTCCGCTAAGGATGCCGCCGCGGGAATGCGCCACAATCGGTATTATACCGTCGTCACCATCCCCGCTAATTTCTCACAACACGCCACGACCGTGTCCACTAGTCATCCCCAAAAGATGCGCCTAGCCTACAAGACCAACGATTCGTTGAACTATATCGGGGAGATCATTAGCCAATCAGGCGCCGCTGAACTAAACACCGCCGTCAAACGGGCTGTGACCAAAGCGTACGCGCTGAGTATGTTTAAACAGATCAAATCCAGCGGACGTGGCTTTCAAACGGCCGCCAACGGCGCCACACAGCTCAAGGATGGCACCGTCACGCTGGCAGACGGCATGAATGTCTACACGACAGGTGTCACGAAGGTCAACAACGGCCTGCTCCAGCTGTCGACGAAGGTCCAGCAATTGCCAACTGGTGTTCAACGACTATCCGCGGGCGCTGATCAGTTATCGACCGGCCTCCAGACCCTTCAGGCCAAGACCCAGCCACTAGCCAGCGGTGTCACGCAACTGGCTACCGGGGCTAACCAAGTCGCGACCGGGTCTACGACACTCTCTGGTGGCCTGCAGCAACTGGCCACTAAGACACACCCACTGGCCAATGGCGTTACCCAGTTGGATAACGGTTCCGCCCAGGTCACGGCCGGGTTGAAAAAGCTCAATCGCCAGACTGGCGCGCTTGCCTCTGGCGTGGTCCAACTGGCCGATGGCAGTCAGGTGCTGGCCACGAGTACCGCTAAGTACGTCAACGGCGTTTATCAGGTCCATACGGGGATACAACAGCTGGATACGAATGGCCAAACGCTAGCTGGCGCCGTCTCCAAGCTAAGTGATGGCTCCTCGTCATTGGCCAATCAAGTGGCTGCGGGACAGGCTGACGTCAACAAGTTGGGAACAGCCGTGACTGACTTAAAGACTAAAGCTGCCAGTGGTGCCACCGACCTGCAGTCTCAGGGGGCCACGTTGCAGCAGGCTCTTCAGGCCCATTTAGGTGCTTTAGATAAGGCAATCGCCGGTAGCGCATCAGCCGCTAAATTGCAGGCCGTCCAAACCACGCTGACCAAACTGCAAGGCGCTTCCACAGCCAGCACCCCCGAGGCCACCCAAGCCGCAGCAAAACTAAAAACCGCGGTCGCCCAGTTGGATCATTCCCAAGAAGCATCGTCTTCGACTGGAATGACGCAAGCCGAAATCGACGCCAAAGTGAACGCCGTGGCCAAGGATACGCAAATGACCGCGGCACAAAAGTCTGCCATGACGGCGGCCCTAGCGGATGCTGGACAAAGTCAATCAGCCACCACAACGACTACGACCGCGGCCAAGTCAGCAGTCACGGCAGCGGCCAATGATCTCGTCTCGGCAAGTGCCACCGCAACACCGGATACGGCAACCACGCAAAAGACGGTAGCCACCCTAAAACGCGAGGTTGCGGCGTTAGCACCAACCAGCGAGGCAACGACCATGAGTGCCCTGCAACAGGTCACGCAAGATGTCCAACAACTCGGCACTTTATTCGCGACTATCACGAAAACAACGTCCGAACAAAATGAGGCCCTAAACCAACTCAACGGTGCCGTCAACACCGACAACAAGTCCCTCGTCAAACGGTACGGCGCCCTAGTCAGTGGCACCCAAGCCCTTTCAACCGGCCTGACGCAGGTCAATCAAAAGGTTCCAGCATTTACAGCAGGCGTGCAGCAATTGCTTGCCGGCAGCCAGCAGCTCGCCACCAACGGGCCAGCGCTGGTCACCGGTTCGCAACAATTGGCAGCCGGCACAGCCAAGTTCAAAGGCGGATTGCCAGCATTGACTGGTGGGGTAACGCAACTGCTCAATGGCTCACTCACCCTCACCAACGGGTTAGACCTCTTAAATGGCCAGCTACCGGCATTAACCGGTGGGATTGGCCGGTTGGTCGCTGGTGCCGGTCAGTTGACCACGGGCACCCACCAACTCTCTAACGGATTGACCCAACTCAACGGTCAGGTCCCTGCCTTGACTACCGGTGTTTCGCAGCTGGCTAACGGCGGGACTCAACTAAAAGGTGGGCTGCAAACGCTGAACCAGCAGGCACCCCAATTAGTCGCTGGTGTCGATCAATTAGCGACTGGTTCGCAAAAGTTAGCCGCCAATTCGCCTAAGCTGATGGCGGGAACCCAGAAGCTTCAACGGGGCAATGGCAAACTAGCCACGGCATTACAAGGCGGTGCTGATCAGGTGAAGGCCACGCCATTGACGGCCCAAACAGCCGACATGTTCGCTTCACCTTCTACCTTGGCCCATGAACGTTTCAGCTACGTTCCCAACTTCGGTCACGCCATCGCACCATTCGTGGTCTCGCTCCTCACTTTCTTAGGACTGACCGGCTTGGTCGTCTGGTTCGACTACCGTAAGCAGTTACAAACGCCACGGCAATTGGCCAACTTAACGGGATGGGTTCTGTTACAATCCCTGATTACCAGTGCCGGTATGGCTGTCATGCTCCAGGCGGCCCAACCATTTACGTTCATGGCCTTAACCGGACTGTTTGCCCTAGCCGTCCTAGTCGTTGAACTCGTGTTACGGTTCTTCATCGGTCGCCTGGCAGTTCTGGTAATCGGCGTCCTGTTCTTCTTACAGCTCTGCGTCGCCAATGGAATCTTCCCTGTCCAAACCGTGAAGACCCTCTACGCACCGCTAGCCAAGTTTTTACCCATCACGTACGCCAACCTGGGACTGACGCAAGCGCTCAGTGGGACTGGCATTAGTCCCGCGGTCCTGACCATGGGCATCAGCGCCGCAGTCGTCATCATTCTGATTGGTGGCGCGCTGATTGGGTTCAAGCTTATGCAACTCCAGACAGCGGCAACTGACGAACCTGGCAAATAAGTTTTAACAGTACGCACGACACTAACACTTATGACTAAATAAAGCAGGCCTACCGGTGACATTCTCACTGGTGGGCCTGCTTTATTTGGGTAGCTTAAATTTTTTGCGCTGATTGACAGCCATCTTCGCGTTCAAATGCTTTGGTGACCACGACCTGATGCAATCCTTTGTTATAAAAAAACCAACCACCGAAGTGATTGGTTTTTTAAGACGCAAATTAGTTGCGACGGCGTTCTGGGATCCGCGCTGCCTTACCGTTAAGTTCACGGAGGTAGTACAGCTTAGCACGACGTACACGACCTTGACGAATAACGTCAATCTTAGCAACACGTGGGGAGTGTAATGGGAAGATCCGTTCCACACCGACACCGTTACTGATCTTACGTACCGTGTAAGTTGCTTGGATGCCAGCACCCTTACGCTTGATTACGACACCTTCGAACAATTGGATACGTTCGCGGGTACCTTCGACGATACGGGCGTGAACCCGAACAGTGTCTCCGGCACGGAAGTCTGGAACATCGTCCCGTAATTGTTCTTGGTTGATCTTAGCAATTAAATTGTTTTGGCGCATAATATATTCTATCCTTTCGCCAACATTCATTCTCAGGAGCGACAGCGGAATGTTGTTTCTGTGGCTAAACAGCCAAAATTAAGTGTACCATATCTGAAAATGCCTGTAAAGGTTATTTTCTTGACTCCTGTTTGGCGGCTTGCCGTTCTTCCTCTTCAATACGGACATCGGCCAGTAAATGCTTCTGTTGCGCGGTCAACTTGTGGTGGTCGATCAAATCCGGCCGCCGCAGATAAGTCCGCCGCAGCGCTTCTTTTTGCCGCCACTCGTCGATTTTACCGTGGTTGCCACTGATCAACACGTCTGGGACCTTCATCCCCCGGAATTCAGCCGGTCGTGTGTATTGCGGGTATTCCAGCAAGCCCGAAGAAAAGGAATCACCTGGGGCCGACTCTGCGTTACCCAAGACACCCGGCAACAGCCGCACCGTCGCATCGATCATCACCATTGACGCCAATTCGCCCCCGGTCAAGACGAAGTCCCCCAAGGAGACCTCATCCGTCACCAGCGTGCGAATGCGCTCGTCATAGCCTTCATAATGCCCGCACAGGAAGGTTAGATGCTCTTCATGGGCAAATTCCTCGGCCACGTGCTGATCAAAGGTCACGCCGGCAGGATCGAGCAAAATGACCCGCCCCTTCGGCAAGCCTTCCGCTGCCGCTTGTTCTTCGGTGGCCTTGAGCGCATCGAAAATGGGTTGTGGTTGGAGCAACATACCAGCTCCGCCGCCAAACGGATAGTCGTCGACGTTACCGTGCTTATTGGTCGAATAATCACGGAAATTCGTCACGGGCATGGTCAAATGGCCGTTTTCAATGGCCTTGCCGACGATTGAGTCGTGCATTGGCCCTGAGAACATGTCGGGAAATAAACTTAACACATCGATTCGCATTACTCGAGTCCCTCCATCAATTCGACCGTGACTTGGCCGGCATCTAAGTCGACCTTCTTGACCACGTCATCAATCTTCGGCAATAACAGGTCGTCCTTGTCCGGCCGTGCCACGACCCAAACGTCGTTAGCGCCCGGCGACAGGATCTCTTTGATCTGGCCGAGTTCCTCACCGTCAACCGTGACGACCGTTAAGCCCACGATTTGGTGGTAGTAGTATTCACCCGGTTGTAAGTCGCTGGTCTCTAACTCATTGTCCGTGACCTTGAGCGTGCTCTGCTTGTAGATCTCCACGTCGTTAATGGACGGTTTGCCGGTGAACCCTAACAAGTAGAAGTTTTTGTGCTTGCGCATGGTCGCGACCGTCAATTGTACGGGTTGCGTTTGGCCCTTTTGAAAGGCGTAGAGCGTGGACCCGACCGCAAAGCGACTCTCCGGAAAATCCGTGGTCGCCACGACCCGGACCTCGCCCTTGATTCCATGGGTGTTCACAATGGTCCCTACCGTATAGTAAGCCATGTCAGTCGCCTCCTTTTTCATTCGTAATTTTTTAAAGTTTCCTAATTAATTGGGTAACAAAAAACTCGAGGAAACGTTGCCGCCTCACTCGAGTTTCTTTGCTGGGCGGTCATCAATGATGAGCCGGACCCGCTTGTTGCCTTGTACGCGCACGCTATAGACAATCGTCCGGATAGCCTGTGCGACACGGCCTTGTTTACCAATCACCCGTCCGACATCATCGGGGTGAACGGCTAACCGATATTCGTAGAAGCGTTCCGTTTCGACCGGCGTCACCACCAAGTCTTCGGGATGCTCCACGAGGGGGCTAACAATCGCTAGAATTAATGCCTTAAAATCGGTCATTGCTAATCACTACTTTTTAGTGTACTTAGCTTCATGGTATTGCTTCATGATCCCTGCGTTAGAGAGCAAAGTCTTAACCGTATCTGAAGGTTGAGCACCATTGTTCAACCAGTTCAAGATAGATTCTTCCTTTAACGTCACTTGGGCAGGTTGGGTAACTGGGTTGTAGGTCCCAACTTGTTCGATGAACCGACCATCACGAGGGCTCCGTGAATCGGCAACCACGACCCGGTAGAATGGGCGCTTCTTAGAACCCATCCGCTTTAAACGAATCTTAACTGACATGTAGACACCTCCTGTATTTCTTTCAACGTGTAATAATATACCAGTTTCTGGATATGATGTAAAGGGTTTTTTCTTTACACCTTGAAATTATTCAAAATTCCGTTGTAACCAGGCAATATCGTTCGGCGTTAATGACTGTCGATGGGCACCGATCCACGACTGAACCGCCGCGTAATTCGTGAAGTCGACAGTACTGTCGGCGACCCCCGCCGCTTGTAGGTCCTGAGCAAATTTCAAATCCGCAATCGTCATGGGTGCCTGAAACAACGGGTTTTCTTCGGCCCGCGCCGCCCACTCATCGGCCAAAATGGCCCGGGCGTTGCGAAAGGCCGCGTCTTGTTTGAGTAATGATCGTAATTCGCTGGGTGTCAATGTCATGATTGCGCCCTCCTTAAGGCTTGCCACTGCGGGTCGGCCGTCAGACTCACGACGGTTCCCGGGGCCTGCGTAACGGAAAATTCGGCGACAGGACTGGTCAGTAGCCATAGAACCGTGGCCGGCAACGTCGATTGGACCCGGTCTTCGCCATACCCATCCGTCAAGATGATCACGAGCGGCTGGCCTTGCCCAGCAAACAATCGCGGTAGGCTGTCAAACACCGCCTGGAACCGGGTGCCCCCGCCGCCCGTGCGCATGAGGCGCTGGGGGCGTTTCTCCAAGCGAAAGCCGGCCGTCTCGTCTACGACCGTATCAAACGGGTAAACGGTCACCTGCGCTGGATAAACGGCCAATAACGTGGCCATTTGCCCCAACAGGTAGCTGATCTCCTGGTTGCCCATTGACCCCGACTCATCGACGAAGACCGCCACCCGTTGCCAGGTCCGCACGATTTGACCAGGTAAGTCCATCCTGACCGGCTGGCGGCGGTTGAAGCGCCCGTAAGCCGCTTGCCGACCCGCGGGGACCTGACTAAGGCCGCGCTTTAAGACCGCCCGCCAATCCAGCGTTGGTCGCTGGGAGGCCACCGGCTGTAGAGCTGCTTGGACATGGCCCGGCAACGTCCCCCGTTGCTTAGCTGACAGCGTCGTGGCCACCGTTTGAAAGAGCTGTTGGCGCCACTGTTCACGCGTCTCTGCGGCGGCATCCGTCGCCGTTTGCCAGCCCGTGTGACCGTCAGCAATCGGCGTTGTTTCCCCAGCCGCGGGGCCGCCCGGTGTTAACGCTTGGTCCGTTATCTCTTGTTGGGCTTGCCAGTGGCGTAACTGGCGCAGATAGACGGCCGAATCCTGACGTGGTTCGACCGGTTCTTGAAGCAGCTCGCCCAACCGCCGACTGGTCACGGCATTGCGCGGCAAGTCGGTGAGATAGTCATTGACGGCCGCGTCGGTCGCCCAGCGGACCAAACCGGCCTGCGCGCTGGTCTGTACAGCCGTTGCGTAGCGTTGCGGGTGACGCCACAACAGGTGCAACACCGTGTGCCGCAACATGTCCAGGAACTGGGCACCCGTCCAGTCCGTTTGGGCCAATGCCCCCGGTTGGAGCTGGAGTTGCCACTCTTGCGGCGTCGCGGTCAGTCCCAGTGGGGCTTGCTGCTGCGGTGTCGCAGGGACCACCCGCAGCCGACTGAGCACGTGTCCGTAAAAGGCGTCGTGTTGCAACAAATACAGCACGCCATGCCGGTATGCCGTCTCCGTCAAACGGGGTTGGTCCGCCACTGTGGCTTGACGCACCCGATTGAGGTCTTCGGTCAAACTGCTCATGGGCTACACCTCGATTTCGCTACTGCGTTTGCCAATCAGCGTCAACTGTTGATAGAGCTGGGCCACGGCCGGCCGCTCAGTCTGCACCGCGGCCAACTGTTCCAACAAGTCTTCCTGGTCAGCCAGGCGTTGGGCGATGGCAAATTGTCCATCCGGTGGACAGGCCGCCAACAGCGCACTAAATCGCGCCGCGGTCGTGGCGGTGGTCAGCGGCCAAGCACTATCCGCCAGACAATTTTGTAGAATCGTCTGCTGCTGAGCTGGCGTCAGTGTTTGAAACGTCGCGACGGCGTCCGGTGCGCCCAGGGCCTGGGCTACCGTCAATCCCGGATGTTGACGCAAGATTTCACTGGCAAACGCGGTCCCCACACTGACGCCCAAGTTACCTTGCATCAGGGCAGTCACCACCGCCGTTTGCCCCCAGAGGCCCTGGGCCGTCAGTTCACGTAGCGCTCGTGAGACCCGTTCCCAGGCCCGTGGCGTCGGTTGGAGGTCATCGTCCACGGCGTTGGCCGTTGCCGTGACCTGTAAGTCGGCCGGATGCTCTTGTAAATACGCCGTCACCAACGGGTCGATGCGCGGTTGTCCCGCCACGGTCGCCGTCGCCCATTTCAGCCAGGTCGGCGTATCGGCCTGTAAGATCAAACGGGTGGTCCGGTCGGCGATTGCCGCATCCCCCGGCGTCACCCCGTAATGGCTCTGGGAAAAGCCGGCCATCGTGGCGTCCGGGTTCTCTGCTAAGATCAAGTGGACCTGTGGCGGTAAGGTCAGCGTATTGATCTGCCGCTGTAATACCAGGTTCATGAGCTCACTTTGCACGGCCTGGGTGCCACGGTTGAATTCGTCCAAGAACCAAATGATTTCCTGATCAGGGTGGGCCTCGGCGTAGCGAATCATGGCCACCAGCGTATGGGAATAACCGAATTGCACATCGGCCAATGACCCGTATTTCGCCGTTTGGACGAACGAATCACTGGTCAGTGGCGGCACCGGAATGACCAGGTCACCCTTCTCAACCAGGCTGACCACGGTCGTAAATAACTTGGCCTGCCGCTGCTGCGCGAGATCAGCCACCAGAGCGGACTTGCCGATCCCCGCCTCACCCACGATGGTGGGCACGGCGCCGCTAGCCAAGACCACCGCCGTCGCCTGTAAACACGCTTGATACGTTAATGCCATACGCACATTCCTCCTTTTCAGCCCACAAGAAAACCCCACCGCACCTGCGAATGGGGTTCTATCAGACTAGTCAGCCAGTTCGCAAGTTAGTCTTATTTTAACATGCGTCGCTGAAAGAATTTAACAATTTCCACGATAACGATCATCATGAACGAAGCCGCCAAGACGATCCCCCATTGGAACAGGTCCAGATGGGCCACGTGGAACATGCTGTTCAAGCCAGGCACCAAGATCGTCATGGCCAGTAAGGCAAAGACAATCAGGATGGCCCAGTTGAAGAATTTGTTTTTGAACAAACCAACGGTAAAGATTGACCCATGAATCGACTTAGAGTTGAAAGCGTGGAACAGCTGAATCAGCCCCAGTGTGGCAAACGCCATGGTCAAGGCGTCGGCGTGGATCAGACTGGTCGTTGCGTGCACCGGATACGTCAGTGCCAGCCAGTAGACGAACAGGGTGATGCCTCCCTCTAGCAGGCCCTGGTAGATGATGCCGCCCAAGACCCCACCGGAAAAGAAGTTCGACTTGCGGCCCCGCGGCGGCTGTTTCATAATGTTGCGCTCCATGGGTTCAACACCCAATGCAATGGCGGGCAGCGTATCAGTCACCAGGTTGATCCACAGGATGTGGACCGGTGCTAAGATCTGCCAGCCCAACATGGTCATCATGAACAGCGTGAGGACTTCCCCCAGGTTGGCGGACAACAGGTACTGGATGGCCTTTTGAATGTTGGCAAAGACCTTCCGTCCCTCTTCGACCGCTACCACGATGGTCGAGAAATTATCATCGGCTAAGACCATATCACTGGCCCCCTTGGAGACCTCGGTCCCGGTGATCCCCATGCCGATACCGATATCAGCGGCCTTGAGGGCGGGGGCATCGTTGACCCCATCCCCGGTCATGGCCACGACCTTGCCGCGCTTTTGCCAGGCGTTCACGATTCGCACCTTGTGTTCGGGGGCGACCCGAGCATAGACGGCGTAATCACTGACCTTTTTGGCAAATGTGGCGTCGTCCATGGCGTCTAACTCGGCCCCGGTGATCACGGACTGGGTCTCGCCTTTTTCAATGATTCCCAACCGCGCCGCAATGGCTGCCGCCGTATCCCGGTGGTCCCCGGTGATCATCATTGGCCGAATCCCGGCTGATTTGGCATCAGCCACCGCCTGGGCAACTTCTGGCCGTTCAGGGTCGATCATGCCGACCATCCCGGCCAAGATCAAGTCATTTTCCACGGCTTGGCTGGTCAACTCAGCCGGCACTTGGTCTACGATGCGGTAGGCAAAGGCCAAGACCCGCAGCGCTTGCGTGGCCATCTGGTGATTGGTGTCTAAGATCTGTTGCCGGTCGCCATCGCTCAGTGGCGCCACCGCGTCCACCTGAGCCAAGCGTGTGACCCGTTTGAGCAACTCATCCGGCGCGCCCTTCACGGCGATCAGGAAACGACCGTCGGCTAATGGGTGCACCGTTGACATCAATTTTCGTTCGGAATCAAACGGAATTTCGGCAACCCGTGGCATCGCTGCCAGGACCTTTTCGACGGGGTACTGCCGGTCCATTTGGTACTGAACCAGCGCCGTTTCGGTCGGGTCACCCGCCAGGCCGTCCGTTGTAATCTTGGTGTCGTTACTTAGAATCATGACTTGGGCCAATCGATTCTCCTGGTCAAAATCGACCGTATGGGCATCGGTCAGTTGCAAGTTTTCATAAACCTTTTCGACCGTCATCTTGTTTTGCGTCAGCGTCCCGGTCTTATCCGAGGCGATGATGTCGGTACTCCCCAGTGTTTCCACCGCCGGCAGCTTGCGGACGATGGCGTGCCGCTTAGCCATACGTTGCGTCCCTAAGGCCAAGGTGATTGTCACGATGGCCGGCAAGCCTTCTGGAATGGCCGCCACGGCTAAGGAAATGGCCGTCAGCAGCATGTCGATCAGGCTCTCGGCCTGGCGCCACATTCCCATGGCAAAGACGATGGCCGCAATCACTAAGATCAAGATGGTCAGCGACTTCCCCAGTTGCGTCAGATTCGCCTGCAGCGGTGTGGTGGTCTCGTCGGCGGCTTCGATCATTCCGGCGATCCGGCCAACCTCCGTCTGCATGCCCGTGGCCACAACGACCCCGGTTGCCCGACCATAGGTGACGTTAGAATTCATAAACGCCATGTTGTGGCGGTCACCGATGGGCAGGTCACTGCCAGTCAGGGTGCCTTCCGCCTTTTCCACTGGTACAGATTCCCCAGTCAACGCGGATTCCTCGACCTTCAGTGAGGCCACGTCGATCAAACGCAAATCGGCGGGGATAATGTCGCCCGCTTCCAACAAGACGATGTCTCCCACGACCAACTCGTCGCTTTTGACCGTCATGACCTGATTGTCCCGTCGAATCGTGGCGTTGGGTGCGGACATTTCCTTCAGGGCATTAATCGCTTCCTCGGCTTTGGCCTCCTGGAAGACCCCGAAGACGGCGTTTAAGACCACCACGATCAAGATGATCACGGCATCGACGACTTCCCCGGTCAACCCGGCAATCAACGCCGCGACCAGTAAAACGATGATCATGAAGTCCTTGAACTGGGCAATGAACTTCTGTAGCAGTGACGTGGTTTTCTGTTGGTTCAAGGCGTTACGCCCATTTTGTGCGAGCCGCTCCTGCGCGGTGGCTGAGCTCAGCCCTTGTTCCCCCGTCTGAAACCGCTGATACAAAGCGGTGACGGTTTCCTGATAAAACGGTAATTTGGCCATTGGCGCTTTTCCTCCTATGATGTGCCGTGCAGCCCATCTTCGACCATTTAGAAGTCAAAAAAGAGGCTTACGCGTGCACACAAAAAATTTGTGCTCACACATAAGTCTCACTATTTAAGGCAATCCCGGATTGACCCACATCACCGGGCCAAAAGCATCTTGCTGACGGGTATTGCCGCAGAAATATTCTGCTAGTTACTCCCTTATGGTTGCTTTAGGGGTAGTATACCGGAATAATTGCTCGCCGTCTACCCAAAAGTCATCAAAAAGTTAATAGTGTTGGTAAGTTTTCGCTAAATTATTCCCAGCTATTACCCGTTTGGACTGGCACGTGATCGGTGAATCTGGACAGGAAACGACTGCCACCTTACGCGTAGAGTTGGCAGTTGTCTGCATCAAAAAGCAGCGCTGACCTTATGCCAGCACTGCCCTTCACTAACGCCTAACGCCGCTTTTTGCGCTTCAGCCGTTTCTTTTTATTCTTTTTCATTTGCCGCGTCATCCGGTTCATGGCCATCTTTTGCATCCGGCCACCGATGCCGCCGCCCATGCCAGAGTTGCCCATGAGCTGCTCCATCCCGGACATGTTGCCCTTGGAGACTTGATTCATCATTTTCTTCATTTGGTTGAACTGCTTGATCATCCGGTTCACCTCATGAATCGGTCGACCAGAACCAGCCGCAATCCGTCGCCGCCGTGAAGGGTTCAACACGTCGGGGTTGGTCCGTTCTTGGGGCGTCATCGAGTAGACGACGGCCTTCAAATGATTCATATCCTTGGGGTCGACCTGGGCGTTTTTCAGCGCCGGGTTATTGGCCATTCCGGGAATCATCTTCATCAGCTCATCCATTGGCCCCATCTTTTGGATCTGTTCGATCTGGTCCAAGAAGTCGTTGAAGTCAAAGGAATTTTCCTGAATCTTTTCGGTCAGTTCCTTGGCTTGCTTCTCGTCGTATTCCTTTTGGGTCTTTTCAATCAGGGAGAGCATGTCGCCCATGCCCAAGATCCGTGACGCCATCCGGTCGGGGTGGAAGACGTCTAAGTCGGTCATCTTTTCCCCTTGCCCGATGAACTTGATTGGCTTGCCAGTGACGGAGCGAATCGACAATGCGGCCCCACCACGGGTGTCACCATCTAACTTGGTCAAAACGACCCCGGTCACGTCGAGCTTACCGTTAAACCCTTCGGCGGTGGCCACGGCGTTTTGCCCCGTCATGGCATCGACCGTCAACAGGATTTCGTCTGGGTGCGCTAGTTCCTTGATGTTGGCCAGCTCATCCATCAGTTGCTCGTCGATCTGTAAACGACCAGCCGTATCGATGATGACGTAATCGTTGTGGTCCTTTTCCGCCTGGGCTAACCCTTGGCGAACGATTTCCACGGGATCCACGTCGGTCCCCAGCTGGAAGACGGGAACGTCAATGCCGGCAGCCACTTGAACCAATTGGTCAATGGCGGCTGGCCGGTAAACGTCGCCCGCAATCATTAACGGTCGCGCGTTTTCTTCATTTTTCAACTTCAGGGCCAATTTACCAGCGGTCGTCGTTTTCCCGGCCCCTTGGAGCCCGACCATCATGATGATCGTTGGAATCTTGGCGGACTTGTTCAACGGAACTGCTTCGTCCCCCATAGTCTTGGTCAACTCTTCGTCAACGATCTTGACGATTTGTTGGGCAGGGTTCAAGCCTTCTAAGACATCGGCCCCCATGGCCCGGTCACGAACCTGCTTCACAAAGTCCTTGACCACGGTAAAGTTAACGTCAGCTTCCAGTAAGGCCAGTCGAATCTCTCGCATGGTTTCGCGCAGGTCACTTTCAGAGACTTTACCTTTGCCTCGAAGCTTGCGCATTGCGTTTTGTAGTCGTTCAGTTAATCCTTCAAACGCCATTCGTTTTGCCACCTAACTTTCATTGTTCTTCTAGATTTTCGAGTCCCACGACCAACCGATTGAGCTTGGCATCTTGCGGGTATTTGGCCGCCACGTAGACCTGAATCTCGTCAGCCTGCGCATTGCGTGCCGTAAATTCTTGATAAAGGTGCAGCTTGGCTTCATAATCCTCGAGAATTTTTTCCGTTCGCCGAAGATTATCGTAAACCGCCTGGCGACTCACGTTAAACTCTTCTGCAATTTCGCCCAGTGAATAATCATCACCGTAATATAACTGCATATAATTATTCTGCTTTGCGGTCAGTAGCGGCTGGTAGAACGCAAATAAGGAATTAATCCGATAATTTTTTTCAATTTCCATGATGGTCCTCCAGTTCGTGTCACACTCTACCAGAATACCGATTTTTCGCGGTTTCGTCAATTTTTTTAGCTGATTTCACTGGTAAACGTGAAATCAGTTGGTATGTTCAACATGGTTGGCGCTGGCCGCCTACCGTTCGCCAAATATGGGTCGGTTCGCTGTGGGCGGACGGGTCGAGCCAAAGACCGGTCTCGACACCTCGGCTGAACCCATATTTGGCGAACTCTCGGCTACAATAGTACTTTCACATGACCAACCGTTTAGCCCTTATCAGACTGATTGCCCAGTTAACTCCAAGCTGACATAACGTCTAACAAGGTTACTTCAGGGCATTCCCCAGCTGGTTCCAGATTCCAACGGTTACCGATGCCGCCCAAGCCTAAACTGCAAACCTGACGCTAACCAAAAAACGACCACCCGCCAATATCAGCGTCGGTCGCTTCCAGTAAAAAAATTAAGCCTTTTTCTCCAAAGCATTGACATCAATTAAGCCCTTAAACAAGCCGTAGACAAACTCATTCGGATCAAATGGCCGTAAGTCTGAAATCTGTTCGCCCAGGCCAATGAACTTCACGGGTACGTGGAGCTCGTTGCGAATCGCCAACACGATTCCCCCACGCGCCGTTCCGTCCAGCTTGGTCAAGACAATTCCGGTCACGTCCGTGGATTCCTTGAACAGCTTGGCCTGCGTCAAGGCATTTTGCCCCGTCGTTGCGTCCAAGACTAACAAGACTTCGTGCGGCGCGTCCGGAATTTCTCGGGTGATGATTCGCTTCATCTTCTCCAACTCGTTCATCAGGTTGACCTTATTTTGCAGCCGGCCCGCGGTATCCACGAATAGGATGTCGTAGTCTTCCTGCTTAGCCTTTTGCACGGCGTCAAAGACCACCGCGGCGGGATCGGATTGTGGCTTACCCGTCACAATGTCCACGTCAGCCCGTTTCGCCCAGACGTCCAATTGCTCGGTCGCCCCGGCCCGGAATGTATCGGCCGCCGCCAACAAGACCTTCTTACCGTCTTGATGGAACCGGTTGGCCATCTTCCCAATGGTCGTGGTCTTGCCGACACCGTTGACCCCGACAAATAGGATCACGGTTGGCCCCTCACTGGCCATATTCAACGCGGTACTTTCGTTATTGCCAGCCGCATCATAAATCTCGACTAGTTTTTCCACCACCACATTTTGCACGTCCGCGGACTTCTTAGCATTTTGCAACTTGACCTCGTCACGCAACTCATCGCTGAGCTTAACGGCCATGTCAAAGCCAACATCGGCGCCAATCAGGGTCTCCTCCAAGTCATCGAAGAAGCCTTCATCCACGTGCCGGAAGTTCGCCAATAAGGCGTTCAGTCGTTGGCCAAATGTGGTCCGAGTCTTTTCCAATCCCTTGTCGTAGAGCTGTTCGTCCGTCTTCTCGGCGGATTCAGCGGCTTTTTCCGCTGGCGCTGCTGGTGCCGCAGCCGGTGTTTCTGTTGCGGCCGACGTCGTGGTTGGTGCCTCACTGGCAGCTGCGGGTTCAGCCGCCGCACTGACTGGTGCTTCACTTTCAGCCATTGGTGCTTCACTGGCCACCGACGTTGGTGCCACCGAGGTTGCCGGTGCACTGGACTCTGCCGCGCTAGAAGCCGCCTCACTGGTGGAGACGGATTCGGCAGCTGACTCGGCTTCAGTAGCAGATTCGGCTACCGCTGAAGATTGGGGCGTGGCCTCACTGGCTACCGATTCCGGAGCGCTAGATTTTGCCACTGCACTACTGGCGTCGCTGCTAGGTGCCACCTCGCTAGTCGCCGCACTGCTAGCGACGGGTGTTTCACTGGCACTGTCCGGTGTAGGTGTAGCCTCACTGGCCGCAGAAGAGACCGCCGCTTCACTACTAGCCGGCGCCTCGCTGGTGGGTTCCTTTTTGGCACGCCGACGAAAAATATCAAATAATCCCATTAGGATTGCTTCCTTTCCTGAGTGGTTTCTTGGTCCAAATCAACGGCGACCATTTTTGAGACGCCGGATTCTTGCATCGTGACCCCGTAAAGGATATCGGCTTGCACCATGGTTTCCTTTCGGTGGGTGATCACGATAAATTGGGTCTGGTCCTGGAATTGGTGGATGTAGCGGGCAAACCGGGTCACGTTGGCCGGGTCAAGGGCCGCCTCCACCTCATCCAAAATACAGAACGGAACGGGTTGAACTTGTAAGATAGCAAATAATAAGGTGATGGCCGTCAACGCCCGCTCGCCCCCGGAAAGTAAGCCCATGTTCTGGAACTTCTTGCCCGGTGGCTGGGCCATGATGTCCACGCCAGTCGTCAAGAGATCATGCGGGTCAGTCAAGACCAATTCGGCCTTGCCACCGCCAAACATCTGCTTGAAGGTCGCGGTGAATTTCGCCGCCACTTGGTCGAAGCTGGCCTTGAACCGACTCTTGACTTGACCATCGAGTTCGGTCATGGTGGCCGTCAATTGTTCCTTGGCCGTGACCAAGTCATCGCGTTGCTGGGTCAAGAAGTCGTAGCGTTCCTTGACCTCACGATACTCATCGATGGCGTTCACGTTGACCGTCCCAATCTCGTCTAAGCCCTTCTTCAAGAGCTTCAACTGCACGGCCAGTTCATCGGCCGGCAAATCGCTGACATCCTGTTCGGCCGCCGCCAAACTCAGCTGATACTTCTCAGCCAACTGATTTTGTTGCTGGTCGATCAGTGCCGCCAGACGCGTCTGCTGGACCTGGGCCGCTTGGAAATCATCATTGGCCAGTTGCAGTAAGCCGCTGGTCCGTTGATTGGCCGTCTCGGCGGTTGCCAACTGATCATTGACCGTAGTCAACTGCTCATCGGTCGCCGTCAACGATTGTTGGACGGTCTCCCGGTCCGCTTGCGCCTGGGCCAATTGTTGCTTGGCCGCAGCCGGCGTGAGGGCCGTTTGCTGGGTCACCTCAGTCAGCTGGGCGGACACCTGTGCCACCTGCTGCTGATCTGCGGAAATGTCGGCCAGCAACGACTTGACCGTGTCACGCTGTTGTTGATGGCGTTCCTTGGCACCGGCCAGCCAGGTCTGTTTGGCCGTTAAAGCCGTTTGCTTTTGTGACTGCTCCGCCGTGACCATGGTGATCTTTTGTTGTAACGCTGTGATGGCCTTTTCCGTAGTGGTTACCTGGGCCTCGCCGGCTTGAATCTGTTGGGCCAGCTGACTGCTCTGGTCATCGGCGTCACTGGCCTGAGCCTGCTGAATTTCTAGCTCAGCGGCCTTGACCTGTCGATTGGCCTGGTCCAACGTCGTCTTGGCGCTGGCCAACTGGTCGTCCAATTGCCGACACTTGGGTTGTAGGTCATTGATGGTGCTCTGTAAGTCTTGGCTTTTCTGCTCGCTGGTCGCCAATGCCGCCCGTTGCGCCTTGATCTTGGCTTCCTGGGCGTTTAGCGACTGCTGCATTTGCGCAATGCTGGCCTGGAGCTGTTGGAGCTCTTGTTGTTGGCGGAGCACGCTACTGTGAGTCTGCCGCGTTTGTCCCCCCGTGATGGCCCCACTGGCACTAACCACGTCACCGGCCAGGCTCACCACGCGATACCGGTGGTGAATCCGCTGGCTGATGGCCACGGCCGTATCTAGATTGGCCGCAAAAATGGTGGTGCCCAATAGGTAGCCTAAAATCGTTTCGGCGGCCTGGTCGATCTTGACCAGATCACTCCCGACTCCCAAGAAGCCCGGCAAATTGCGGACCTGCTGTAAGGTGTTGTGATCCAGTTGCCGCCCATGCACCGTGCTTAGGGGCAGGAACGTTGCCCGCCCAGCCCGGTGCTCACGCAGGTATCCGACCGCGGCCTTGGCCGTCGTTTCATCATCGACCACGACCTGTTGTAGTTGGCCGCCCAAGGCGTATTCCACCGCGGTGGTGTAGCGTTCGGGCACTGTCAGGAGTTCTGAGACCGCCCCGAGGAGTCCCCGGAAATGGTCCCGTTGCTTCAAGATGGCCCGGACGCCTTGATAAAAGCCGCCGTATTCCGCGGAAGACGCCTGTTGGCTCGCCGCCTTGGTCTGCGCGCGTTGGTAGACCTCGAGGGCTGCTTGCCAGTTGTGCTGGAGCGTTTGGTACTGTTGCTGGTGCTGTTGGTACGCGCCGGCTTCGGTATCCAAGGCCTGTTCCGCTTGGTTTAACGCGGCCTTTTGCGTCGTGGCCTGAGCATCTAGCTCAGTGACCGCCTGTTGGGCCGCTTTGGCTTGGTCCTGTAACGTGGCCAATTGTTCGGCCACCCGCTTGCCTTGTTGCTGCATGCGTTCTTGATTCTGTTGTAAATATTGGCGTTGGTTACGCCAGTTGGCAACGGCCTGTTTCTGGTCGAAATACGTTGCGCGCTGGTCTTCCAGCTGTTGACGCAGGTCCGCAATCGTCTGGGGATCCGTGGCCGCCGTCAGTTCGCGGGCTTCACGTTTTGCCGTCTTCATCGCCGCCGTCAACTCATCGATGGACGCCTGAGCCTGGGTCAACGCGTCTTGATTTTCCGCCAACTGGGCCTTCAGGGTGGCCAGTTGGTCTTCTAACCGTTGACGTTGTTCGTCTTGGTGCTTTTGTTGCTCGCCGGACAGATTGACCTGGCCTTGCCGTTGCTCGACCAATTGGGTGGCTTGCACCAGCTGTGCCTGTAACGCATCCTTTTGGGTGAGCAGCTCGGTCTGTTGGCGTTTTAACGCCGTGACCGTCTCCGTTTGGGTCTTTTCTGCCGCCTGGTGTTGGGCCACCTGCTGTTGCTTGTCGGTGACCTGCGCATCAGCCGTCTGCTTTTGGGTCATCTCGGTGTGTAATTGCCGCACCAGTTGGGTTCGGTCCAGCAGTGCGAATTTCTGCTGCTGGTCCAAATAATCCTGAGCCAGATTGCTCTGCTCTTCCAGCGGCTGCACACGGCCTTCCAGCTCCGCGATGATGTCTTCGACCCGGTGCAGGTACGCCATGGTGTCGTCCAGTTCACGCTGGGCCTTTTCCTTGTGCTTCCGGTACTTGTAAACGCCGGCCACTTCTTCAATGATATTGCGCCGGTCTTCTGGCTTACTGTTGAAAATGGCCTCGACGCGCCCCTGAGAAATAATGGAGAAAGAATCTTGCCCCATCCCCGAATCCATCAGGAGTTCCGTAATATCCTTGAGTCGACAGCTCTGCCCGTTCAGTTGGTAATCCGAATCACCCGAGCGATACAAGATCCGACTGATGGTCAGCTCCGTGTAATCGCTCTTCAGGTAGTGATCGCTATTGTCCAACGTAATCGACACGGCGGCCCGATTCAACGGGTGCCGGTCAGCCGAACCCGCAAAGATCACGTCGGGCATCTTACTTCCCCGCAAGCTTTTGGCGGATTGTTCCCCCAAGACCCACCGAACGGCTTCGGAAATGTTACTCTTACCGCTCCCATTTGGGCCGACGATGCCAGTCATCCCCGGCAAAAAGTCAATTCGGGTTTTATCCGCAAAGGACTTGAACCCGCTAATTTCTAATGTCTTTAACCGCATCGTTAGTCATCCTTACTCTTCTTTCAAATTCGCCAACGCGTGGCGCGCGGCATTTTGTTCCGCGTGTTTCTTCGAGTGGCCGTGGCCCTCGCCCAATAACTTGTCATCCACGTACACGGCGACCTTGAAGGCCCGGTCATTGTCGGGCCCCTCTTCGTCTAACAAGCGGTAGTCGATGTCGACCGGACCGTTTTGTTGGACCAGTTCTTGCAATTCGGTCTTGTGATCGAAGAACTCGTCGAAGCGGCCCTCATCGAGCTTGGGGAAGACGACCTTCGTGACGAACGGCACGACCTTCTCCAATCCCTGATCCATGTACAAAGCACCGATGAATGATTCAAAAATATCGCACAACAGGGAATCCCGTTGCCGAGCCTGAGCCTTTTCTTCGCCCTTGCCCAAGCGAATGTACTTGTCAAAATGGCATTCGCGAGCAAAGCTGGCAAAGCTCTGTTCATTGACCATGGCGGCCCGTAGCCGCGTCAAACGTCCCTGGGGCATCTTGGGGTAACGCCGGAAGATGTAGTTGGAGACGACCAGCTGCATCACGGCATCCCCTAAGAACTCGATGCGCTCATAAAATTTCAACCCCTGATTGGGATGTTCGTTGACGTACGAAGCTTGGGTAAACGCTTCGTCGAGTAACGATTGATCTTTAAAATGAATATCAAAATTTTCTGCTAACTCTTGATTTAATCCAGCAATCACGCGCTAATTCCCTCATTTCTTCTGTAACTCTATCAGTACCTATCGTTCATTTAAAGACATACATGCCTATTATACCTGAACCCGGTCACCACAACGGCGATTTGCCAAAAATTTTCGGCGAATCGCCGAAATTTGCCCCATCTAAAGCGTGAAAGAGCCCGGGACGACGTAATCGACGGCCCGGACTCGCTCAGTGTTTATTTTTCTTGGTTTTGGTGAGCGTCGATGTAATCAACGACTTCGCCAATCGTGTTTAGCTTTTCGGCATCTTCATCCGAAATCTCAGCGCCAAACGTGTCTTCCAATTCCAACACGAATTCCACGAAATCAATGGAATCGGCGTCAAGGTCTTGCTTGAAGTTCAGTTGGTCGTTGATGGCATCCCAGTCGGTTTCAAACCGGTCGGCGATGATGTCCGCAATCTTGTCAAAAATTTCTGCTTTTGTCATTGTAATCCCTCACTCACAGTATTCAATAAGTAGTCTAACCGTTTTGCCGGTCCTTGTCTAGCCAATTATAGCTGGCTACTTCAAGGATTCCTTCAACGCCGCCATCTGGTCACCGTGTTCGGCAAAATACGTGACTAACTGGTCGGCACTCTTGCTGGCAAGTAGCTCCCTGATCTGACCGATGGTGTTCTTCACGGTTGGTGCCTTCGTGGAACCATGCGTCTTGACCACGGGTGCTTTCAAGCCCAGCAGGACCGCCCCACCATACTGCGAGTAATCCATGGCACTCTGAACATTTTTGAAGACGGGTTTCAACAGGCCGGCCCCCAACTTACCGCCGAGACCGCCGCTCATGATTTCCCCTTTGATCAGCTTTAACATGGACAGGGCCGTGCCTTCAATGGCCTTGAGCGTCGCGTTACCAGTAAAGCCATCGGTCACGACCACGTCGGCGGCCCCATTTAACAATTCACGCGATTCCACGTTGCCGACAAAATTAATTTCGTCCATGGCTGATAAGGCGTCGTGAATGGCCCGGTGCGCCTTGTCACCCTTGTCCGCTTCGGTCCCGTTGTTCAAGAGGCCCACCCGGGGATTAGCCACGTGCATCACGGATTGGGCGTAATACTGCCCCATGATGGCGTATTGGACCACGTTAAATGGCTTGGTATCGGCGTTAGCCCCCACATCGAGCATGACGAAGCTGGACTGGTCTGGCTTGCGCAAAACGGGCAAAGTCGTGGTCAACCCGGGCCGGTCGATGCCCTTGATCCGGCCGACGATCAACAGGCCCGCCGCCAACACGGCCCCAGTATTGCCGGCAGAAAAGAACGCGTCGGCCTGGCCTTCACGCACGGCCGTAGCGGCCAGTACGATGCTGGATTGTTTCTTGCGGCGAACGGCGCGTACCGGTTCGTCTTCCATGGCAATGACTTCCGGTGCCGAGATCAGCTCGATGCGCGTGCTGTCCTGCAGCAGCGGCTTGACCTGTTCTTCTTGACCATAGAGTAAAAATTCCAGGTCCGGATAAGCATCCCGGGCCAATTCGATGCCCTTAACGATTTCTGCGGGGGCGTAATCGCCACCCATTGCGTCTACGGCAATTTTCATGAGTACCCTTCCTTTGCATCACGTCTACGTGCTCAGACGGTATTTTTTGGTTTGATTCATTGTTTTAAAATGGCTGACGAGATTGATGGGAGCTGGCCGCCTGCCGTTACGCGAAATTCTAGGCTGGAACGCTGGGGAAGGACCGGGCGAGCCACAGTACGGTCTCGCCCTTGCTTTAAGCCGGAAACCCACCGTCTTAAAGTCACCAATTTCGTAGCAAAGTACGCTACGAAATTCCCCGGCTGAGCCTAGATTTCACTTCACTCTCGGCTTAGGTGGTCCTCGTCAGCAATACTGACTTAAACCATCCTCGACCACTGAGTCATCGACAGATTCACTCCCACAGTGGCAGTAAAACACTGACCTAGCTGCCAAGGCTACCACCACCGTAGCCGATAGTTCGGCAAAGATGGGCTAGACTTCCCAACCACAAACGTGGCTAGGCGCACACCCCCATGTAACATCACAGACAACACACATCCGTGAACCTTAAACACACCATGAATCACCAACTGACGGTCGTGGACACCCACCACGTCAGCCGTGAGTGGAGCAAAACTAGGCTCAGCCGGGGAATTTATCTGCGGTCTTTGCTGATAAATTGGTGTCTTTGAGACGTGTTCTTTCGGCTCAAAGCAAGGTCCGAGACCGCATTTTGGCTCGGGCCGTCCTCCCCAGCGTTCCAGTCCTAGTTTTGCGGAACGGCAAGGCGGTCAGTCCCCGCCATGTCGCCAACCACGACCAATAACGTCTAGTCCATGGTCGTGTTTTGGTGAGCGGTGGTGCTGAGGAAGGCGGCGAGGGCCAGATTGGCATCCTTGTCCGCCCAATCAGGTGCGGCCACCGTTTCCTTTGCGGCCTGTTGTGCGGCGCTCAAGATGTTCAGGTCCGCCACGGGATCGCCCACCTTGAAGTCGGGCACCCCAGACTGCTTTCTCCCTAGAATATCACCTGGGCCCCGCAATTCCAAATCCTTTTGCGATAACACGAACCCATCATTGGTACTGGTCATGGTCGTCATCCGTTCCACGGCCAACTGGTTCTTGGGGTCCGCAATCAAAATACAAGCCGACGCGCGCGTCCCCCGACCGACCCGGCCCCGCAACTGGTGCAGTTGTGCCAAGCCAAAGTGATCGGCGTCATAAATCATCATCAACGTCGCGTTGGGCACGTCGACCCCGACTTCAATCACGGTCGTGGCGACTAACACCTGGAATTCATTGGCTTTAAACGCCGCCATAATGGCATTTTTCTCGTCGTCTTTCATTCGGCCGTGTAGGAGACCGACCTTGTACTCGGGTTCAAATTCTTCTTTGAACCGCGCGTAAATGGCCTCGGCGTTTTTCATATCCACGGCCTCCGACTCCTCAATCAAGGGGGTGACCACGTAGGCTTGCGACCCCGTGCTCAGCTCCGCCTTGACCTGCCGGAGCGTGGCATCGACCTGATTACTACGAATCCAGGTGGTCTTGATGGGTTGCCGGCCGGCTGGCAGTTCATTGATGACCGACACGTCCATTTCGCCGTACGCCGTAATGGCCAGCGTCCGCGGAATCGGCGTTGCCGTCATGGCCAAGACGTCGGGTTGTTGGCCCTTCTCACGCAAGGCTTGACGTTGGTTGACCCCGAAACGGTGTTGCTCATCGATCACGGCCAACCCCAACTGATGATAGGTCACTTCCGGTTGAATCAAGGCGTGGGTCCCAATCAAGAGGTCGACGCCGCCTTGGGCAATCTGTGGCAGTAACGTCTTGCGCGCACTGGCCTTGGTGGCCCCCGTTAGTAAGGCGACGTTGACCGGAAAGTCGGCAAACAGCTTGGCCAAATTATTGGCGTGTTGCTCGGCCAGAATTTCCGTTGGCGCCATCAAAGCGGCCTGGGCACCCGCGGTAATCGCGGCGTACATGGCGATGGCCGCCACGACGGTCTTCCCACTACCGACATCCCCCTGTAACAGGCGATTCATGTGGACCGGTCGTTTCAAATCGAAACAGATCTCGTTGACGACCTTCTTTTGGGCGCCCGTCAATTCGTATGGGAGTGAATCGATGAAGGCCTTGAGCTTGGGCAAATCGTAATGCAACGCCTGACCGTGTAGCGTGTGGTCTTGTTGGCGCACGATTTGTAACCGCAACTCAAATAAGTAAAATTCCTCAAACTTCGCCGTCCGCCGCGCGGCTTGGGCGGCCGCACCGTCCGCTGGAAAATGCATGTCGTGGATCATTTGCTTGCGGTGTAACAGGCGGTACTGTTCGCGCAGGGGTTCGGGAATCAGGTCGACGATCACGGGTTCATAGGCCTCGTAGGCCGACGTTACCAACTTTTGAATCGTGCCCTGACGAATCTCCTTATTGGCCGGGTAGATCGACCCCATGCCGCTGTCGGCGCTGGCCAAGATCTTCATCCCCGCCAGCGACTGCCGTTTGGCATCAAAGCGACCGTAGACCACGATATCATTGCCGACTTCCAGCTTGTCCTTCAACCACGGCTGATTGAAGAAGGTCACCGGGATCACGTTGTGTTCGTCCAGCAACAGCCGAAAGTTCAACCGATTTTTCTTGCGGCCAAAGCGCGTCAAGACAGGCGCACCAGCCACCGTTCCCTTAAGTGTGACCTTAGCTTGGTCGCTCAGTTCTGCCGGATCCTTGGCCTGCAGATCCTCGTAACGGAAGGGAAAGTACGTCAAAAGGTCATTGATATTTTCAATCTCCAGGCTGTTTAGCGCCTGAACCCGCTTGGGGCCGACTCCGGCCAATGCCGCCACGCTATCACTTAAACTTGTCATTTCGTTCCCTCCCGTCAGTTAGATAGCGAAAAAAAGACTGGACGGTCAGCCCAATCTTTTTTCGTTTACCGGTTATTCAACCGAAATCAAGAATGGGTAAACCGGTTGGTCCCCTTCATGAACTTCTGTTTCTAGTTCGTCATCTAAGGCCGCGACCTGTTGTTGCAGTTGGTCGGCCACGTCTGCCGTGGTATCGGCACCATAAATGATCGTCACAATTTCACTGTCGTCATCAAGCATGGCCTTAACGGTCGCCACTGCGGTCGTTAAGAGGTCAGCGTCGGTCACCTTGATCGTGCCGTCGACGATGCCCATGTAATTGCCTTCCTTGATGTCAAAGCCATCCAATTGCGTGTCGCGAATGGCGTGGGTGATCTGCCCACTCTTCACGGCGCTCAAATTGTCTTCCATGGCTGCTTGGTTTTCGTCCAATTCAGCGTCCGGATTGTACCCGAGCATCGCGGTCATCCCTTGTGAAACCGTCTTGGCATGCACAATCACAGTGGGAATGTCGGCGACCTTAGCGGCTTGTTCTGCGGCTAAGAAAATATTCTTGTTGTTGGGCAACACGATGGCGCGTTTGGCTTGGCTCTGGTTGATAGCATCCACGATATCCTGCGTACTTGGATTCATGGTTTGACCACCGTTGACCACGTGGGTCACACCCAGGCTCTTGAACAGCGTTCCCAGGCCTTCACCGGCCGCAATCGCAATGATGGCCGTGTCAGCTGGGGCTTCTTCAGGCGCCGTTGCAACAGGTGCGTTGCCGGCCTCTTCATCGTGTTCCATGATGGTTTCTTGTTGCATCCGCATGTTGTCGACCTTGACCTTAGCCAGGTCACCGAATTCTTGGCCCCAAGCAATGACCTTGCCGGGGTGTTCCGTGTGGACGTGGACCTTGACGATTTCCTCGTCGTTCACGACCAGCAGAGAATCCCCTAAGTCAGCCAGGTACTTGTAGAAAGTGTCGTAGTCAAAGTCGTGCTTGACTTGCTTCCCACGGCCGATACGGACCATGATTTCTGTACAGTAACCGTACTTGATGCTGTTGGGGTCCAGCTTCCCTTGCACGCTTTGGTGGTGGGCAGCATCGATCATTTCGTCCATTTCAGCATCGTCTGGCTTGTAGTCGCCCTCTTCAGCCACGCGACCGTTCAATGAGTCGTTAAAGGCTTCGAGCACAAACGTCAACCCTTGACCACCGGAATCCACGACACCGACTTGTTTCAAGACGGGCAGTAAGTCTGGTGTCTTGGCCAAAGCCGCCTTGGCCGCCTCAAACACGGCATCCATCACGGCTAAGACGTCGTCGGATTGCTTAGCCGTGTTTAAACCGGCCTGAGCCCCTTCACGGACGACGGTGAGGATAGTTCCTTCAGTTGGCTTCATAACCGCCTTATAGGCCGTTTCTGCGCCCGCTGCGAAGCCATCCGCCAAATCCTGTGCGGTCAACACTTGCTTGTCGGCTAATTTTTTGGAAAAGCCGCGGAAGATTTGGGACAAGATGACCCCGGAATTTCCCCGAGCGCCCATCAGTAAGCCCTTGGCCAAAGCAACGGCCAGAACCCCGACGGCCGTACTATCGGCATCGCGTTCGTACTTGGCCCCACTTTGAAGTGAAAGGCTCATGTTGGTCCCCGTGTCCCCATCTGGAACCGGGAAAACATTGAGTGAGTTAATAAAATCAGCGTTTTGGTTTAGCTTTTGCGAGGCGGCTTGGACCATCTTACCAAACTCAAGATTAGTAATTTCTGTTACTTTCAACTAAGTTTCCTCCTTGATTTCAGTACGTCTGGCTAATCAGCCAACACCCGCACCCCTTGGACAATCACGTTAACTGAGTTTGCGGTAACCCCCAGCATGGTTTCCAGGTTATATTTGACTTTAGCTTGCACGCTACGAGACACTTCAGAGATCTTCGTGCCATAGCTGGCAATGATGTACACGTCAATGGCCACGCCGTTTTCTTCCTGACGTACGACCACACCGCGGGCGAAATTCTCCCGCCGTAAAATATCATTAACGTTATCACGAATCTGATTCTTACTTGCCATGCCCACGACACCATAATTATCAGTCGCGGCACCCCCAACTACGGTCGCAATTACTTCATTGGTAATATCAATTGTTCCGTACTGAGTCTTAATCTTAACGGCCATGGAAATAGCCTCCTTGTCTGGATATAGAATCTTAACAGAAATTAATCTTACCACAACCCACGCAAAAATAGAAATAGGAAGACCAAAATGCGTGTTCTGACGGTAAATAAGTGTCAAGCAAAATTACTTGAAAGAAAACATTGCGTTCGACAAAAGAGTATGGTAAATTAGTCAGGTGAGTAAAAAGCACTGCTTTTTAAAAGTAATGAATCCATAAAGGAGGGTTTACGCCATGGCAAAGGATTTTATCAACGGTAAGCGGACGCGCTTCGGTAACAAGCGTTCTCACGCTTTGAATTCAAGTCGTCGCGCTTGGAAGCCGAACTTGCAAAAGGTTCGCATCTTAGTGGACGGTAAGCCAAAGAAGGTCTGGGTTTCAGCTCGGACTTTGAAATCAGGCAAGGTCACTCGCGTCTAGTTAACGACACGATGAATCTTAAGAGCACTAACCAGTTTTTGCTGGTCGGTGCTTTTTTATTGGCCTTAAATCATGCTGGCCGCCTACCGTTACGTGAAAGTCTAGGCTGGAACGCTGGGGGAGGACGGCCCGAGCCAAAGTTCGGTCTCGAGCCTTGCTTTGAGCCGAAAATTCACGTCTCAAAGTCACCAATTTAGTAGCCAAAATCGCTACTAAATTCCCCGGCTGAGCCTAGATTTCACTTCACTCACGGCTGACACAGACTATTTCAACTAAAAGTTGTAAGTTGATAATACTCAGCCGACAAGGATTGTGAACACTAAAGTAGTCCACACCGCCACCTGTGACTGTCGGAGATTACCCACAAAACTTGCAAGAAATCGCTGAAATGGCAACGTTCGTCCACACTAGTGGGTAACCTGTCACATAGCCGAGAGTGAGCTGAATTTGGACTCAGCCGTGGGCGTTTTCAAGTGGTCTGCTTGGAAACTGGCGTCTTCGAGACGCGATTTTCGGCTCGAAGCGAGGTTGAAGACCGATTTTTGGCTTCGACCGGTCCTTCCCACAGCGTCACGGTCCAAATTTGGCGAACGGTAAGGCGACCAGCACCGATCACATGACATTCAAAGACTCATTTTGTCCCCGTAAACCCTGGTGTCACCATGCCTGTGACTACTCGTGCCGGGCCTCGTACGTGTCGCAGCTTTGGATCACGCACAATACGCCGGTGTCGAACTGAAACTCCCCCGTCTCGCCCACAAACTCGTTGCTGGCCAATGAGATGGGATACGGAATCGGCTCGTCGTGTAGCTGGTATTTTTCGTCAATCAGGCTCAGATGGTCGATGGACGTCAGCGGAATAAAGGCCAGATAATTTTTATCTGGTTCTTTACGCAGCTGGTAGTGACCGGGCAGGTAAAATGAAATCGTGTTTTGCTTATCGATCAAGCGAATGCGATTGGCATACCGCTTGTACTGAGGTTCCAGCACGATAAACAGGTTCGCTAAAAAGTGGTCGAGGCGGCCACCCGTCGCGCCGTAAATATCGACCCGTTCGGCGCCGTAGTCACCAAAGGCCACGGACACCGCCATTTGGGTATCAGTAAAATCTTTTTCGGGTTGCGACTGCCGAATATCTTTGACACTTCGCCGGACACGTTGCAGCTCCGGTGCGGCCAGGGAATCAAAATCCCCAATGGCTGCTACCGGTTGAACATTGTGTTCGATCAACCGCAAGGTCCCCCGATCAACGCCAATCCAGGGGCCAACGATTTTTTCAGTGAGGTCCGCTGGCCAATCCGCCTTCGGGCCCCCCACCAATAAATTAAACGTTCCGCCCCGAGGCATTATTTTGTTGCGTCCTTCAGGGCTTGAATCCGGGCAGCTGGGTCGTCGGCGTTGAAGACGTATGAACCAGCTACAGCAACCGTGGCACCGGCGTTTGCGCAGTCAACAACGGTTTGATCGTTGACCCCACCATCGACTTCGATATCAAAATCATACCCCTTGGCCTTCTTGATGGCATCCAGTTCAGCGATCTTAGCGACCGTGCTGTGTAAGAACTTCTGACCACCAAAGCCAGGGTTGACCGTCATGACCAAGACTTGACCGACCATGTCCAAGACAGGTTCAATCATCGCCACTGGCGTCCCCGGGTTGATCACAACTTCTGGGGTAGCCCCAGCGTTTTGGATCATTTGTAAAGCCCGGTGAATGTGTGGCGTTGCTTCAACGTGGACCCCGATGATGTCGGCGCCGGCCTTGGCAAAGTCTTCAACGTAGCGTTCTGGGTTTTGAACCATCATGTGAACATCCAAGACCATCTTCGTAATTGGCCGAATTGCCTTGACCCAACCGGGGCCGTAAGACAATGCTGGGACGAAGTTGCCGTCCATGATGTCGATGTGTAAGACCTCGGCACCCGCCTGGTCGACCTTTTCGATATCTGGTTGTAGGTTCACGTAATCCGCACTTAAAATTGATGGCGCTACTTTAATCATAAAATCTCTTCCTCATTTCTTCTTGTTATAAATTGGTTTTTGATTCTTTAACAACGTGAGTAATTGTAAATAATTGTCGTACCGGCTCTGCATGATGTCACCAGCAGCCAACGCCGCCTTGACAGCACAGCCTGGCTCATTGACGTGCACACAGCCGCGGAACCGACAATCGGCAGCCAAGGCCATGAATTCTGGGAAATAATGGCACAGCTCGCGATAATCCAGCGTCAGCGTCTCGTAAGATGAGAAGCCCGGCGTGTCGGCCACTAAGCCACCCGCGATGGGCATCAGACTGACTTTCCGTGTGGTATGCCGCCCACGATTCAGTGCCGTGGAGATCTCACCCGTCGCCAGCTCTAAGTCTGGCGCAATGTGATTCAACAACGTCGACTTACCGGCCCCGGTCTGGCCCATGATCACCGTTTCCTTATCTGCTAAGGTCGCCTTGAATTGGTCCAACCCCGCTGTCGAGAACGGCTCACGACTCAAGATCACCGGATAGCCAACCTGTCGATACCCCGCCGCCAATTTTTCAAAATACTGGTAACGGTCATCATCGATCAAATCGGTCTTCGTGAAGTAAATAACGGGCGCAATGCCACTCACTTCTAGGGCAATCAGCTGGCGATCCAACAGACCAGTCGAAAATTCCGGCTGGGCCACGGCGGTCACGACGACCCCCTGGTCAATGTTGGCCACGGGCGGGCGCGTCAGTGAATTGTCACGCGGCAAGATCTCTAAAATGTAGCCTTCCTGCGGTGTCGAGCTTTCAAAGGTCACGCGATCCCCGACCAGCGGTGTAATCTTGCGTTTCCGAAAGTTCCCCCGTGCTCGGGTCCGATACATCTGACCGTCGCTAAACACATCGTAGAAGCCACTAAGCGATTGACGAATCTGTCCTTCTGACATGCAACGCCTCCTTTATGGGTTTGTTTCCAGTTTACACTACTTTTCAGGCTGGCACTAGTTTTACTGTAGTTGTGTTAAATATCACAACTAAGCCAGTCGTCTGACAACACATCCCGCAACGCGTTCCTCAGAGCAGGCGGAACCCCTGGCAGCCGCAGGTAACTGACACGTTCAGTACGGCAATTTGACGAGTGGTCGTCAATCAATATGCGCTTAACCATTGGCACGGCCGTTTTCCCATCCACGACAAAAAAGCCCAATTCCCATTATACCGAGAATTGCGCTTGATTTGCAGCACTTTCTTAATTTTTCGTCACGTGGCTATCCGACGCAATCACGTGACCGTCACGCACCACCTTGTACGCCCCGGCCTTGCCGGAAGCGACGGTGAATGGCAACGTCACGCTGGTGTCTGAGGTGATCGTCATTTGCTTGTAGATGGTGCTGAGTGAGTGGTCTTGGTCCTTCAAGTAGATCTGGACCAGGTTTGAGGCCGACGAGCTACTACTGCTACTGCTGTCGTCATCACTGTCCGAGTCACTGGAACTTTCGCTAGCACTATCGTCAAACGGAATCTTCACGTTAACGCTGAACTGATCGACGCTAGAACTGCTTTGACTCTCCATGCCCCGTGACATGGTCAACGTAACCTCGTCACCTTCTTGGACCACGGCCCCCTCACCCGGCGACTGCTTGATGACGCGGCCCTTGGTCACGTCATTTGAGTAGGCGTAGTCAAATGCCAGGTTCAAGTTGTGGTTGGTGGCGTAGCTTTGCGCCTGGGCCTTGGTCTTGTTAGTCAAATCAGCCAAGGTGACCGTTGCCGACCCCGTGGAGACCGTAAACGTGATATCCGTTCGAGACGGAACGACGTTTTTTCCGGACGGCACGCTTTGTTGCATGATGCGCCCAGCCGGTACACTGGTCGAGTGGACCGATTCGCGGTGGACCGTAAAGCCCAACGCCTCCAGCTTAGCAGCGGTGCTGGCGTACGCATCCCCCTGGTAATCGGCCAACCGGTACCGCTTAGGCCCAGTACTGATCCACAGATCAACGACCGTGTGGCGTTTCAGCTGGGTCCCCGAGCGTGGTTCGGTACGAACGGCCCGGTGAATCTTGACTGTCCCGCTCGCCGTCTTGTGCACCTTGCCCACCGTTAAGTAGGCATCGGCTAGCCGGCTCTTGGCCACCTTTTCCGTGCGACCTGCCACGCTAGGCACACTGGTCATCTGTGGCCGAAAGAGGGCCATCCCAATCAAGATGCCTGCCACCAACAGGAGGACGACCAACCCGGCCAACAAGAACTTGCGCCGCCGGGGATGGCGGGTCTTCTTTCGACCCTTTTTCCCGGTGGGTTTGGTCTTTGCACTGGCCTGGTCCGCGGATGTCGAAGCATCCGTCGTCGCCGCCTTGGCGTCAGTAGGCTGTGACAGATTCAAGGCGCTCAACGGCAAGACCTTGGTCTCCCCATCGTCGTCTTGGACCGGCGTGAATTTGACTTCGCCCGCCCGCTTTGGCGACAGCGACGTCTTTAGATCCGCCGCCATACTCGCCGCGTCGGCGTAACGGTCTTCGGGCCGTTTGGCCGTAGCTTTGAGCACCACGTTTTCCAATGCTTGGGGAATCCGGGGGTCAATTTCACGGACCGAGGGAATCTCTGATTGGAAATGCTTCAGGGCAATGGAGACCGCCGTTTCGCCTTCAAACGGGACCGTGCCCGTCAGGAGTTCGTAGAGGATGATCCCCAACGAATAGATATCGGACTTCTTGGTCGCCATCCCCCCACGGGCCTGTTCCGGCGACAGATAGTGCACGGAACCCAGCACCGTGTTGGTCTGCGTCAGGCTATGCTCTGACAAGGCCACGGCGATTCCAAAGTCGGTGATCTTGGCGACCTTGTGCTGGTCAATCAAAATATTTTGTGGCTTCAGATCCCGGTGAATGATGTTGTGTTCATGCGCCGTTTGCACCGCACTGAGAATCTGTTCCATGATGTGAATGACTTCTTGATAGGCAATGGGGAAATGGGCCTTGATGTACGCCTTGAGGTCGGTCCCCTCGACGTATTCCATGACCAGATACTGCATCCCATTTTCTTCGCCGACGTCATACACCTGCACGATGTTGGGATTGACCAGCTCAGTCGCGGCCAACGCCTCACGTTGAAAGCGCCGAATCGTGCTGGGGTCATCCCGCAGATCGAGTCGTAATAATTTTACCGAAACATCACGGTCTAAGATCAGATCGTGTGCTAAATACACGTTGGCCATACCACCCTCACCGAGCGCGCGAATGATGCGGTACCGGCCACTTAACGTATAACCCGTCCGCATTAGTCCGCCACCTCCCGTGAGAAGTTGGTCAGGAGCAACACGGTAATGTTATCGAGGCCCCCGGCGTCATTGGCCAATTCAATCAAGTAATCACATTTTTCCTCGGCCGACCGGTCACTGGTCAAGACGGCTTGAATCGTCTGGTCATCGACCATGTTGGTCAAGCCATCCGTACACATCAACAGCTGATCATTTAAGACCAGTGGGTAGGTGTTGAGGTCAAACCGGGCATCGTCAGAAATGCCCAACGACCGGATGATGACGTTTTTTTGCGGGTGATGGCGCGCCGCTTGACGACTGATCTCACCGCGTCTGACCAATTCATTGACCAACGAATGGTCCTCGGTCAGCTGGCGCAGTTGCCCGTCCCGTAACAGGTAGGCCCGGGAATCGCCAATGCTGGCAATGACGACTTCTTCGGTAAAGTACAGCGCCGCCACCAGTGTGGTGCCCATGCCGTTCAGGTCCGCAAACTGGTTAGACTTGTCGATGATCGACTGGTTTTCCGCGGTAATCTGTTGCGTGATCCACTCACTGGCCGTCGTCGGCGTGGTGAGCTTCGTTTGCTCAAACTCGTGGCCCAAATGCGAAACGGCCATGGCACTTGCCACGTCGCCGCCTTGGTGCCCACCGATGCCATCGGCAATGATGGCCAGATGCTGGCCGGCTAAGTTCGTGAAAACATCGACATAATCCTCGTTGTCATTGCGCTGCTTGCCAATGGACGTGCGGTATGCCACTTTCATGACTGGTCACCCCTACTTCTTCTTCCGAAAGGCACTCACGAAGAACCCATCTGAATCGAAATCATCCGGATAGATGTTCAACGTGTCCGTGGTCCGGTCAGCCTTAACGTCTAAGGCCGTTTGCACCCGCATGGATTCGAAATCCGGATGGGCAGCCAAGAACTTGGCCGCCACGTCCGCGTTTTCCGTGTCTAAAATGGTGCAGGTACTGTAGACCAGGATACCGTTCGGCTTTAATTTTTCACTCACTGTGTCCAAGATGCCCAGCTGTACTCGCTGTAACTGTTGAATATCTTGGGCAGTCTTTTCATAACGAATCTCTGGTTTCCGGCGAATCAAACCCAACCCAGAGCACGGTGCATCGACCAAGATCCGGTCAAATTGCTTCTTGGGGAACTTGTCGTTGATCTTCCGGGCGTCTAACGCCACGGCGTCGACCCGGTCGTCCACGTGCAGGCGTTCTGCGTTGGCTTCAATCAGGTTGACCTTCTTGGGATGCAGATCTAGCGCCGTGACCTTCCCACCAGAATGGGCGTCTAACAACGCCGCAATCTGGGTGGTCTTGCCCCCAGGCGCCGCACAGGCATCTAAGACCTGGTCGCCAGGCCGGACCTGCAGCGCTTCGACCGGCAACATGGCACTCTCGTCTTGAATCGTCAGCTCACCGGTCTCAAAGACGTTGCTTTGGTTGGCCGCTTTGTCATCCAAGCGAAAGGCATTGGCAGCGACCACACTTGGCGTTACCGTGTAGCCTTGATCCGTCAGGGATTGGGCCACTTCTTCTTTAGTCGCCACCGCCGTGTTGACCCGTACGGATTGCGCGGCCGGTTGGTTGATGGTTTCTAAAATGCTGACGGCCTTGTCGTCGCCCACCTGCTTTTGAATCGCCGTTACCAGCCATTCAGGCACGGAGTATTGCAGGCTCAACCGCTGTGTCGGGTCCTGAATCTTGCTTAGATCTGGTAAGCCTTGACGGTCAATGGCGTGCAAGACACCCGTCACAAAGCGCCGAATGCCTTCGTGACCCCGGTCTTTGGCCAATTGAATGGCCTCGTTGAAGATGGCTCGTTTAGGCACCCGGTCCAGGTAAAGTTCCTGGTACAGCGCCACGAGTAGCGTCATCTTGACCCAAGGCAAGACCTTTTGATTTGGCTTGACGAAGCCTTCTAAGTAATATTCCAACGTTAATTGGTGTTGGATCGTTCCGTAGACCAAATTGGTCACGAAACGCCGGTCCACGTCACTTAAATTGTGACTCTCTAACGTCTGTTCCAGTTGTAAATTTGAGTAAGCCCCGTTTGCGACTCGGGTCAATGCTTCGACCGCTAAAGCCCGCGGTGTCGTGTTTTTTGTCATTATTCAGCCACCTGTTCGCCAATTGTCAATGCGTCGCTCGTCCCGTTCAGAAAGTCCGTGATACTTAGCTTGGGCTTGCCAGCCGGTTGAATCTCGTCTAATCCTAATACACCGTGTTCCCCGGTCGCAATCGCCAAGTGGTGTTTGTCATGGCTGACCAATGATCCCGGCTTGAGGTCGGTCGTTTGGTCCAAGACCGTGACCTGCCACAGCTTGGTCCGCACGCCGTTTAAGTAAATGTGGGCGATTGGTGCTGGCCGCAATGCGCGGACCTTGCAGTCGATCAGGTGCGCACTGAGCGTCAAGTCAATGCGTTCCTCGTCAGACTTGATGGTCGGCGAGAAGGTCACCAGCTCTTCATCCTGTGGTACCGGCGTGATCTCACCAGCTAGTAGCTTTGGCAACGTCTCCAATAAGAGGTCGCGGCCCAAGTCGCTGAGCTTGTCAAACATGGTGCCCACGTCGTCTTGGTCCGTAATCGGAATAGCCCGTTGCGCTAGGACATCCCCGGCATCCATCTTCTTTTCCATGAACATGATGGACACGCCGGTCTCCTTGTCGCCATTCATGATGGCGTAATGCACGGGCGCGCCACCACGGTACTTTGGCAGTAAGGAGGCGTGCACGTTAACGGCTGCGACCTTGGCTGCCTTGAGCAACTTGGTCGGCAAAAATTGACCAAAGGCCGCCGTCACGATCAGATCCGGCGCCAGTTCAATCGCCCGCGCCATCTCGGGACTCCCCGAGATTTTCTGTGGTTGGAGCACTTCAATGTCGTGGGCAACCGCGACTTCCTTAACGGGGGAAGCGGTCAACACGTGTTTCCGTCCCACGCGCCGATCTGGTTGCGTCACCACGGCCAAGACGTCATAGCCATGGTCGATTAAACTACTAAGGATGGGTGCCGAGAATTTCGGCGTGCCCATAAAGATTACTGAAGTCATGTACTGCACCATACTTTCTGATAGTTTTTACTGAATTACTTGTTCGATTAGATTAGTGGTAGCTGTCCGCCTTGCCGTTACGTGAAACTCTGTCCGCCTACCGTTCGCCAAATATGGGCCGGAACGCTGTGGGCGGACGGGTCGAGCCAAAGCGCGGTCTCGACACCTCGCCTTTGAGCCGAAAATCACGTCTCAAAGACGCCAGTTGCCTAAGCGGCATGAATCGCGCCGCTAAGACAACTCCCACGGCTGAGCCCATACTTGGCGAACTCTCGGCTACGTTAGCAGTTGCCAGCAACGATGCCTACTCACACCGACAATAACTGTCAGCGTTTTAGTGAGCACCGCCACTGTTGCTGGTGAACTAGCAGGAATGACACCGGCATAGAACGCTCAAGCGTCTAATTACTACCGACTATCCCGCTAACGATCAACAACCCGTTTTACCTCTTGGCAACAACCGCCGGAGACAACTGACATGCTCTTGTTACATAAAGTTCATCGGCTCGGGGTCGATGGTGATGGTCAGGCCGTGGCGGGCCGGGATTTGGGCCGCTTGGCGGATCTTTTCCAGCACCGCCTTGAGCTGCGGTTCCTTTTTATATTTGATCACAACTTGATAATAATACTTCCGCTTGACCCGCGCAATCGCCTTGGGCGTCGGCCCTAAGATAATTGCGTTGTCGCTGAGACCCTTTTGCAGTTGACCCACGATTTGATACATCGCCTTGGCCGCCTTCGCCTCGTCCTCGTGACTGGCCGTCAGCTGGACCGCGAAGTAATACGGCGGGTAATTGCCCTGATGCCGCATGTGCATCTCCGTGACGAAGAAGCGCTCGTAGTCCTGTTGCTGGGCCAGTTCGATAGCGTAATGGTCCGGGTTGAAGGTCTGGATGAACACCTCACCTGGCTTTTGCGCCCGCCCGGCTCGACCACTGACCTGCGTTAACAGCTGGAAGGTCCGCTCACTCGCCCGAAAATCAGGTAGGCCGAGCGCCGTGTCGGCGTTTAACACGCCCACCAGCGTGACGTTAGGAAAGTCCAGCCCCTTGGCAATCATTTGCGTGCCCAGTAAAATATCAGCTTGGTGTTGGCCAAACTGCCGCAGGATCTTTTCGTGGGCCCCCTTGCGCCGCGTTGAATCCACGTCCATCCGCAAGATACGAGCTGTGGGAAATTCCTTTTGCAAAGCCGTTTCCACCTTCTGGGTCCCGGTGCCGTAGTACCGAATCTTACGGCTATGGCAGTTGGGGCAAACGTGAGGAATGGCTTCTTCGTGGCCGCAGTAGTGGCACTTCATGGTGTGGGTATCCATGTGAAGTGTCAGGGAAATATCGCAGTTGGGGCATTTCAGCACAAAGCCACAGTCCCGACACATGACAAACGACGAGTATCCCCGCCGATTGAGCATCAAGACCATTTGTTCTTGCCGGTCCAAGCGCGTTTGAATCGCGTTGATCAGCGGCTGGGAGAAATCCCCTTCGCTGCGTTGCTTGACCTCTTCGCGCATGTCAACGATGTGGACCGTCGGCAGCGGGTGGTCGTTGACCCGTTTGGCCAAAACCAGCCGCGTGTACAGGCCCTTGGCTGCGCGGGCCCGTGTTTCCAGGGACGGCGTGGCGCTGCCCAACACGACGGGACAGTGGTTGTAGCGGCCCCGCCACAGGGCCACGTCTCGAGCGTGGTAACGCGGATTTTCATCTTGTTTATAACTACTTTCATGTTCCTCATCCATGATAATAATCCCGAGGTTGCGGACGGGGGCAAACACGGCTGAGCGCGCCCCCACGACCACAGTGGCTTCCCCGCGGTCGATGCGGCGCCACTCGTCGTACTGCTCACCCTTGGACAGGCCACTGTGTAACACGGCAACCTGGTGGCCAAAGCGGGCCTTGACCCGGTTGACCATTTGCGGCGTTAGGGCAATTTCTGGGACCAGCATCAAGGCCGTGCGCTGTTGTTGGAGCGCTACCGCGATACTTTGCAGGTAGACCTCCGTCTTCCCACTCCCGGTGACCCCTTCGACCAGAAAATTCTCGGTGCGCTGGTCATCAACGGCACTGGTGATTGCCGTCACGGCCGTCTGTTGCTCGACATTGAGTTGTAAAGGCTGCGTCGGCTTGACCGGTTGATGGAACGGATCACGGTAGACTTCTAACGGCTGTTTGACCAGCCACCCCTTATCCGCAGCGGTTGAAATGACCGCCGTGCTGACATCAGCGGCGTGACTGACTTGGCTTTGGGCCACTAATTTGTCCGGTGCCATCGTCTGTAAATACGCCAATAACTCGGCTTGCTTCGGCGCCTTCTTGGCAACCGTTGCCTGAATCTCCTGAAGCTTGGCGACCGGTAACGCCGGCTTGATGCCCGTCGTGGTCTTGGCGGCCGCCTTGCTGGTCACTTGGTAGACCACCTCGACCTTGCCGGCGCGTTGCAGGCGTAACAGCCCGGCCAACGTACTGGCATCTAATTTGCTAGTATCAAAGTCCCGCGGCGCCCCATCTGGGAAATACGTCTGCATGTCAGCCGCAGACAACGGTTCGGTCGGTTGAATCTGCCGTTCCGTTTGGGCCTTCAAGAGGTTCGGTAACATGGTCTGGATACAGGTGATGCGAAAGGCATAGGTCGTGTCTGCCAGCCATTTGGCCAGCTGTTGGAGCTCATCATCTAAGACGGGCGCCAGGTCCAAGACAGACTGAATCGGCTTCAGTTCGCCATCAAAAGTCGTTGCGTCGCTAAGACCGACCACGACGCCTGACACCACGCGATGACCGCGACCAAACGGCACCGTGACCCGCATCCCCAGCTGTACTTGATGTTCTAATTCGGCTGGAATGGCGTAGGAATAAGGTTCATTCGTCTGCATGGTTGGCACATCAACGATAATTTGGCCAATCTGGGCCATGGTGACTCACCTCACTTTTCTGCTAATAATTGGGCGACCCGGTCGACTAATGCCCGGGCAATCAAAACTTTGCTGGTCTTAGGCGTCTGGTCGGTCACGCCATCTGGCATGATGAAGGTGACCTGATTGTCATCCCCGTTAAAGCCGATGTCGGTTCGAGAGACGTCGTTGGCGGCCAATAGGTCTAGTGACTTGCTTTCAAGCTTCTTTTGCCCGTTTGCCAGCAAATTTTGCGTCTCAGCGGCAAAGCCCACCGTTACCTGGCCAGGGTGCTTGATGGCTGCCACTTGTTTTAAAATATCGGGTGTTTTCTTGAGTTTTAAAATAAATTCATCGTTGTCAGCCGTCTTTTTGATCTTCTGGTCAGCCGTAACTTCCGGTTGGAAATCGGCAACGGCCGCGGCCATGACCAGTGCATCGGCCTTAGGGAAGGCGGACAGAACTGCTTGTGAGAGATCCGTGGTACTTTGAATCGGCACCACGGTCACGCCAGCGGGGACCGTCAGCTTAGTGGGGGCTGTGATCAGCGTCACGTCAGCACCCGCCTGTCGTGCGGCGGCGGCCACGGCGTATCCCATTTTGCCGGACGAGTCGTTGGTCAAAAAGCGCACGGGATCGAGGCGTTCGCGCGTCCCCCCCGCCGTGACGATGACCCGTTTGCCGGTTAAGGTTTGGGGCGTGAAGAGTCCCAGTTGACTGACCTGAGCAACGATCTCGGCGGGTTCTAAGAAACGCCCCTGTCCCGAATAGCCTTCAGCCAGTTGGCCGGTCGCCGGCGTGAGCACATGGGTCCCATCGGTTTGTAACAACTGGACGTTGCGCTGAGTTGCCGGGGCCTGCCACATGTGGCTGTTCATGGCCGGTACGACGACCTTGGGTGCAGCGGTCGCTAGCCAGGTGGCACTAGCGGCGTCGTTGGCCAAGCCGTTGGCCAGTTGGGCCATCAGGTTGGCCGAGGCCGGGGCCGCAATCGCCAGGTCCGTCCAGTCTGCCAGTTCTACGTGGGCGATCTGTCCTTGGGCCTGCCACCAATTTTCATCCGTCATGACTGGCGCCTTGGTCAACGCCGCAAAGGTCGCCGCCGTCACAAACTGGGCCGCCCCCGCGGTCAACACGATGCGTACCGTGGCCCCCGCGCGTTCCAACTCCCGCGCCAACAAGGCGGCTTTGTACGCCGCGACACTACCACTGACGGTCAAGGTGATGTGTTTATCTGCAAACATTGCGTTCCCTCCAATTCAACTTGCCACTACCTTGATAAAAAAGGCCAGATTACCCAACGGCAACCTGGTCTTTCCTGAACCGCCAAACTTAGGCGTCCAGATCCTTTTCGTCCGGATCGATCATTAAAGCACCGGCAGCGATTTCTTCCAATGCCCGACCAATCGTCTTGGGCGACTTGTAATCGGTCAAGAGTGGCTTGGCACCGGCGTCCAACTCGTGGGCCCGCTTACTAGCCAGCATAATCAAAGAGTAACGGGAATCAACTTGTGCTAATAAATCATCAACTGAGGGATAAAGTAACATCTTTTATTCGTCTCCAATCATTTGTTCGTAATCCGGCATGACCCGGGTTACCCGTAAACGTTCACTGCGGATAATCATCTGGATGCGGTCAACAGCCTTGCTGACCTCGTCGTTGACCACGGCATAGTCGTAGTTACGCATCATCCGAATCTCACCAACAGCCTTCTTGATACGCTTGTTAATGACGTCCATGGCATCTGTGCCCCGACCGATCAGGCGGTGTTTTAATTCCATCAAGTCCGGTGGCGTCAGGAAAACGAACACAGCGTCTGGGCAGTTGGCCCGAACCTGCATGGCCCCATTGACTTCAATTTCCAAGAAAACATCTTTTCCCTGATCAAGGGTCTCATTTACATATTTTAACGGGGTACCGTAGTAGTTGTCAACATACTTGGCGTACTCCAGCATTTCCCCATTACGAATGTTCTCTTCAAATTCTTCCTTCGAGACAAAGTAGTAGTCGACACCATTGACTTCGCCTTCCCGCGGTTTCCGGGTGGTCATTGAAATCGAGTACGAAAAGTCGGTCGCCCCCGTTTCAAATAGCGCCTTACGAACCGTTCCCTTACCAACTCCGGAAGGACCCGAGAGCACAATGAGCATTCCACGTTTAGCCATCGTTTAAAAATCCCTTCATCACAAAATTTAATTAATCCGCCGTTCCCCAAATTCAGGTCGACGGTTAGCACCAGATTGCTTGGCGCGAACTATAATCTATAGGTTACTATATTACCACTATTCAGCGGTAAATACTGCATATCCGGCCTATTTCTCGAAAAAAACCGGTGCGGACTGCCTACGCTGGGATTGGGAAACGTCAGTCACCGCTACTCGGCTTGGCGAACAGGTCACCACTAACGGTAAAAACGGTCCGAGAAAAAATAAGTAGTCGTCTTAAGGCAGCCAAAGCCAGTTGGACCGGGATGTTCCCGTAATGAGCAAAATAATCGAACAAAAAGGCTTGCAATCTCAAACAAACGTTCGTATAATAAAAATACAAACAAACGTTCGAGGTGATCAGCATGCAAAATTCAATCGCAAAACGCGTTACCCTGTCTGATCGGGTAGCCACCATGTCACAGGAGCTTTTCAGTCCGTTACCGGTCATTGATGGCCAAGTCATTTACGCCCAGATGCCTGACTTCCAGTTGGCGATGTTTATTCAGCAAGCCATGGACCGCCATTACCTGGTCCGGCTCCAATTCAAGGCCGCTCCAGACGTCGCCCCTGCCACAGTTATTGGCCAGCTAAAAGAAGACGCCGCTGGTCACCTCATTTTAAAACAAACTAAACAGCTCGCCACCATTGTGACCCCCGCCCTGTTGCGGTCGGTCCAACGCGTGAAGTAAGTCAAACGACCATGATAGAATTTTGGATTCTACCGTGGTCGTTTTTTAGACCTATTTTAATTTTTCCGGGTGCGGCGGTATTGCCAGAGGCTGAGGCCACTGCCAAGTAATAACAGCCCACCAATTGCGCCATAAATAGTCTTGGCTTCGTTGGTCTTAGGCAATACCTGGTCAGCCAAGCTGTGATGGTGTCGACTTGATCCTGAGTCTTGGTGGGTTGGCGTGTTCTGATTACCCGCAGTGTTCAAATCGTCAGAAGAGCCATTTGACGACGAACTAAAACTAGTCTTATCTGCCTGGCTTTCCTTATTATCGGTCGAACTCTCAGAGCTACTGGATGTGACCGAGTACACGTTATGGCTGCTATCAACCGAGGAGACAGCTGATTGTGAACTCTCCGACGAATAACTCAGAGAATTACTTGAAACGCTCGGGTTGCTCGAATCACTTATTTTGCTAGAACTGCCACTTTCAACAATCGAATTAGACGACGTCAAACTATCACTATTCTCCGAACTGCTAGTAGACTCATTATTCGGCTCGTCTTCCTGTTCAACCGAAACTGTATTCTCAGCCTGCTGTGTCTCATCAATGGTGAACGGAATCGGTGTTCGATTTAATTGATAGCTCGTTGGTGCTTGTTCCTCAACGAATTCGTAGTCTCCTGGTGCGAGCCCCATAACTGTCAAGGTACCATCAGTACCCGTTGTGTATGACTCTGTCGTGACTAGCGAATTGGCCTTGTGATCATCCCATCCTGAATCATACGCTAGTTGATACTGAGCACCTTGCAATTTTTCCTGAGACTGCTTATCTACTTTCGTTAATTTAACAGACCCCTTAGTGTCTACTTGCTGAACTGATTGTTGAGCAGAGGCATCGGTAGGACTGATTGTAAACGCAACTGGGGTGAGATTAATTTGATAACCGCTGGGCGCCTTAGTCTCAATAAATTGATAGGTACCCACTGGTAAGCCATAATCATTGAGGACCCCTTCACCTTCAGACGTGCTTTCAGTTGTCAGTTTGGTCTGGTAATCTTCAAACATCTTCGTACTTTCATTTAGTTTTTGCAGTTTATATTCAGCACCATTCAGCCTCGTACCGTCAGACGCCGACTTCGTCAATTTAACGTTACCGATATAAGTCCCATCAATTTCCGCAGAACCACCCCACTGAACATTCTTATGTGAATCTCCAGTTATGGTCGGGTTATCTGGATTAGTTCCTGAACCTGGGTCCGTGCCTGCACTACCTGTTTCACCATTTTCGGCTACTAAATTAACACTATTACTGAGAAAACCACTTGTCGTCCCACTGAAATGATCAACGTCCACTTTTGTATAGTAACTCAATGTTATCTTACTGGTAACCTTGGCAAAAGTAATGGTTAACTTTGAACCGTCAACACTAACTGTTGGTTTTAATATTTCCCCGGTTGCATCATCTGTTGCTTTAAAACCATCGGCATAAGACTGATAAGCGCCCAACGTGTCAGTTAAGGTCACGGTACCCATATTGTTAGCCGCTGGATTAAGGACAATTTGCCAGACCGCTTGCGTAGGAATACCAGCCGCATTGAAATCACTATCCTGAATCCAACCATTCTTAGCAACAACATAATCATCATTGTCAGAACTAGTATCATCTGCAGTTCCTGTTACATTAAAGCTTAAACTTCCTTGATGGTAAACATTGGCATTAGCTAACGCGTCGTTGAATTGAATAGTTGCAGTATGACCCGAATCCGAATCTAACTTAAACTGACCAACTACAGTATGATTCTGATCACTGGTTGTCACCGGGAAGGTCACCATTCCATGACTCGCCGACTCAGGTAGCGTTACTGTCGTTGTGTCACCATCACTAACCTTGGACCCATCGGTCACCGTCCAAGAATAGGTCAACCTGTAATTCTGCCCCGACTTCAGCGGCGCCGTCTTGTCCGTAACTTCTGTATAAGTATTGTTCCCAGTCTCCTCTTCAATTTTGCTTGGTGCATCCAACCCCGTCACGTGACTGTCTATGTTGTCTGCACTAGCTTTAATCTGAAATCCCCACAACATTAAAAATGCGACACCCAAGCTCAGTAAACCCAACCCTATCCGTTTTAACATTTCTCACACCTCATTCGACTTGTTACATTTGTTTTAAGTATAACGCAACAAACGAATATAATCGTATGAAATTTGTTAATTAACTAAATAAACGCAATCTAACCTACTAAAATGACGTCGCCCCAAATTGCAGGCGACGTCATTTTTTAAATCATTTCTTTTTCTTCACATGTTTTGCCTTAACCTCATCAGCTAACCCCAGCAACTCATTGGCGTGTTCCAACGCCAGTTTCGTGACCTGGGTACCGGCCGACATGCGGGCGATTTCGCTGATACGGTCCTTTTCACTCAGCCGGGTCAACTTGGTCTCGGTACGGTTGCCCACGATTTCTTTAGCGATGAAGTAGTGATGGTCGGCCATCGCGGCGACCTGGGGCAAATGCGTGATACATAACACTTGCGAGGCCCGTGCAATCCCGCTGATCTTCTCAGCGATGGCCTGTGCCACCCGGCCACTAACCCCGGTATCCACTTCGTCAAAGATAATCGACGTGATTCCTTGGGACTCGGAGAAAATCGTCTTCAAGGCCAACATGATCCGTGATAGTTCCCCACCGGACGCAATCTTGGCTAACGGCCGCATGGCTTCACCCGGATTGGTGCGCAGATAAAATTCGACATGGTCCAACCCCGTACTCAAAATCGGTTGGGACTTGGAACGGGTGAAGTGCACGGCAAAGACCGTCTTATCCATGTACAGATCAGCCAGTTCACCGTGAATCGCTGCTTCCAGCTTTTCGGCCGCTTGTTGGCGTGCCTTGCTGAGCTGTTCACCCAGCTTTAACAACGTCGTGCGTTGGGTGGCCACTTGACCTTCCAAATCATCGGCCGTCTCATCGGTGGCTTGCATCTGCTTCAATTCAGTCGCAATCTTGTCAAAGTACTTCAAGACCTGGGCTTCGGAGTCGCCGTATTTACGCTTTAACTGGTTGATGACGTCCAAGCGCCGTTCAATCTCGTCTAAGCGGCCCTCGTCCCATTCCAGCAGGTCCAATTGTGACGACACATCACCCACCGCGTCGCTCAACGCGTAGTAGGCCGTTTCCAAACTGCTGGCAATCTGTTTGAAGGCCGGATCAAAGTCCGCAATGCCTTGCATCGCCTGCATGGCGCCACTGATCTGGTCGGTCGCACCTGGTGCAGTATCTTCGCCCGTAAGTGTGACTTGGACCAGCTGTAGTGCATCATTGATTTTTTGAAAGTTGTCCAACCGGTCGCGTTCCGCAACCAAGTTGTCCTCTTCCCCCGGTTCAAGCTGAGCGGACTCAATTTCATTGACCTGAAATTTAAGCATGTCTAGGTGCTGTGCCCACTCCTTTTCATTCGCCCGCTTATTTTCCAGCGTCGCCCGCAGCTGCGTGTATTGTTCGTAGACTGCTTGGTACCGCTGCCGCAGCTTGGCCACCGTGGCGCCGGCAAATTCGTCCAGCATCCCCAGGTGTTTTTCTGGCTGCATGAGCTCCTGATGTTCATTTTGACCGTGAATATCCACGGCCGTTTCACCAATGCGCTTGAGCGTGTTGGTATTGACCAGCATCCCGTTGACCCGACAGGTATTGCGCCCGTTTTGATGAATCTCGCGTTGTAAGATGACACTCCCATCGTCATGATCGATGCCCAGGTCGTCTAAGACCTGATACGTGGTGCCACCTTCAGGAAACACGAAGCTCCCTTGAATGACGGCCTTATCGGTCCCGGTCCGCACAAAATTCGCCGACCCGCGGCCGCCAGCCAATAAGCCCACGGCGTCGATGATGATTGATTTTCCGGCACCCGTTTCCCCAGTGAGAACGGTCATGCCATTTTTAAACGCCACGTCGAGTTGGTCGATGATGGCAAAATTTTTAATAGACAGCTCTTGTAACACGTTGTGACCCCCTAAATAAAAGACCACTGCTGCTTCGTCAGCTCTTGCTGGTCGTCAGTCGTGGTCTGGTCTTGCTAATCCGCAAGCATGCGGTCAATCGTCTTTTCTAATTGTAAGGCACCCTGGTGAGAAACACAAACGGTCAAGACGGAACTGTCATCGCCCACCGTGCCAAACACGAATTCATAACGCATCTGGTCCAGTAGTGACGCAATTACTGGGCCGTTACCGGGCAAGACCTTGAGAATCGTGAATTGGTCTTGGACCGCGAAGGATATGTAAGCGTTTTGTAAGGTGCGCTGCAACTTCTTTTGGGTATCGATTTTTTTCTGGACGGGTAGACTGTAGCGGTAACCCCCGGATTCTGCTGGGAGTTTGACCAGCTGCATCTCCTTGATATCCCGTGAAATAGTCGCCTGCGTCACGTGAATCCCATCCTCATCCAATAGCCGGACAAAATCCTCTTGTCGTTCAATTTCTCGTGATGTCAGTAATCGTTTGAGCAATTGCTGGCGTTCCTGCTTCTTCATACCTAGCCCCCCTTATGTGATAAAAATGCATAATCTTATCATATACCAGACCTAAGTATTTGGAAAGTAAATTCTCATAAATTTCTCATAATCTATTGCTTTAAGCCTTTGTAGGCGGCCGCAATCGTGTCAGCCACCGATACCGAACTTGCACAAACTGCATGTTTATCAACTGAGCGTAAATGAACGAGGAACTCAATATTGCCCTCTCCCCCACGAATCGGTGAGAAATCGAGGCCTAAAACGCTGTACCCGGTCGCCACGGCAAAGTCGATAATCATCTGTACCACTTGTGTATGCGCGTTGCGATCACGGACGATACCGTGACTGCCCACGTCTTCGCGGTCGGCCTCAAATTGTGGCTTGATCAACGCTACCACGTCGCCATTTACCGCCAAAATCGCCTTCAGCGGTGGCAAAATCATTTTTAATGAAATAAACGACACGTCGATCGAGGCAAATGTCGGTTGGCCCTTGGTGAAGTCAGCTAACTTACTGTAGCGGAAATTGGTGTGCTCCATGACGATGACGCGCGGATCTTGCCGGAGCTTCCAGACCAGCTGGTTACTGCCAACATCGAGCGCATAGCTAAGCTTGGCCCCGTTTTGCAACATCACGTCGGTGAAGCCCCCGGTCGACGAACCAATGTCCAAGACAATGCGGTCGGTCACGTCGATGTCGAAGGCCTTCAGTGCCTTGGCCAGCTTGAACCCGCCCCGTGACACGTATGGCAAGGGATGACCCTTCAAATGCAACTCCGTATCAATCGGAATCAACGACCCTGGTTTATCCAGCCGTTCCTCGTTCGTCCCCAGAATTTCACCCGCCATGACGGCCCGTTTGGCGTCATCTAAAGACGTATACAAGCCTTGTTCGACCAGTAGATCTGCGACCCGCTTCTTTTTCATTTATTTCACCCGTTTCGTATCAAAGTAACTAAAGAACGCTGCCAACAGACTGGTATCTACCGTAGCTGGCAGGTCAGCTAGGGCGGCTTGCCCCTGCGCAATCGTCTTGATCAGCGCCTGATTAGCCCCCGTCAAGCCCAGCTTACCCGGATAGGTATTCTTGGCCTCACCGGCGTCCTTCTGCGTGGCCTTCCCCAGCTCGGCTGGCGTGCTGACCACGTCTAAGATGTCATCGTAGATCTGAAAGGCCAGTCCAAAGGCATCCGCAAACCGCAATAAAGGTTCCCGCTGACTTTGCGGCGCACCGGCTAAGATTAAACCAGCCTGTACGGCGTAATGGAGCAAAGCACCGGTCTTTTCACGGTGTAATACCCGCAACCGATCCATCGGTAGGTCCACGTGTTCATTTTGAATATCCTTGGCCTGACCCGCGACCATTCCGTGGGGACCAGCCGCCACGGCCAATGCTTGAACCAGTGCCGCGCTGGTCTCCGCCGGCAGATCCGTGGCCGTTAACCACTGAAAGGCCAACGTTAACAGGCCATCCCCGGCCAGCGTGGCCATCCCAGCACCAAATTTCATGTGGTTGGTCGGCTCACCCCGGCGCAGGGCATCATTGTCCATCGCTGGCAGATCGTCGTGAATCAACGAATAAGTATGCAGCAGTTCCAGCGCCATGACCGGCCGCCAATCGCGGTCTTCGTCAAAGGTGGCGCCCAGCGTCTGCATCGTCGCCACGGTCAATAGTGGCCGCAAGCGTTTGCCCCCAGCTAAAACGGAGTAGCTCATGGCCTCGGCCAACCGCGCATCCCCACTGTCGGCCGCAATTGCATCCGCCAGTGGAGCATTTAGCCGCGGGACCCAGGTCGTCTCAAATGTTTGGAGCCGTGAATCAATCGGCATCCCCATTGCCCCCTTGTGGCGTTTCAAAGGCGACTTCTTGGTCAGAATCGTTCATCATGGTCGTCAACGTCTTTTCCGCATCCTGTAAAGTCGCTTGCAGGCTCTTGCTCAACGCCACCCCTTTTTGAAATTGGTCGAGGGCTTGTTCCAAGGGAATGTCGCCTTGTTCCAGTTGGGACACGATGGTCTCTAAAGTGGTTAAATTTTCTTCAAAAGTTGGTTGTTTTTCCTCACTCATGATTATCCTCCGTTGCTGGTGTGATTGTTTTGATGTCTGCTTCCGCCGTGCCGTCACTCAGGTGAATCGTGGCTGGGGCCGGCTTCAGGTCCGTAACGCTCTTAACCACGTGGTCATTTTGCGTCACGTAACTGTAGCCCCGGCCCATGATCTTCAGTGGACTTAAATAATCCAGTCCATTGATCAGTTGGGCCACGTGCTCCTGTTTTGTCGTCAGGTAGCGCTTGGCTTCGGTGTTCAGCCGGGCCGTCGTCTGACTCACGGTCAACTGGTCACGGTGCACCCGTTCCAATGGCGATTGGCTCCGCAACCCTTGTTGGGCCAATTGGAATCGTTGCTTGCGCTGGCGCAGTTGCGTCTGCATCGTTTGTCCCAACGCCTGTTGTGCGCGGTCTAAACGCTGGACGTAGGTTTCGTACAGCCGTTGGGGCTGGCGGAACACGTAGGCCGTCATTAATTTATTCAAACGTTCTTGTTGGAAATTGATGCGGTTGTTCATCGCATTGTACAGCCGCGTGCGTTGCTGGCTGAGCTTAAGCAGTTCATCGTTTAGGACTGGCACCGCCAATTCAGCCGCTGCAGTGGGCGTTGCCGCCCGGACATCGGCTACCAAGTCAGCAATCGTGGTATCCGTCTCGTGCCCGACCGAAGAAATAATCGGCAAGCGACTGGCAGCGATGGCCCGGGCCACGCTTTCCTCATTGAAGGGCCACAGGTCTTCGATCGACCCACCACCCCGGCCAATGATCAGCGTGTCAAACGACCCGTTGGCATTGGCCCGCTGAATCTGGCGGACGATGTCAGGTGCAGCCGCGTCACCCTGGACTACCGCTGGATATAACACAATCTGGGCGATGGGGTAACGCCGCCGAGTGGTCGTGATGATATCTCGAATCACGGCCCCACTCGGACTGGTCACCACGGCAATGCGTTTGGGAAAGCGGGGTAATGGCCGCTTGGGCGCGGTAAATAAGCCCTCATCGGCCAATTTTTGTTTCAGCTGTTCATAAGCCTGGTACAGCTGACCAACCCCATCTGGTTCCATCCGTTCCACGTAGATTTGATAGTTACCAGTTGGTTCATACAGGGAAATACGGCCGGTCACCAGTACCTTCATCCCCGTTTCCGGGGTGAATTTCAACTTTTCAAAGGCCGACTTGAACATGATCGCGCTGATTTTGGCGTGGTCGTCCTTGAGGCTGAAATACTGGTGGGCGTGAGGCCGCAGCCGAAAATTAGAGATTTCCCCCGTTAGGTAGACTTTCCCCAGGTACGGGTCCACGTCGAATTTGCGCTTTAAATATTGGGTCAGCGCTGTGACCGTTAAATAATCAGTTTGTGCCACGTTCCTCACTCCACTCACAAAGGTCAACCGTCTGTTGCATCAGGGTCGCAATCGTCATTGGCCCGACGCCACCGGGTACTGGCGTAATCGCGCCCGCCCGTTTCACGACGCCATCAAAGTCCACGTCGCCGGTCAATTTACCGTTCTCATCCCGGTCCATCCCAACGTCGATCACGATGGCACCAGGCTTCACGTCCGTTTCTTTAATCAGATGCGTGACCCCCGTGGCCACCACCAAAACGTCCGCCTGTTGCGTCAGTTCGCTCAGATCCTTGGTGTACACGTGGGCGACGCTGACCGTCATATCGGCATTCAACAGCATGGATGCCATTGGCCGGCCAACAATCATACTGCGGCCGACCACCACCGCCCGTTTACCACGTAAATGCGTGTGCAGTGACTCCAGCATGGTCATGATGCCTCGCGGTGTGCAAGATACGGGATGGTGCCCCGGTAAATTTGCAAATAACTTGCCCACGTTCAGCGGGTGGAAGCCATCCACGTCCTTGTCCGGGTCGATGTGTGCCACCACGGCTTGTTCGTCCAGTCCAGCGGGTAATGGGGATTGCACCAGGATACCGTGAATCTTGGGATCTTGGTTGTATTCGGCCACAACTTGTAAGAGTTCTGCTTGTGAAATCGTTGCGGGAAGCTGCCGTACGACTGAGTTGATGCCCAGTTGGCCGGCCTTCTTGTGCTTATTGCGCACGTAAATGGCGCTGGCGGGGTCCTCACCCACGATAATGACTGCTAATCCGGGAATGATGCCCCGTTGTGCCAGGTTTGCCACCCGATCCTTAGTCTGCGCGTTGAGGTCCTTGGCCAGTTGTTTACCGTCGATAATGGTCGTCATGAAGTACTTCCTCCCGTAAATTTCAAGTTATCTTCCATTTTAGCATAGTTGACCTGAAAACGGGACTGCATCACGTCGCAAAATGAACCGCACACTACCCGTTGAATGACTCAACTTTTTGTCGTTAAAATGGGCCGGCTAGGCGACAAGATTAGTCCGCGAACGTAAGATGGTCCGTGCTGGCCGCCTGACCGTTCGCCCACTAACGTAGTGAACGGTACCATTCCAGCGATATTCCCCTAACTGAGCCGACACAGGGGCACTAAATACTGGCGCCGGTATTGCCACTTGTCAGTACTCCCGAATCAGGTCAGATCTGATTGCAGTTCACCTGTCACCAAGGATTAGCCCAATTACAGTAAAACACCCCCGTAGCCGGGAGTCCGCCAAATATGAGCTCAGCCGTGGGAGTTCCCTTAGCGGCACGGTTCACGCCGGTTAGGGAACTGGCGACTTTGAGACGTGGTCTTCGGCTCAAAGTCGAGGAGACGAGACCGCTCTGTGGCTCGTCCCGCCGCCCACCGCGTTCCGGCTCATATTTGGCGGACGGACGGCGGCCAGCTACTTATTACCAGGTGTTTTGGCATTCACAACCTTTAGTCAATACAAAAAAGACCGACCACTAAATATTAGCAGTCAGTCGATTTGTGACTAGGATTGTGAATCCAAAGGTTCATCCAACGTGTGCGCGAGCACCCCGTTGATGAACCGACGAGAACGGTCATCACTGAAGTTCTTGGCTAATTCCAAGGCTTCGTTGACGGCGACTCTGTTCGGCACGTCTTCCACGTAGTCAATTTCATAAAAAGCGATCCGCATGATCACCAAGTCAGTCTTGGCGATCCGCTTGAGTTGCCAGCCCGTGCTCAGGTACTGGTCGATCTTGGCATCCAAGTCAGCTTGGTGTGCCAACACGCCAGTTACCAGCGTTTGGAGGTACTCAGGCACCGGAACGGTTTGGTCGGGGTCATCCGTCAAGACACGTTGATACAACGCATCGTGATCGGCATCAGGATTGGCATTCAGTGCAAAGAGCATTTGAAATGCACGTTCCCGAATTTGATGTCGTGTAAGTGTCACTTTTGGTCACTGTCTCCTTCATCGCTCTGGTTAAACAGGTTATCAGGGTCGACCTGTTGCGCCGTCTTTTCGGGAATGACGCCCTCAACGTGCACGTTTACTTCGCGCAGCTTGAGGTCCGTCATGAACAACAATTGTTGCTTCACGTTATCTTGAATGGCCAAGGCAACCTTGGGAACCGCTACCCCGTAGTTCAAGTAAACGTAAACGTCAACTGCTAATTCGTCGCCGTCAAAGACCAGCTTCACGCCCTTACCATGTTGTTCCTTACGACCCAACAGTTCGGTGACGCTATTCGCTAAAGAACCCCGCATCCGAGCGACGCCTTCGGTTTGACTAGCCGCAATGCCGACGATGATTTCGAGGACTTGCGGTGCCACTTCGATTTTGCCCAAAGCAGGTTCCTTGGATTCTAAAATAATATTAGTATCTTCTGCCATTCGTTGACCCTCCCTTACTGATTCAATGGATCGTAAAACCTAGGCGCGAGAAATGTAAGTCCCATCGGTTGAGTTGATGGAGAGCTTGTCGCCTTCGTTAACGAAGAAAGGCACTTGAACAACCAAACCAGTGTTCATGGTAGCTGGCTTGGAACCACCAGAAGCGGTGTTGCCCTTGATACCAGGTTCAGTCGCAACGACTTCCAAAACGACCGTGTTTGGTACTTCGATACCGAGAACTTCGGAACCGTATTGGACCAAGTCAACGTTCATGTTTTCTTGTAAGTAAGGCAATTGATCCTTGATCTGTTCACCAGGCACTTCGATTTGTTCGAAGTTGTCGGTGTCCATGAAGACCCGGTTGTCGCCATCTTCGTACAGGTATTGCATCGAACGCGTTTGGATGTCCGCTTGTTCCATCTTAGCACCGGCACGGAAAGTCTTTTCTTGCACAGCACCCGTCCGTAAGTTCTTCAGCTTTGAACGAACGAAAGCGCCACCCTTACCAGGCTTAACGTGTTGGAATTCAATGATGCGCCAGATTGCGTGATCGACTTCAATAGTTAAACCATTTTTAAAATCAGCAGTAGAAATTGCCATAATGTGTTAGCCTCCTAAAATATGTCCTCTTTATAATATCAATTCTTACCCATAAAAAGCAAGATTGGTGTGCCACTTACAAAATAATTAAATTTCGTGGCACGGTCGTCAATCCCTCGTGACCCGTATCCGTGACCAGCAGATCATCCTCAATCCGGATGCCACCCTTGCCAGTAAAGTAGACGCCAGGTTCGACAGTGATGACCTCATTGGCCGCTAAAACGTCCGGCCACCCCCGCCCAATGTTGGGCCCTTCATGGATATCTAACCCAATGCCGTGGCCAGTCCCGTGAATAAAGGCTGGACCATAGCCGTGATCGGTCAAGTATTGCCGACCCACCACGTCGAGTTCATCGCCGGTGGCCCCAGGACGCACGGCCGCCATGATCTTTTCTTGAGCCGTTTGGACCGCATGGTAAGCCGCCGTCAGTTCGGTACCCGGATCACCTAACGCAACGGTACGCGTCAGATCCGAGGTGTAGCCATCCACGTAAAAGCCACAGTCGATGGTGACCAGATCGCCGGTCGCTAAGACCTTATCGCTAGCCTGCCCATGAGGCCAAGCCGAACGCACGCCGCTGGCCACAATCGTGCCAAAACTAGGCCCCGTCGCGCCGTGATCTTGCATCCAGCGTTCCAGCCATTGGGCGGCCTGCCGTTCGGTCATCCCCGGTCGCAACACCTCCAGCAAAGCGAGAACGCCTTCACTGGTCAATGCCGTGGCCCGGCGAATCGCAGCCAGCTCAGCCGGGTCTTTCACCTGCCGCAGCGTGTCGATGACATCCTTGAGTGGGACGATATCCGTCATTAAATGCTCGTCTAGCCACTCAAATTCGGCCAAGGTTAAACTATCTTCAATTCCCAGTACCGTGGCACCAGCAGCCTCTAAGGCATCATCTACGGCTTGTAAGTAGTCGCGGGTAATGGTCTTAGGCACCGTTGGCATCGTGCTAGCCAGTTCTGCTTCATACCGGGCGTCTGTGATAAACACCGCGTCATGTTGCGTGACCAACAAATACCCGTCGCCGGGTTCGACACTGGTTCCCACCAGATAACGTTGATTACTGGGGGAGGAAACTAAAAAACTATCAATGCTCAGTCCTGCAAATTTGGCCTGCAGGCGTTCGATTCTAGTCGTCATTTAACCTCAGCCTCCTTAAAAATTGGGAGAAAAAAGAAGAACTCAAAGCGAATTGGTCTCGCCTCAAGCTCTTCAGTCGTTACGAGGAAAACCTCGTGTTATTTAGCTGCTTCTTCTGCAACTGGGTATACGGATACTTGACGCTTGTCACGGCCAAGACGTTCGAATTTAACGACGCCAGCAGCCTTAGCAAACAACGTATCGTCACCACCGCGGCCTACGTTCAAGCCTGGGTAGATGTGCGTCCCACGTTGGCGGTAAAGGATAGAACCAGTGGTAACCGTCGAACCATCAGCAGCCTTCGTCCCAAGACGACGACCAGCAGAGTCACGACCGTTAGCAGTGGACCCACCACCTTTATGGTGAGAGAAGAATTGTAAGTTCATGTTCATCAGCATAAGTTTCACCTCCGCAATTTTAATCTTTGATTTCAACAAATTCAACAAAATCCGCGTAATTTGTGGCGACATCTCTTAACCCATCCGCAAAACTCTGGAGGAGTGTTTGTCCCTTCAATTCGGTCGATGCTTCCAGCTTTGGTGGTAGGTGAACTTCCAGAAAGCCACCCGCCTGATCACGATTTTCGACTGACACCGGAATCTCAGCGACCCGCTGTAAGCCGTTAACTGTCGTAATCGCAAGCACCGAAACCGCAGCGCAAACAATGTCTTGACCATACTCACCTGAGTCAGCGTGGCCAGTGATTTGAAATGAGTTGATTCGGTTCGCTCCATAATGGACCGTCGCATGAATCATCGAGATCGCCTCTTTTATTCGTTAGGCTTAAGCGTTGATAGCATCAACGACAACCTTAGTGTATGGTTGTCGGTGACCCTTCTTCGTGTGTTGGCCCTTCTTGGCCTTGTACTTGAAAGTAACAACCTTCTTTTCCAGACCCTGCTTTTCAACAGTTCCAGTTACGGTTGCACCAGCAACAGTTGGCGTCCCAATCTTAGGCGTGTCGCCACCGACAAAGACAACTTGGTCAAAAGTAACCTTTTCACCAGCTTCAACGTTCAACTTTTCGACGTAAACAGCTTGGCCTGCTTCGACCTTGTACTGCTTGCCGCCAGTTACGATAATTGCGTACATGTATGTGCACCTCCTTCATATAATTAGACTTAGACTCGCCGAAAACGAGTGCTCCGCAAGCGGAAAACTTAAAACTCGTCCCGAGCGGTTGCAGCTGTGGAAGTCCACAAATACAACATGAAAATTGTACTTGATGGGGACCCTCGTGTCAAGCTTTTTCTGCATTCACGGGAGAATCGATCCCCACCGGCGCGAACCAAGTCGCCAGAGGCGTGGTTTCTGGCGCCAACAGCTGACAGAAAGTTCGGGCTAAAAATTCTGGCCGGTACCGCCGATTATCATTTAACCAATGGTGTACCAGCCCGGTAAATGCCGTGGCCAAATATGCTGCTTGAATATCGACGGGGGGGTCATCCCCCGCCGGTGCCGGTAGTTGCCGACCAAAGGCTAACAGTTCGCGTTCAAAACGTTGTAAGAGCCGCGGCTGAAATTGGGTGAACTGCGGGTGGAGCAAGACCAACAGAATTTGGTGGTGCTCATCCACATAGCGCAATGCCGGCCCTAAGGCAAAGCCCGTAATCGGCTCTCCCTGTGGGGTCAGCGTCGTGGTCTTCGCGGTTGCAAACCACTCATCAATGACCTGCTGCTCCGTTTGCTCCAAGAAATCCAGCTTGTCCTTGTAATGAAGGTAGAAGGTCCCCCGGGTGATCTGCGCCTTTTGCGTCAGCTTTTGTACGGAAATCTGCTTCAATGATTGCTGTTGCAACAAGGTGCTCAGCGCCTGGCGCAGGCGTTCGTTGGTCCGCACGACGCGTGGGTCTTTTTGACTGATAGGTCTCGCTCCTTTCCTGCTAGAAAGGGGCTGTGCCAACGTGTACACAGTCCCTTAGTTTCACCATTTCTACGCTATATTGCGGTAATACTTACATTGATCATGCCAGTTGCCTGCGGCTGCCAGGGATTCCGCCTGCTGTGGGGGACACTTCCAGCCTAAGAAACAGGCTTCCAGTTTGCTCGTAAGCCGCGCTAACCCCGCGCGTCTTCCGAGTCACCCCCACCCAGTAACCCGGCAAAAAGCACCGGCTAACTGGGTCGACACGGCTGGCTACACCCTGGCCTCCTCCGGCAAAGTAGCGGACACCCCCATCACCGACCGCCATCAGGCAGCCATACTGATTTGTCATAGTCCGCTACAATGTTAGCCGTGAGTGGAGCGAAACTAGGCTCAGCCGGGGAATTTAGCAGCGTCCCTGGCTGGTAAATTGGTGACTTTGAAACGCGGTCTTTGCGGTTCAAAGCAAGCCACGAGACCGCCCTTTGGCTCGGGGCGTCCTCCCCCAGCGTTCCAGCCTAGCTTTCGCGCAACGGTAAGGCGACCAGCCCTAGCAGCCGCAGACACTGAGTTGACGCCTAGTAATTGTGAGCTTGGCGGTCCAGGTTGACTTTGCGCTTGGCTTCGTAGGCCGCTTGGATTTGATCTTGGCTGAAGCCGAAGTCGACAAAGCCCCACTTCAGAAATAACCGCCAGGCATGGCGGAAATCTTCTTGCCGGTGAGCAAAGTGGCTGTTGAACAGCATTCGTTTTAAGATCAGATACTGCTGGTCCAAGTCCTTGGCCGGCCGACTGTTAGCCAACGTGGTCAGGTCTTCTTCCGTCAACATGATCAGGTGCGTCCAGGTCTTCTTAGCCGATACCAGGAAAAAGAAATCCATGGCGTCCGTGTACTCCGTTAATAAGGTCTCTGCCGGTGTCTGACCAGCATCCGCCTTCCCGCGGTGCGTCTTCCAAACTTTGAACCACTCCGAGGTGTTGGCCACCTCAGCGAGTTCGACGTCCAAGGCCACGTAGGCATTTTCAATCTGCGACTTGCGAGACATCTCAATATCACGGTCTCGCGTGATCTGCTCGTCCAGTGCGATTGATTGTTGAACTAACTTTGCTAACTCTAACACGTACTTCCCTCCTAGCCAAAAATCAGGGGATCTGACTTGATCTCAAGGTCCGTTAAGTTTTCTAAGTACCAGTCACGCATGAAGGGATACTTCAGTAAGACGTCGAACCAAGAAACCTTTTGGTCGTCATCGTGGACCGTTAAGACCCACTCTGGTTGCCCTTCCAATTGGTTGTTGAAGATATCGACCACGACGCCACGGTCCAAAGCGATTTCCGCCCCATTGCCGTTGACACCGTTGGTCAGCATGTAATCTTCTTTGGCCGCCATCACAAATAGGCGGTCAACCACACCAGCTGGTAAATCTGCGGCCCGAACGGCGTAATTCTGCCGGTTAGCGGCGTCCAGCAAGTTGAAGTCCACGGAGTAACCGTAATCTTCTTTTAAGTAGCGGGCAAAGTCCACTAAGATCTGAACGGACGTCTTGACCGTTTCGGCCGGCACCGTATCGTGGAGGTCGATGATAAAGAGTTGCGTCAACGCGTGACTGTTGAAACGGAACATTTTACGTTCCAGATTCAGGTAGAACAGGGATTGCCCCGTTGCCCGTTCGCGGTAGTAGACGCCGCCGTTTTCGGACGTCTCAACGCGGAAGTTAAAGGTCCCCCGGTCACCCAGCGGTGTTAGCTGTTGGGTCAGTTCTTCGCGGTGATCCCGTGATTGTAAGATGACGTTCTTACCCTGGTCGTGTAGCTCCAGCATGCGTGACATAAACAGCAGGTAGTAATCGGCATTGCTGTACTGGTGCGGAAAAGTCACGTAATCGGAATCGAGCTTAAAGTCTGCCAATTCCGTCGCGGCAGTGACCAATTCGTCCGGGTCCGTGGTCTTGATCAGCTGGTCCATCAGCTTGGTGAACCGCAGTCCCGTTTCCAGGCCATCTTTAATAGCGTCGTTATAGTTCAATAACCGACCGCTAGTCGTCAAAGTCGAGGGGTCATTTTCATTAATCATTATCTGCCACCTCGCCCTCACTCTTGCCTACCAAACTGTTTAAGTAGTCCGCATACAGACTCGCATTGTGCGCTTCGAAATGTTCAAAGTCGTCAAAGGCATCGCGAATACTTTGCTTTTCGTAATTCAAAATCGTGTCTTCTTTCGACAGCACCAAAATCTTGTCATCATTTTCCTTAATGGTCTTGTGGGCGTTCAAGGCTTGTTCATCCTCGTCCGCCAGTTTGGTCAACTGGTCAATGATGTTTTGCCGTTCGTCTTTGAGCTTACCGGAATCCCAAGGCATACTGCTCTTGGAACTGTTTTCCTTCAGCTGTTCGCGCAACTCTGCCTTTTGGTTGTCCCGCTTAGTCTGGGCATCGACCAGGCGTTGTAACTGCTCGCTTTGTCCGGAAATGGATTCGATCTGGGCAGTGTTCAGCCGTTGGCCGTGCGCTTCTAAGGCAAATGAGTCCTTGAGCTTTTGGTATTCCTTTTCGTCGAACTTAAACTGAACGTTGATCACGTCCAAGTCGCCGAATAAACGCCGGTCCCACCAGTTCCCAAAGTAAATGTGGAACAGTCCCGTGGTGTATTCTTCGTAGTAGAAGAACGGGTAGATGTGGCCTAAATAGTCAATCAATTTGTCACTTAAATAGTGACTGATTTCTGGGTGAATATTGTCGACCAGCTCGGCCAGATGATTGACGGTCCGAGTCGAACGGGTCTTCTTAACTTCTTGGTAGTAACGTACTTGGTCCAACAGTTCATAGACCTTGCGATCGTCGCCGTGCTGAACCGCCGCCTGTAGTGTGCTTAAGTAATCGAGCTTGTTGGCGATTGCCTGTGTTAAGGTATCGGCGGCACTAGCTTGTTGTTCTTGATTTTCCATGGATTATCCCTCATTATTCTGATGTTCCCTAGCGCTTGCCGTGAACATTTGGTTATATCTTCATGTTACCAAAAAATCTGTGAGAAAAAAGCAGTTTGCCTGAAGTTTTAGGGGAAAAGCAGGAATTTTTCCTTTTCTCCTGATTTTGCTGGCAACATCCTGTGTTGCTGGCCGCCTTACCGTTCGGCAACTATGAGACTAGGTCGCTGTGGGCGGACCGGCCGAGCCAAGGGACGGTCTCGACCTCGCTTTGAGCCAAAAACCACGTCTCAAAGACGCCAGTTTCCTAACCGGTAAAAACCACCGCTAAGGGAACCCCCACGGCTGAGCTCATAGTTGCCGAACTCTCGGCTACGGTGGTGCGTGCCCAACCAACTCGCTGAATTCAGGCGTCACTGACGTTTGAAATCGTACTCGTTGCAACCTGTCTACTCTCTTCAGGAAAGTCAATTCAGTTGTGAGACACCAATTTGCCTTGGACTAGCCTAGATGTCACGCTGCGAATCAAGCATCGTGAAAACTACTTTTAGTTGATGCGGTTACCCGATGACTAAAGTCATGTTTAGGGCTACAACTACCGTAGCCGATAGTTCGCTAGAGATGAGTTCAGCCGTGGGAGTTTTCTTAGCAGCTTGCTGGTTAGAAAACTGACAATTTGGAGACGCGGGTTGTCGGCTCCAAATTGAGGGGTGAGACCGCACTTTGGCTCACCCCGGCGCCCACAGCGTTCCAACTCATCTCTAGCGAACGGCAAGGCGGCCAGCACCACACCACACTCGCCCGTTAACTACAAATTAGCTGTTTGCTAAAAAGAGAGCCAGGACCAGTAGGCCTCAGCTCTCTTTCAAATTTTAAGTTAGTCGCCCAACCAGCTCCTGGATTAGTACAGTTCCAGGTATTGATCCCGTTCCCATTCAGATACTTGGGTCCGGTAAGAATTGTATTCCAAATTCTTGGCTTCAATAAAGCTTTGATACAAGTGATTGCCCATGGCACCGCGCATCACGTCGTCAGCCGCCAAGTCCTTCAACGCGTTGTGCAGCGTATCTGGCAGGTTGGTGATGTGGTTTTCTTGCCGTTCTTCGGCATCCATGCGGTAAATGTTGCGGTCAATGGCTTCACGTGGCGCCAATTTGTTCCGCAAGCCATCCAAGCCGGCTTCCAGTACCGCCGCAATGGCCAGGTATGGGTTAGCTGCTGGGTCAACACTCCGCAGTTCCAACCGGGTGGACAGTCCACGAGAGTTAGGCACCCGGATCAATGGTGACCGGTTAGAACCGGACCAAGCCACGTAAACGGGGGCTTCATACCCTGGAACCAGCCGCTTGTAACTGTTTACGATTGGGTTGCAGATAGCCGTGAAGCTGCGTGCATGCTTTAACAGGCCGCCCAGGAAGTGGAACGCGTCTTCAGACAATTCCATTTCACCGTTCTTGTCGAAGAAGGCATTGCCTTGATCATGGAACAAGGACATGTTCAAATGCATCCCGGAACCGTTGATACCAGCCAGTGGCTTTGGCATAAACGTTGCGTACAAGCCGTATTTACGCGCAATGGTCTTCACAACCAGCTTGAACGTTTGGATGTTATCCGCCGCAGCTAAGGCGTCGGCATACTTAAAGTCGATTTCATGTTGGCCTGGCGCAACTTCATGGTGTGCTGCTTCGACATCAAAGCCCATTTCTTCCAGCGTCAAGACGATTTCACGCCGGCAGTTTTCACCCAAGTCCATGGGTGCCATGTCAAAGTAGCTCCCCTTGTCGTTGAGTTCCGTGGTTGGCTTGCCGTTTTCATCCATCTTGAACAGGAAGAATTCAGGTTCTGGCCCAATGTTAAAGTCCGTGAAGCCGGCCTTGCGCATGTCGCCTAAGACACGAATCAAGTTGTTCCGTGGGTCGCCTTCAAATGGCTTACCATCAGTCGTGTAGACTTCACAAATGACGCGGGCAATCTTGCCCCGTTCCGTACTCCACGGGAAGATCATCCAGGTGGAGAGGTCGGGGTACAGGTACATGTCACTTTCTTCGATCCGAACGAAGCCATCGATTGAGGAGCCGTCAAACATTAATTTGTTATCGAGCAACTTGCCGAGTTGGCTGATGGGTACTTCCACGTTCTTAATGGTCCCAAATAAATCAGTGAACATTAGCCGCAAGAACTTAACATTCTCGTCCTTGGCCATCTGACGAATCTCATCCTTGGAATATTCCGGTTTTGCCATGAAAATCGCTCCCTGCTATTTTTTAAAATCCAATACCTGTCTTAAAGGGGTCGATGCATCCCCGGTGTGGGGCGACCCAACCCGCCTTGACGAATAAATTCATCCTGCAAGATCCGCCGGACGTCTTCATCCGTTAAAGGACGGTGCTGCGCCGCGGCCTTCGCCTGGGCTGCCTGCTGTTGCTGATCATAGATGGCTTTGATGCCCGCCACATTGACCCCGTCAGCCAGATAATCCTTGATCTCCAAGAGCCGGTCGACATCATTTAACGAATACATCCGCCGGTTCCCTTCGTTGCGTTCGGGAAAGACCAACTGCTGAGCCTCATAGTAGCGAATCTGGCGCGCCGTTAGGCTGGTGAGCTTCATGACCGTTCCGATCGGTAAAACCGCTAGTGAACGGCGTAATTCTTTTTCCTTCATCACTACTGGCCCCCTTCAACTATGATGCTATCATACCACCTTGAAAGCGGTAGTCAAGCATTCATGTCAGATAATCTAACATCGGCGTCAAACATTAACAATTCTTTAATTAATTGTGAGAACTAAGTCCCGACCACGCGGCTACCTGTGCCTGAATCTGCGTGTACGTTTCCGGGTGTTGCACCAGGTCATACCAAGTTGCCGTCGTCTGGTTACGAAACCAGGTCAGCTGACGTTTGGCATAGTGGCGGGAGTCTTGCTTGACCTGGGCCACGGCGGCCGGGTACTGATCTGGCTGGTCGATCACCGGCAAGAGTTCCCGGTAACCGATCCCCGTCGCGGCCGGAAGCTGTGTGCCCCCCTGTTGTGCCAACCAACGGACCTCGTCGAGTAAGCCCGCATCAACCATTTGGTCTACCCGTTGGTTGATCCGCTGGTACAGTAATTGCCGATCGGTATTCAATGCCAGGTAGAGCTCGTCGTATTGAGGACCCCCATTGTCTTGATGAGAAAATAAGTGTCCCGTCACCTGAATGACCTCTAGGGCCCGGACAGTCCGGCGTACGTTGGTCGGGGGAATCTTCCCTGCCGCCACCGGATCTAGATGCTGGAGCCGCTCCCAGAGGGCTTGGGGCCCCTGTGTGTGGGCTTCTGCGCGTAGCTGTTCGCGAATCGCCGGGTCGCCGGGAGCCGCCGCGCCTAATTTTAGCCCGTCGAAAAGTGCCTGCAGGTAAAAGCCCGTTCCCCCGGCGATGATTGGCAAATGCCCCCGGTCCGTGATCTCTTGAATCAGTCGTTTGGCTGCGGCCACAAACTGGGCGACCGTAAACTGCTGATCGACGTCGCAAATATCAATCAGATGATGGGTAGCGGCGGCCTGTTCCGCCGGTGTCGCCTTGGCCGTCCCAATGTCGAGATGCCGATAAACTTGCATCGAGTCCCCCGAGATGATCTCGCCGTTGAAGGCCTGTGCCAACCGAATGGCTAACGCCGTCTTGCCAACCGCAGTTGGGCCGACGACTGCTAAAACTTTCGTCATAATTCGTTGCCTCCCTGAATTTTCGTGCGTAACGCCACGGCGCGGGCTGGATAGTCCGTAATCAGTCCAGCAAAATGGTGCCGCAAGCAATATGCCATGTCAGCGGGACTATTGACGGTCCACGGCCGCAATTGCACGTGGGGCAACCAGAACCGGTGCGCCTTGACCCAGCGAATGTCCGGATGCAAGCCCCCCACCAGATGTTGCCGTTGCATGCGCCGGGCTTGGCGGCCAGCCGTTTTGAATAATTTTGCGTACTCGGCCTGCGGATACAAGCTACGCAGGGTAATGATCGATTGGGCCCGAAAGCTTGAAAAGACCACGCGGAAAGGCACCGGTTGCTGGGTGAAGTACGTTGCCAGCGCCTGCTCAATGCCCTCATAGTGGATCTTGTTGGTCTTCAGCTCCAGGTTAAAGACGCCCGTGAAGTTGTCTTGAATCAGTAGCTGAATCACCTCATCAAGCGTTGGGATCTTTGTTCCAGCAAATTCACTGCCGAAGTGGCTACCCGCGTCTAGCCGTTTTAGCTCGGCCAGCGTGTGGTCCTGCACCAGTCCCGTGCCGTTCGTGGTTCGGTCGACCTTCTCGTCATGCATGATGACCAGCTGATGGTCCTGTGAAAACTGGACATCCGTTTCGATCCCGTCGGCGCCAGCATCTAAAGCCGCTTGAAACGCCAACAATGTATTTTCCGGGCGCGTCCCCTTGCTGCCCCGGTGGGCAATAATTTGTGTGGGTTGTCTCTTAAACACGAATCCCCATTCCTTTCACGTTCAGACTTCTGTAGTAAGGGTACCACAACGGGCGCCCAACCGCCTGAAATCTGTGAGAAAATATTTCCGGTCGGAATCGCCGGTAATCAGGTAAATCGCTAGCAATTTCCGGATAAAACAAGCATAATGGAAGCGGATAACTTAAAATCTTATACATGATGGGAGTCGAATACGATGAAGCACTTTACGAAAGGTTTCTTATTTGGCGTTGTCGCTACTGCTAGCGCCGTTGCTGGTGCCGTCTTTTCTTTCAAGAAAAAGGTCGTCCAACCAATCGAAGACCAAGAAGCGCGGTTTGAAGAAAACCGGAAGCGGGCTAACCGCAAGAGCCACGCCGCCCACCACGGTTAAATCACCTCTGACTAACCCTAGCGACCAGGACATAATTGTCCCGGCCGCTTTTTTGTCTTAAATTTCACCACTAAAGGTTGACGCGCGGAAATAGCCAGATTTATAGTGACTCCAGGGTTTACAAGGACAAAATTAGTCTTTGAATGTCATGTGATCTGTACTGGCCGCCTTACCGTTCGCCAAATTTGGACCGTGACGCTGTGGGAAGGACCGGTCGAAGCCAAAGAGCGGTCTTCAACCTCGCTTCGAGCCGAAAAACACATCTCGAAGACGCCAGTTTCCAAGCAGGTCACTTGAAAACTCCCACGGCTGAGTCCAAATTTAGCTCACTCACGGCTACGTGGCAGATAAACCACTAATGTAGCTGAACGTTGTCATTTCGGCGATGTTCCCGCTAATCCTATGGGTGAGCACCGACGTAATCGTCATCTCCGACGATTGGTGTGAACTAATTTAGCATTTATAATCCTTATCAGCTGGATATCATCAGATGTTTCAGCCTACACCATACAAGCTGGCGCGTTCTTGGCTACAGAGAAGATTACTTCGGCAACCAATTTAGTCCTCAATGTCGCCGTTAGATATGATCTGACAGGACGCACCCATTCCCAGAGTAGATTGGCTGGACGTTTTGTGCGAATCACAGTTCACAATGTTTCTCCAAAAAAAATAGAGCCTGGGCAGCTTGTCCCAGACTCATTTTTTCAACTTAATTGGACTTCTTCGTCTTGCCTTGCCAACGGGCGTAACCCGTTTTCAAGATCGAGATATCCTCGTAGCCTTCCTTGCCCAAGACCAATGCTGCCCGTGTGCTGAGGGCCTTACCTTGGTCGTACAGGTAAACCGGTAAGTCAGACCGGATACCTGTGTGGTAAGTCTTAAACGTGGAATACGGGATGTTACGGGCGCCTAAGATGTGGCCCGCGTCAAAGTCTTTCTTTTCACGCAAGTCAATGACCTGTGCCTTACGCATGCCCTCTTGGAAAGTCTCCTCATCGATGACGGTAGAAACCTGGTTCCGCCGGATCACGGTGATGAGTTGCCAAGCAGCCCACGCGATAATCAAGACTAGCAAAATGATGGTGTAGACCGTCATTCCTGAAATTGCTGCAATTACCAAACTAAATCGTCCTTCCTAAACCACAAGTTCTAGTTACTCTTTTGGAAACGCAAAGCTAATGAAGCGGCACCAATGACCCCGGCATCGTTCCCTAATTGGGCTAAGCGTAACTTAGTTGAGTCACGAACGGCTGGGAAGGCATTTTCTTGGAAATACCGCGTCGTTGGTTGTAATAACGTGTTACCGGCGTTGGATACCCCACCACCAATGATGATGTTGGCTGGGTTCAAGATGTTGGCCACGTTGGCTAAAGCTAAGCCCAGGTAGAAGGTCACCCGATCGACCACTTGGTTGGCCAAGATGTCGCCGTTGTCAGCCAGGTAGAAGACCATCTTGGAGGTCACGCTTTCCTGATTGTCTTCCATTTCCTTCAAACGAGACGTGCCCATGAAGTCCTTGGCCATATCGTTGGCAACGTGGACGACCCCGGTAGCGGAAGCGTATTGTTCCAAGCAACCGCGTTTGCCACAAGTACATAAGTAGCCGTTGGGCTGTACCGTGACGTGGCCTAACTCACCAGCACCACCATTGATACCGTGGAGCAGGTGGCCACCAGCAATCACACCGCCACCAACACCGGTACCTAACGTCACGAAGACGACATCGCTGTCTTTTTCGCCGGCACCCTTCCAGTATTCACCTAAGGAAGCCACGTTGGCATCGTTGTCTAGGATAAATTGGAGACCCAAGCCTGCTTGAATCTGGTCACGCACTTGTTGGCGCTTCTTCCAGTTCAAGTTGAAGGCCCCAATGACCGTGCCGTTTTCAATATCGACAGAACCGGGTGTCCCCATCCCAATGCCTAAAAAGTCATCTTTACTAAATTCTGAATTTGTAATATGTTGACTGATTGAATCAATGATATTCGGCACAATGTGGCTACCTTCGTCGGTAATATCCGTTGGAATGCTCCACTTCGTCAGAATATCCCCTGCCAGTGAGAGAAAAGCCATTTTCGTGGTCGTCCCACCTAAATCGATTCCAATTAAATTCCGTGCCATAACGCTAAATACCTCCAATGGATTGGTGATTATTTTTTGCTCGTTGTTCCTCTAACCGGTGCTCATGTGTCAACACGATTTTGGCCTGGGCAAACGTCGAATCGTCCACGACCCGTGCTTGTCGGAGGTGGTCCAATTCTAGTGCCATGACCTCGATGTCAAATAGGCGTCTGCCAATGTACACATAAATACCAAACTTTTTAAGTAGCTGCTGAACATCATATAACGTTTTCATTGTGCCACAACCTCCATGAAATTGCACGAGACTTTTCGTTGTTTACTGTGCCATTCCGTGCAAATACAACCAGACCAATCCACCAATTAGGACAATGGTCGCTACCACTCTTTTAATTGGGCTAACTTTACCAATTCGTGGAACACCGACTGTATACGCTACCAGAAATCCGGTCGCTAAGCCGCCTAAATGCCCCGCTAAATCAATACCGGGTGTAAACAGATCAAAGGCGATGTTCATCACGACGAAGGCTAAAAAGGTGCGTGCCAATTGGCGAATCACCGGATTTTGCCAGAAGGATTCCCCCAACATCAAGAAGGCCCCAAATAGGCCAAAGATCGCGGTGCTGGCTCCGGCAGATAGACTGTCCGAGAAACAAAATGACGCGATGTTCCCACCGACCCCGGCCACCAAGAACATGGCTAGGAACCGGGTGTGCCCAAAGGCCGCTTCAATCTGCATCCCCACGAAGTACAGGGTCACCATGTTCATCAGAATATGCGTGAACCCAATGTGTAGGAACATCGGCGTGAACAGGCGCCACCATTCGCCTTGCTGAATCAGCGGATTGAGCTTGGCCCCAAAGGTAATCAACACATTCACGCTGGTGCTACCGCCGGCTAACGTCATGGCCAAGAAGACCAACACCATGATCACGATGAGCCCGACCGTCATAAAGGGGGTCTGGTCCAGTCGCCGTATCCGGTATTTAAAATTTGTCACCGCAAGGCTTCCTTTCTATTCGGTGGGTGCCATCAATACGGCATCCAGTAAGACATCAAATGGGTCAACTGGCCAGTTCGGTTCTGGCGCCTGCTGTGCTGGCAGTGCCAAGGCAACCTTAAAGCCAGTCGTCTGGGGTAAATAACGGTCGTAATAGCCACCGCCAAAACCGAGTCGTTGCCGCGTGGTCGCAAAGACCAACCCGGGCACGACGATCAAATCAAACGCGTTTGGTTCGATAATGGCACCATTGACTGGTTCCTGCAAGCCAAACGAACTGGTCGAAAAAGTCGTCTGCTCATCTACCACGTGAAAAGCCATCTGGCGGTGTGGCAAAGTGGCCGGCACCGCGATGATTTTGCCCTCGGCATGGGCCTGATCAATGATTGGCTGCGTCGCTAATTCAAAGCCCCCACTGATGGTCGTCGCTACACGCTGAGCGGACTGCCAGGCTGGTAAGGCAAAGAGTTGTCGGTACAGGTCTGCCGATGCGCGTTGTCGTAACGCTGCGGGCATTGCATTTAGTGCCTGAATGGTTTGCTGCCGAATTGCTGCTTTCGTTGGCATCATTTACCCCCTCGGTCGATTTTCTCAATAAAAAAAGGTGCGGACTCTCGCCCGTACCTTACTTAGTTTCACGATGCAAAGTTACTTTCCGTTCGCGCGGGCAGTACTTCTTAAATTCAACCCGGTCCGGGTTATTACGCCGGTTCTTGCTGGATAAGTAGTTGCGTTCGTGGCATTCCGTACATTCTAAAGTGATGTGTACACGCATTGTGGGTAACCTCCCAACTTGTTTAGAATTACAGGCTAGAGCCCTTAACTCGTAATATATTACCATTAATCCGCCGCAATTACCAGAGATATTGCCAAATATGTTAAGGAAAAATACTTAACAGCTGATTTCCGCCGGTAAAATCGGTGGTTTCTGACGCCGCCTACCGTTCGCCAAATATGAGACTGGAACGCTGTGGCGGACGGCCGAGCCACAGGGCGGTCTCGGGCCTCACCTTGGAGCCGGTTTTCTAAGCGCCGTAGCCCCTGCCGCTAAGAAAACTCCCACAGCTGAACTCATCTCTAGCGAACTATCGGCTACCGTAGTGTTTGGCAGAACGACTCATTTGACCAGCTATCAGCTGTCAATTAACACCAGTCATCCTAGTGATTGGCTAAATCGTGTGCCGACACCAACAACCTAGTTGCGGAAAAACGCCAATTTAGCCGGAAGCTCACCAAATATGAGCTCAGCCGTGGGATTCCCTTAGCGGCGGTGTTGGCCGGTTAGGGAATGGCGTTTTTGAGACGTGACTTTCGGCTCAAAACGAGGGGCAAGACCGCCCTTTGGCTTGCCCCGCCGCCCACAGCGTTCCAGTCTCATATTTGGTGAGCTGGAGGCGGCCAGTTTCATCCCAAATTATAGAGCCAATGAAAATAGCCGTCGCAACCCAGACGCGGTCACAACGACTATTTTTACCCATGATTATCCGTTGGTGTTCTGAGCAGCTCCAGACTTCGTTGCCTTCGTCGGGTTCGTCAACGTTGAGGTCGATTGAACCGAACTCCAGTAAGCGGAGTAGATCTGTTTCGCCAGCTTCATGTTGTTGTCTTCGGCACTGGTGCCCAAGTTTGGCATCGCTAAGGCCACAACCACTTGTGGATCGTTAGACGGTGCATAAGAGGCCAGACTCAAGGTGACCGTTTCATTCCCCTTGTAGTAGGTTTGCGCGGTCCCGGTCTTGGCGGAGATTCCTGGCGAGATGGAAGCCAGTTCAGCCCCCGTCTTGTAGGTGTTGGTCCCGTGAACCACGTCGTAGAGCCCTTCAGTAACCAATTTCTTTTCTGCCGCCGTCATATCGATGCGGTTCAAGATCTTTGGTGTGACCGTTGACTTCACGGCACCTAACGTTCCATCTGACTTGGTCCCACGAATAGACTCAACCACGTGTGGCGCGATCCGCGTCCCGCCGTTGGCAATCGTGGACATGTATTGGGCAACCTGCAAGACCGTGTAGGCATCGTAGTTCCCAAAGGACAAGTCCAAGGCATTCCCAATGTGGGCCTTACTGCTGGACCCTTTCAACCCGGTACTTTCACCTGGTAAATCAATCCCGGTCTCGACTCCCAACCCAAATTGGTTGAAGTAGCCCCGTTCCTTGGCGAAAATACTGGTGCCCATGGTCAAGGCGGCACCGGAAACGTAGTTGAACTTGGCTTCCTTCATGGCCAACTGCATCATGTACGAGTTAGAAGAAACTTCCAACGCGGTCGAGGCATTGACGGCCATGTCGGCACCACCGTTGGCGTTAAACCAAGAAGCCTTCTTGACCCCACCAACCGTGATAGGTTTATCAGTCAAGGTGTTGTTCGTTGGCGTAATCACGCCATCCATCAACGCCCCAGAGACCATGGCCCCTTTGACGACAGACCCCATAACGATGTCACTGTTCATGGCACCTAAGGCGTTCGTGGTGATCTTACCCGTTGATGGGTTCCGGTCGACCCCGGCCATTCCAATGATGCCCCCAGTTTGTGGGTTCATCACGACAGCATAGGTCCCAGTCGAGACGCCACCCGCACCGGATTCGGCGGAGTGCACCAGGGACTGTAGCTTCTTTTGGAACGTGGAGTTGATGGTCAGCTGGAGGTTGTCCCCCTTAGAGCCACCGTACTTCTTGACTTCCTTGGTCACCGTAGTCCCAGAAACCTCGACCTGCTTTTCGGCCTTGGTTCCCCGGAGAACAGATTCGTATTCCTGTTCCAGGTAAGACTGACCGACACTGTCATTTCGTGAGTAACCCTGTGACAAGAGTTCATTGACCCTGTCGCTTGGTAGCCCAGTCTTTTCGGATGAGACCGTCCCAATAATCGACTTGATCGATGACCCGTTTGGATAGTTCCGTGACCAACTCGTCCCGACTTGAACCCCGGGCATTTCGGATAAATGCTCACCGATTTCAGCGATTTCCTTGCTGGAGACCCCAGAATCCTTGATATAGGTGGTCGATAACGAGTAGGCTCCGCTCATCTTGGCGAAAATTTCTGCCGCGTTCTGTTGCGTCTTGGTCAGCTTGAACGAGGAGTCATTTTCCAAATAAGACAGCGCCTTGTTGTAGAGCTGCGTCGTTGACATACCCTTGGTCCCGGACAGTTTGCTTTCCACTGCTTTTAACCGATCCGTATCCGTCAAGTAGTAGTCGATCGACTGCCGCGGGGTCAGTGAACTGGTTGAGACAGTTAAGTATTTACCAAGCTTATTCGCGATATCATACATGCTGGAAGACAGCACACTGACGCCCTTGGTGTAGGTGATGGCTTGGTGCGCTTTGTTGCCGACCAGGACCTTACCGTTGGAATCGTAGACCATCCCCCGTTGCACGTTGGTGGTCTCAATCGTGGTATCAGTCGAATTGACCTCGGCTTTGAATTGCGACCCATAAATTACCTGCAAATACGCCAACTGACCAATCAGCGCCGCAAATAACAGGGCAACAATAATGAAAAGAAAATTCAACCGAAACGGAATCTGTGACTTAATGGGACCGCCACTGGACCGCTGATTTCGGTTGCTAACGCGATTATAAAAATTCTTCACAATCTCTGCTCCTTGTTGTACAGCTACTATTTTACCAAATTTCGTTGCCGGTCACTATCCCGCTTCCGAAATTTAAACAATCTATGCTATTCTAGAGACCGGAATAGAATGACGCTCACTTGGTATTCTAGCATACTGTGATTCGACTCCAAACGGCCTGCTCCCCATTTTACCAAAAATAAATAAAATATGGGGCTTTTCGCCTGAATTCCCGTCAGTTCCGCCAGTGAATTACCGGGAAGCTGGATTTCACCAGGTACATTGTGGTTATTGTCCGCCTTACCGTTCGCTAGATATGAGTCGGAACGCTGTGGGCGGACGGGCCGAGCCAAAGCCCGGTATCGGCCCTCAGCTTAGAGCCGATAGACCACGTCTCCAAGCTGCCAGTTTTCTTAGCAGCAAAGAACACTACTAAGAAAACTCCCACGGCTGAACTCATATCTAGCGAACTCTCGGCTACGGTAGTGAATGTCCCTAAAGTTTGCCCGTAGTTCAGTTGGCAATTCCTGTCAATATCTTGCCAGAACGGTCAGACGTGTCACAAGCTCAGTTTAACTGGCGAAATTTACCAAATGAGCTGAATTCAGCGGCTCATCAGAGCTTGCGTGAGTTTCTCGACCGTGGTACGCGCAACACCTGTAAGGCGGACAGCATCAGCAAAGTTAGTTGAGTTCTGAATTATCTTTAAAAATATTTCATGGACCCACCGTCACGACCACAATATAGTATGATGGTAGGTGGCCGTTGAACATCGGCGCGGCCGCAAGTAATCAGACATTCCTAAAATCGCTTTAAACTTTGGAAAGATTGAGGTGGCTTCCTTGCAAAAAAAGAAACAGCGTTGGGCCCTCACCCGGCGACAGTTAACCTTATTTGGGGCATTTTTAACGCCCTTTCTACTCATGACGATCTACTTTATCTACCGGCAAATGGCGCCCTTTGGCACGAACAGCCTGTTGACGGTGGATCTGGGACAGCAGTACATTGACTTCTTCGCGTACCTGCGTCGGGCTATTTTACACGACCCCAGCAGCATCGTCTATTCCTTTGCGAATGGCCTCGGCGGCGAAATGCTGGGGACCTGGGCCTACTACCTGTTGAGTCCGCTCAATTGGCTGTTACTGCTCTGCCCCGGCGCCAGCCTCACGACCGGTGTCTTCTTACTGACCGTCATCAAGTACGGCTTAGCGGGCCTGGCCTTCGCGTGGTTGCTGGACAAGACAACTAGTCAAACCGGACTCCAAGCCGTAACGTTTGCGACGGCCTACGCTTTGATGGGCTGGTCGATCGCCAATCAACTGAATATCATGTGGCTGGACGCGGCATACCTTCTACCCCTGATTTTCTACGGCCTGTACCTACTGATGCACACGAGCAAGTGGCGGACCTACGTGGTCTGGTTGACACTAATGCTCATCGTCAACTACTACATGGCCTACATGATCTGCCTCTTCATGATCTTAGCCTTCATTTGGCTAGCCGTTGACCAATTCACCAACTGGCGTCATTTCTGGGGACAGACTGCCAAGTTCGCGGCGACCTCCGCTGTCAGTGGCCTATTAGCGGCCGGCGTGCTCCTGCCAACGTGGTGGTCCTTGGCGCAAAGCAAGGCCCAGTACACGGTCACCACATTTAAATGGAAATTCGAATTCTTCCCACCCAAGATGATTGCCAAATTTTTCATGGGCGCCTTCAACTTTGACCAAATGCCGGATGGGACCGCTAATCTGTTCATCGGAGCTATCGCCCTCCTAGGGAGCCTGTTTTTCTTCAGCGACCACCGCATCCGCTTACGGAGCCGCATCACCGCGGGCCTCATTACCGGCTTCTTGGCTCTGTCCTTGTGCGTCCAACCGTTGGACCTTCTGTGGCACGCCGGCCAATTCCCCGTCTGGTACCCCTACCGGTTCTCCTTCGTCGTCAGCTTCTGGCTGATCTGGTTGGCCGCGCAAACGCTGACCGAAGACTTTGAGCCCGGGTGGCTGGCCATCGCCGTCGTGACGGTCATCATTGCCGTGGGGGCCGCCTACGTGGCGCTCAACCTCAAATCATTTAAATTTTTACAACTCAATCTCGTCTTACTGGGCATCTTCTTCGTCGTCTTAGCGCTCGGCCTAACGACCCTACCCATCAAGCACCACTGGATCTACCCGCTGGCCTTTTTCGTAATTGGTGTCACGGAGATCTCCGCCAACGCCTTCGTCTCGTTAAATAACATTAGCTACGTCTCTCAGAGCGAGTACGGCAACTACACCAATGAGCTTCAGCGACTGGTCAACCGCGTGCAAAAGCGCGATGACGGCGCCTACCGGATCGGTAAGACCTTCTTGCGGACCAAGGGCGATGCCTTTCAAACAGGATACGCCGGTGGCGGCGTCTTCTCCTCAGTTCTTCCCAAGGCTACCCCGGCATTTTACGGCCACATTGGGAGCCCGGATGGCGACGGCTTCGTTGAATACAGTAACGGGACGCTGGTTACCGATTCCTTATTGAATATGAAATACTACTTCCAGCAAAAACAATTATCTGGGGCGCTGAGTGGCACTAGCATGTTGCCCGCGTCCACGAACAAGGCCGACTTAGCCAGCTACCGTGCGATTGGCCAAGACCAGTGGGCCACCACCTACCAGAACCAATACGCTCTACCAATGGGCTACGCGGCTAGTTCTAAGATTCTCACGCTCAAGAACAAGACCGCCGATCCGGCCCAATATCAGGCCAACTGGTTAGCGGCACTGACGGGCAAAACAACGAACCAGAAGCTTTACACGGCCAAGAACTTTGACCAGGTCACGTTCCAAAACATTGCGCAGCAGACCAAGATCACCGGGGCGGTCCTACAACGTAAGAACCTCCTGAAGCCCGCCAAGATCACGCTGACCTTCACGCCCACGACGAATGACGCTTACTACTTGACCTTTGGCTCAACGGTCAATCCCGACAATGCCACCTTTATTTTAAATGGCAAGGCGCTCGACCAGTACAAGACCTACCGCAACACCATCATGGTCAGCGCGGCCGACCGCGCCAAGGGCAAGCAACAGAAGCTAACGATTCAGTTGAAGAAGGGCTCGTTGTGGCTAGAAAACTTCACCCTTTACCAGCTGAACACCGCCAAGTTCCAACAAGCCGTTGCGCAACTCAAGCAGCAGCCTTGGCACCTGACCAAGCACAGCAGTCGCTACTTCAGCGGTACCATCACGAGCCAACGCGCCAATCAGGTGCTCAACACCTCGATTCCGTATTCAACCGGGTGGCACGCCACCGTCAATGGCAAGGCCGTCAAGACCTACAAGACTGTGGGCATGTTCACAGCCCTCAAGTTGCCTAAGGGCCAGAGTACCGTGACCCTGGCTTACTGGCCACCCCTACTCAATGTTGGCCTGCTGATCAGCGGTCTGACACTCATCGGCTTGACCGGTGGCTGGTGGCTCGTTCATCGCCGCCGTTCCTAACCGACATCCCTGAACCACCGCAACCTCATCAGCTGAGGTTGCGGTGGTTTTTTACTGTTCCCGCTGTTGGTCGCCTGCCATTCGCTAAATATGGACTGGCATGCAAAAGTGGATGCGTTTCTCATTTCTGACTGGGCTGACGGCGTTGATGAATTCAGGTAGCCCTACGCATGAGCCTGAATGGCCGTGATCCTGGGGCGGGTCCTTGATGACCGCAATCGTAGCCGAGAGTTCGCCAAATATGGGTTCAGCCGTGGGAGTTTCCTTAGCGGCACAGTTCATGCCGATTAGGAAACTGGCGTCTTTGAGACGTGGTTCCCGGCTCAAAGGCGAGGCGTCGAGACCGACCTTTGGCTCGACCCGTCCGCCCACAGCGACACGACCCATATTTGGCGAACGGTAGGCGGACAGCAACCACAACAGAAAAAAACCACCAGCCCAAAAGGGTCAGTGGTTGGCGGTAAACGTTATTTATCCAGTTCACCGTTGTCGTCATAAATATAAACAGGGCCATCAGTCTTGGCATCGTAATCAATCGTTAGGTCGTAGCCCACGAAGAACCATTGGTCGCCCTCTGTGATGTAGTACGTCACGTCATCTTTCTTTTCCGCTACGATGGGGTGACGGGGATGGTCGTCTGGCGTCATGCCCAATGAGAATCCTTCATGCACAGGCGTCTTGCCGTAAACCTTGCCAAAGAAACGGACACCGTGACCAGCCATACCCATGCCTTCACGGAACCATTTACTTGCTGCATCAGTAACATTAATTTTCATTTGTAAGACTCCTCTTTGACAGTCTGTGAATCCGTTTTCATAACCATTTATACCACGCCAAGTAGGGTCTTGGCAAGTATCATTTCACTAACTACATGATACACAATTAAATTGTCAGCCGCAATTCAATTGCTCAAAAGTAAGTAAAAGGGCGCCCTGACCGCAGTCAGTGCACCCTCGCTTCGTTAACATTTCACCGTTAACGGGTTCATATTTTTTCTTAGTCGACCGCTAAAATCTTGACGGTCATGTCGCCACCTGGTGTATCAAAAGTAACCTCTTCACCATTGCGATGACCTAACAGGCCCTTGGCAATTGGTGAATCGTTGGAAATCTTCCCAGACATTGGGTCAGCTTCTGCGGCCCCCACGATCGTGTATTCTTCGGGTTCTTCGTCTGGCAATTCCTTGAACGTGACCTTCTTACCCACGGTGATCTCATCCTTGTCAGAGCCATCGTTGTCGATGATCTGTGCGTATTGCAGCATCCGTTCAACGGTGCTGATCCGCGTTTCTAACATACTTTGTTCATCCTTGGCTGATTCGTATTCCGAGTTTTCAGAAAGGTCCCCGTAAGAACGGGCAATCTTGATCCGGTCGATAACCTTAGGCCGTTGAACCATCTTTAAATCTTCCAGTTCGGCTTCGAGCTTCTCCTTACCTTCTTCAGTCATTGGATACATTTTGTCTTGTGCCACATTGGCCACCCCTTTAGCGTATTTTTATGATTGTGGAATGCCACAACTTAAATTTAATTTGATAGAAAAGGCTAGCCGTTTACCAGCTAACCTGTCCTATTCTATATGGTTGTATCTGGATTGTCAAAAACTTGGTCATTGCCACTAGCTTCGAGAATCGCCCGAATCTTGGTTACCAGGAGGTCAATGGCGACTTGGTTCTCGCCACCTTCTGGTACGATCAGGTCAGCGTAACGCTTCGTTGGTTCAACGAATTGGTGGTAGGTCGGCTTGACCGTGGCCAAATACTGTTGGATCACGGATTCTAACGACCGGCCCCGTTCGTTCATATCCCGCTGGATACGGCGAATGATGCGGATATCATCATCCGTATCAACGAAGACCTTGATATCCATCAAGTCCCGCAACCGTTCATCATCCAAAATTAAGATACCTTCCAAAATGATGACGTCCCGTGGTTCCTGGTGAATCGTTTCCTTGCTTCGCGTGGACAACGTGTAGTCGTAGACGGGTTTTTCAATCGGTTCGTATTTCAACAACTGCTTCAGTTGTGAAATCAACAAGTCGGTGTCAAAGGCCAGTGGGTGGTCGTAGTTCACGGCAGCCCGTTCCTCCATCGTCATGTCGTCTTGGTTATTGTAATACGAATCTTGTTGCAAGATCATGATTGAGTGGCCAATCAATTGATTAAAGATTGCCCGACTAACGGTCGTTTTCCCGCTACCGGAACCCCCGGTAACCCCAATGATAATCGGTCGCTTTTTGTTTGCCAACACTGTCGCCATCCTTTATTTATTATCGCTAGCTAATGAACTGGTTTTTTCTTGATGCTGTTCGTAAGTCTGTGAGAAGTAGACCTTCCCTGTCTTGGTGTTCGCAATGAAGTAGTAGTACCCCTTGCTGCGGTCCTTCGGGTGGAGAACCGAATGGATCGAAGAGGTGCTAGGATTGGCAAACGGTCCTGGACCATATCCGGTGTGGATATACAGGTTATACGGCGACTTGACCTTCAGATCTTTGTAGGTCAGCGTCGACTTGGTAGTCTTTAAGGCATATTGCACGGCAATATCGGATTGTAAGGCCATCCCCGCCTTGATGCGGTTCAAGAAGACGCCAGCAATCTTATCCCGGTCGCTTTGCGTCACACCTTCCCGCTCAACCAAGGAAGCCAGCGTCAGCGTCTCTTGGACCGTCAACTTTTGCTTCTTGATGGTGGCGTAACTGCCCTGCAAGTTCTGATCCATTTTAGCCACCATTTCGGTGATTAATTGTTTCAGGGTCATCTTCTTGCCGGCTTGATACGTCGCGGGGGCTAAATACCCTTCCAACCGGTACCGTACGTTTTTAGCTTGTTTGGCGGAACGCAACAACTTCGGATACTTGGCGGCCAATTGATTGAAGAAGGCCTTATCCGTAATCAAGTTCATGAATTCCTTTTTAGTGAAGTCCGTTTGGATCGGGATTTCCGCAGCCAATTGGTCGATGGTTTCCCCTTCACGCACTAACACCTTGCCCGCTGTACTCTGGATGGGTTCTGCCGAGCCACCCTTTTGTAGTTGCCGGGCAATTTGTTTCAACGTCATGGACGGCTTCAACTGGTAATAACCGGCCTGGAAGTTTGTGAACTTATTTGATTTAACGTAGTAGTTAAACACCATGCCGCTCTTAACCACTTTTTTGTCCTGGAGAATTTCCCCAATCTTATTGGAGGTCGCCCCCATCGGAACGTGAACCTGAACCACGTCGTCATCGCTAGAATCTAGCGGCTGCAGCGCCGTTTGAAAATAGTGATAGCCGAAAAAGCCAATAATCACGGCTAAGACCACCAGCAAGCTGACCACACCAATCATGATGCGGCGGCCAAACGACCGTTTCTTCCCCGACTCTTGCCGCGACGGGGTAGGATTTGTGCCATTATCCAACTTATTTCCTCCGTTCTAATGCCATAGTCTTCTCTATTATACAGAAATTCCCGGCGAGCGGAAACCTGAAATGGGGATTTGGGAAAAATGTAATAAATAGAGTGTGGCGAAGGGCGCTTAGCTGGCGAGCATTAACGTCGCTAAGTGAATAACCCCGGGCTTGGGTTGTTCACTTAGCGGGGTTAAGCGCAACCAGCTGCCCGGTAGCCACACGTTTCCAAGGCCGCATATTTCCAGACATATCGGCTGAAAACTACCGGAACGCCCTAATAAAAAACACGTCACTCTCCTTGGAAAGTAAACGTGCTCTCTTTGTTTAGTCGCTTAACGAATCTCGGCACCGAGGTCGTCTTGCAGCCGCTTCTCAACCTTTTCAAAGGCTTGGGTCACGGCGTCATCGACCAGCGTTTCGTGCTTGTCTTGGTACGTCAACGTGTAGGCCAAGGACTTCTTGCCCTTTGGTACCTTCACGCCATCATAGACGTCAAACAGCTTGACGGATTGTAAGAACGCGCCGCCACGCTTTTCAATCAAAGCAACGATCTGTTCGTTCGTGATGTCGTCATCAACCAGCATGGCCACGTCACGCGTGATGGCTGGGTAACGGGAGATCAGGTCGTATTGGTTCTCCTGCTTAGGCATATCGATAATCGCCTGCAGGTTCAGTTCGAAGACATAGGTTGCCCCAATCTTGAATTGCTTAGCGATCGTTGGGTGAATTTGCCCCATGAACCCGATGCGGTGGCCGTGAACTAAGATGTCAGCGGTCCGCCCTGGGTGCATTTCCGGCATGTCGTGGTTCGCCACGTAGGTGACATCCCCATTGACGGCCATATCCTTCAGGTAAGCCGCCACGATTCCCTTAACTTGGTAGAAATCGACTGGTTGGGCTGGCAGGTCCCAAGCCGTTGGTAACAGCGTCCCGGTAATGGCCCCTGCAATGTGTTCCTGTTCGCTCGGCCGGTCAACGCCGTCCTCACGGTAGAAGACCCGTCCTTGTTCGTACAGGGCCACATCCTTGACCTTGCGCGCACTGTTGTAAGCAATGTCGTCCAGCAAGCCCGTGATGACGTTCATCCGCAAGACGGCGTGGTCGACGCTCATTGGCCAAGCCAATTTCGTCGTTTCACTGGCCTGCATCGTGAACATCTTGGCCTTATCTTCGGTCGTCAGCGCGTAGGAAATGGCTTGGTTCAAGCCCAGGCCTTCCAGTGAGTGCCGTGTTGCCCGCATTAATTTTTGCGCGCTTGTCAATTCACCCATGGTCATGCGACCCGTTGGTAAGGTAGCTGGCAATTCATCGTAACCGTAGATCCGGGCGATTTCTTCCAGCAAATCCGCAGGGATATGAATGTCATTACGGCGAACTGGTACCGTAACGGTCAGCGTGTCGCCAGCAGCCGTCACGTCACACCCCAACGTGGTCAGAATATGCGTCACTTGGTCTTGCGACAGCGTCGTCCCTAAGACGGCATTGATGTGGGTCATCGTGATGTCGATCACAGCTGGTGCAGGCACGTTATCCGTAGCTACGACCGTGCCAGCTTGAACCTCACCACTAGCCAGGTTTGTCATCATCTCTGCGGCGGCGTCTAAGGCCTCTTGCACGCCGGCTTGGTTCACGCCCCGTTCGAAGCGTTGGGAAGCATCCGTGTGCAAATTGTGGCGTTGCGCGGCCTTTCGGATGTGGTCGTGTTCAAAGACAGCGGCTTCGATAGCGACAGTTACGGTTCCGTCAGCGATGGCCGTGTCTAAGCCACCCATGACGCCGGCTAAAGCGATTGGCTTTTGGTCGTCGGCAATCACGATGTCGTGGTCGTCTAAGTCGTGTTCACCCTCGTCCAGGGTCGTTAACTTTTCACCGGTTTTAGCAGTCCGGACGTAAACATCTTGGCCGCTAAATTTATCGTAGTCGAACGCATGAAGGGGTTGGCCATACTTCAACATGATGTAGTTGGTGATGTCCACCACGTTGTTGATTGGCCGGTAACCGGCGTTCCACAAGCGAATTTGGAGCCACATTGGACTAGGTGCCAACTTGACCTGCTTGACCAAACGCATCCGGTATTGCGGTGCCAGTTCAGCATCGGCATGGACCGTCAATTGATCCGCAATAGCCGCGCCCGTTTCTTGAACGGCTGGTTGGTCGAATTTAACGGGCAGGTCGTAAATGGCTGATAAGTCATGTAACGTCCCGTACAGGCTCAACATGTCCCCCCGGTTCGGCGTTACGTCCAAGTCGATCAGACTGTCGTTCATGCCCAGGTAATCGTAAACGGCGTCGCCAGGCGTGGCGTCGGCGGGCATCACGTAAATACCGTCTGCGTACTTCTTAGGCACGACGTCTTCTGGGAAGCCAATTTCTTGTAAGGCACAGATCATCCCGGCAGAAGGCACGCCGCGCATCTTAGACTTCTTGATCTTCACGTTGTCCGCGATCCGCGACCCTGGTAAGGCAACGATCACCTTTTGGTCCTTGGCGATGTTCGGTGCCCCACACACGATTTGTAAGGGGTCGTCCTCACCGACGTCCACTTGGCAGATGTGCAAGTGATCGGAGTCCGGGTGAGCCTCCACAGACAAGACGTGGCCGACCACGATCTTCTTTAAGCCGTCACTCGGCTTGATCACATCATCGACTTCGACGGAAGTCCGTTCGATCTTTTCCGCCAAATCAGCTGGTTTGACGTTTAAATCTAAATATTCTTTAATCCAATTGTATGAAATCTTCATGGTTGGCGGTTATCCTTTCTTCGTGAATTGCTTGAGGAAGCGAACATCATTTAAGTAGAAGTTCCGGATGTCATCGACGCCGTACTTCAACATGGCGAACCGGTCAGGACCGACTCCAAAGGCAAAGCCGCCGTAAACATCGGGATCCACGCCCGCCATCTTCAAGACGTTCGGGTGGACCATGCCGGCACCGAGGACTTCGATCCAGCCAGTGTTCTTGCAGACCTTGCAGCCCTTACCGCCACAGTTGAAGCAGGTAATGTCGGCTTCCACGGATGGTTCCGTGAATGGGAAGTAGCTGGGCCGCAACCGTACGTCAAATTTATCGCCGAACAGTTCGTGCGCCAAGACCTGCAGGGTCCCCTTCAAGTCGGCCATGGTGATGTGCTTGTCGATGACCAACCCTTCCACCTGATGGAATTGGTGGGAGTGGGTCGGGTCATCCGTGTCTCGCCGGTAAACCACGCCGGGGGAGATCATCTTGAGCGGGCCTTGACTGAAGTCATGCTTTTCCAGCGTCCGGGCCTGCATCGGTGAGGTCTGCGTCCGCATCAAGATTTCCTTGGTGATGTAGAAGGTATCTTGCATATCACGGGCGGGGTGGTTCTTAGGTAAGTTCATCATTTCAAAGTTGTACTTGTCTTCTTCAACTTCGGGGCCGCTCAGGACTTGGTAGCCCATCCCCAAGAACAGGTCTTCAATTTGGTCGATGATCTGTTGGATCACGTGTGGTTCACCCTTGGCCACCGGCGTCCCAGGCAGCGTCACGTCAATGGCTTCGTTGGCCAGTTTGGCGTTCAAGACGGCATTTTCCAATTCCTCACGGCGCTTGGCTAAGGCTGCAGTCAAGTCATCGCGAATCTCGTTGGCAAACGCACCCACCTTGGGCCGTTCTTCAGCGTCTAAATCCCGCATCCCCCGTAAGACCTCGGTGATGGGACCCTTTTTCCCTAACAATGACACCCGAACTTGGTTGACGTCCTTGAGGTCAGCAGATTTTTTGATTTCCGCCAGACCGCGGTCGTGCAGTTCGGTTAATTTATCTTTTAAAGACATACGTCATCCTCCATTTTCTATTTTGACAATACTTGGGCAAACAAAAAAGCCCCGCCCCATAACTAGGGACGAAGCTTCGCGGTACCACCCTGATTCAGCTAAAAGTCGAGACTTCTAGCCACACTCAGAAATGATAACGGTCATTCACCGGAAAATCATTCATCGCTTTCACGAATCCCGACTACAACTCAAGAACTGAATTCACCCAGTAATTTGAAGTTTGCTTCCAGTCTAGGCAAACTCTTCCTGACAAATTGCACCGGCTACTGCTTTTCTATCATCGTTTTTAACTATTACTTTCATAGCCTAGCGGATTTTTCAACCCCTGTCAACTACTTCTGGTTGACTTCGGTAGGACAATACCACTTATCCGACCACGCGTGGACGGCGGCCATAATGTCTTTGAATTCTTGACCCTTTTCCGTTAATTCGTATTCAATCAACGCATTGTCGGGGAACGTCCGGCGTACGATCACGCCGTTTAATTCCAGTTCCTTCAGCCGTTCGACCAACACCCGATCACTACACCGGGGGATGTTGCGGGCTAAATCACGGAACCGCTGTGGTCCCTCCTGTAAGAGTACATCAATAATTAAGCCATTCCACTTCTTGCCCAGAAACGAAAAAGTCTGTTCGAATCGGGGGCAAAGTTCAAAATCCACCGTTGATTCATCTTGGGCCTTTGGTGACATCATTTGCAATTTTCTTGCCTCCCATCCATGTTTCGCTGAAACTAGGCGTTAGGCGTTACTTTGTTCATGAGGGCTTCGACTCGCTTACGGGCAGGTCCACAGAACTCATGGACCGCTTCATAATCATCGACCAGAGAAACAATTGCACTTTCCCGGTATTTCGGCATAGCGAGCGTTGCGCCCCACATGTGCTTCAAGATAATATCCTTTTCCATCGGGCTGAGATCAGTCAGCTTTTCGGCGTTCCGCAAAGCGACCCGTGGATGGATAAACGCGTGCGAACCCAAATTGAACTTCGTCGTCCGCCAATCATAATAAAACAAATCATGTAATAACCCACCCCGCGCAGTGGCCCGGGTATTCAAACCAAGTTTCTTCGCAATCAAATAACTGTTGTAGGACACTGAAATGCAGTGTGTTAATCGGTCAGAATGATGGTGCTGGGTATAATTCGCCAGGCGTTGGACCGGCTCCTTGGCCAACAAATCAGAAACTAAAGCAAGGTACTCGGGGTCATCACGCCAAGTAAGTTTGGTCATAGAATGCTTCCTTTTCATTTATAGAATTATGATGTTCAGTCATCTTATCCTTATATGATACTTGCTTTTGGCCAAAATGCAACCATCTTGCTTGATTTTTCAGCGGGTTTACCATTTCTTTAGCTTTCGTCGCTCTCACTGGCCACCTACCGTCTGCCAAATATGGGTCGTGTCGCTGTGGGCGGACCGGACCGAGCCTGAAAAGCGGTCTCGGCCTCGCTTTGAGCCGATGACCCGCGTCTCAAAGACGCCAGTTTCCTAAACGGCATGAGTCGCGCCGCTAAAGGAAACTCCCACGGCTGAACCCATATTTGGCAGACTCTCGGCTACAGTGATTATTGCCAGCATCGCTCGGCTCAGGCCTTGGTGCTAGCTAAATGTTAACCCACCGAAGGAATCCAGTAGTGTCGACACAATTATTCGGTGCCCTGGGTCAAGTGATTAGGCGACGTAACTCGTGAGCTTCGGATCAGCATCAGAATAGACAAGGTTCTTGAAATACTATCGGTTCAGATTTAACTGCTCTAGCTCACCAACCGGAACATCACGACCCCCGCCGCGACCGCCACGTTCAATGATTCGGCTTGCCCCTTGATGGGGATGTAGAGGTTGCGCGTGGTCATCTGCTGCAGGTCTGGCGCCATACCGTTGCCCTCGTTGCCCATGACGATGGCGCCCGCCGTCAGTGCCGGCACATCGCGGTAACTCTTGGCGTTGCGGTCCAGATTGGTGCCGTAGACCGGTAATTGTCGCGCCGTAAAGGCACTGATCCAGTCGTGAAGGTCCGCTTCAACCAGTTGGATATGAAATTGACTCCCCTGCATCGAGCGCAAGACCTTGGGCAAGAACCGACTTGCGGTCCCTTTCCCAAAGACGACCCCGGTCAAACCAGCCGCATCGGCCGTCCGCACCATGGTGCCAATGTTACCCGGGTCTTGAACGTAATCCAAGAACAGCCACACACCACTAGCCGTTTGCGGATCGCCCACAGTATCCTTGGGTAGCGGTACCGTGGCAAAAATCCCCTGAGGTGTTCCGGTATCCCCAATGGTTTGGGCGATACTGTCGGTCAGCTCATAGGTCACCACCCCTGCCGGCAATTCGCTGGCGTGGTCGGCCAATTGGTCCGCCGTGCCCATGATGGCCGTCAATGCGTGTTGGGCCTTAATGGCTTCTTGCACCAAATGCCATCCTTCTAATAGGTAAGTTTGGGTGGCCTTACGCCCCTTCTTGGTGGTCAATGCCCGCCACTGCTTGACTTTTTTGTTTTGTCCCGACGTAATTTTTTCTGTCACGGTGAATTTGCTCCCATCTGAATTCTTTTCCTAATTCTACCATATCCCTAGGCAGCACCGGCGACTCGCGGTATGATTAAGGTGAATTTTTTTGCGAAAGGAGGCCTGGAGATGCAGACCCAAAAGATTCTGGTCAGCGGTCAGGTTCAAGGCGTGGGGTTTCGCTGGTCGGCCAGACAGCTCGCTCAACAACTAGGGGTAACGGGCACGGTCCAAAATCTGCCCACCGGTCAAGTCGCCATCGTGGCCAGTGCATCGGCCAAAGTCCTCAGCGACTTCACCCACCAACTTCAGCGCGGTTTGGCCCCCTGGATTCAGGTCACGGATCTCGCGATTACCGACTTACCCACGCGACGATTCAATGAGTTTCGCATTATTATTTGAAAAAGCCCGCTAAATCAAGTAAGATGTTTGATGTTAACGGCGATTTTGCCGCTGGGGGCGTCTACGCTCTACACGTTTAATTAAAAGGGGTTCAAAATAGAATATGAAAATCTCCAAGAAATTTTCGGTTACCGCGGCCCTCGCGGCACTGGCACTGGTCCTCAGTGGCTGTGTCCAGACCAAAAACGGTAAACCCTACGGCTTCGTCTACGATTACCTAGCCGTACCCGGGCAACACGTGATGGATTGGCTCGCCCACATCTTTGGTGGCAGTTACGGTTGGGCCATCATCGTTTTGACCGTGATCGTGCGGATGGTCTTATTGCCAGTCATGGTCAAGCAAATGCGTAACGCCACGGTCCAACAGGAAAAGATCTCCATGATCCGCCCACAAATGACCGCGTTACAAAAGCAACAAAAGGCAGCGACGACCCAAGAGGAACAACAAGCCGCTAGCCAAGCCATGATGGCGCTCTACCGTAACAATGGTATCAGCATGACCGGTGGCATTGGGTGCTTGCCATTATTGATTCAAATGCCGATCTTCGCTGCATTATACGCTGCGATTCGCTATTCACCTGAACTCTCCAAGGCGGTCTTCATGAATATTCCGTTGGGGAAAGCCAGTTGGATTTTGGCGCTGCTGTCCTTCCTGTCCTACCTGTTACAGGGATACTTGTCTCTGCTGGGGATGCCGGAAGAACAAAAGAAGCAAATGCGCTTCACCCTGTTGCTCTCACCCGTGATGATTCTGTTCTTCACGATGAGTTCACCAGCCGGATTAGGGTTGTACTTCTTCGTCGGTGGGCTGTTTGCCTGCCTGCAAACGTTGATCATTAACTTCTACCGGCCACGGATTCGCCGTGAGATCCAAGAAAAAATGAAGGATCAACCCGCTCCCGCTGCACCTGTCGTCCCGAAAAAGGTCGCGACGCCTGCTGCTAAGCAAGCTACGGCCAAGAAGGCCAGTCAGAAGAATCGAAACCGGAATGCAGGTAAGCAACAACATCATAAATAATCATAGAAAAAACCTCCTCCCTGTTGAAATGGGTTGAGGTTTTTTTGTACTTAGATTTAGTTGTTATACCCAATTTCCAATTGGCCGGACTTCTTGTCAAGTTTCCGGCAACCTAAGCCACTGTCCGGTCGTGCCGTCAAGCCCGTCATTTGCTATAGGCAAAATGCTTTAAATCAACAATTCACTTCGTCTGACGTAACACATCACTCGTCGCTTAATCAGTCATCAAGCTTTGGCGTACATTGTGAGGAACTGCCGCCCGTTCGACCTTTTCCCACGTTTCGACGTTTTGACCCTTGGCAGTGATCTTCAAGAACTTGTTGGGCTTCAATCGCCATTGCGCGTCAAAGGTCAGCGTGCGGGCCTCTCCCTCGGCGTTGTATGTCAGCAGTTGGTAAACGTACTCGTCCTCACCCCCACCGCCGATGTAGTGCCGCACTGGCTTGGCATTAGTAGACGCATAAACGTCCGTCGTTTTGACTAACGGGTTGACATTGTCCGCGGCCATGGCCCATTCGCTGTGCTGATTCTTGGTCACGCCGGGTAAAATGACGGCACCGACCACACCAATAACTGCTAGACCGCCAATGACGGCAATTAACTTCCGTAAAATCTTCATGATTGTATATCCCCCTATGTTGGTTAGTTACTCATGTAATTAACTAGTTACCATAGCATACTGAAATTTCTGCGAGGTGTCAATGCCTATCGTTTAAGATTTTCCAAAGTAACAGATGTGAGCTACCCGCTGGTCATGTCTGGCCAAGTTACTTGACTGCATCCAGCCTTTTGGCGTACCAGAAGGCCATTTTTCCAAAATTTAAGGATAACAAAAAGCCTGAGAAATTTCTCCCAGGCTCTACTTCGTGCATTGTATTTATTTTGTTGCATCATCATCTGTTGACCGAGTCTCTGACGAGTCCGCCAGCAACTCTGACTGAATGCCCGGAACGTCATTGGCCGCTTGGGCCTGTTCTTTCTTTTCCGTCAGGATCTGCGCATCCTTGTCCGATAAGATCGGCAAGGAAATCCGGAAGACTGAGCCTTGGCCCAGGGCACTTTCAATGGTGATACGTCCGTGGTAAGCCTCAATCAGCCGCTTGGCGATGGCTAACCCAAGGCCGTTGCCCCCTTTGGTCCGGGAGCGGGCCTTGTCCACCCGGTAGAAACGGTTAAAGACACGGTCACGGTTCTCCTGCGAGATCCCCTCACCGAAGTCTTGGACCGCCACTTCTAAGCTGCGAGAATCGCTCTCATAGCTCATGTGGACTTCCTTACGCGTCTGCGAATACTTGACGGCATTATCCATCAGAATGATCAGGATCTGTTCCAAATGATTCCGATAGATCTGTGCCTGTACCGGTCGCTGAACATCATCGTCTAAGATAAAGACATAGTCCGGATGAATCATCTTGAAGTTATCAAACACCTGCTCGACGACTTCACTCACGTCCGAGACCTCATTGGGGTAATTGACCTCAATTTGTTCGGCGCGTTGTAGGTCCAACATTTCTTGGACCAGACTCTTCATCCGCTTGGTTTCTTGCAGCGATGCCTTGATCGACTCGTTCAGCACCTCAGGGTCGTCTTTTCCCCAACGGTCCAGCATCTCCATGTGCCCTTGAATAATGGCCACCGGTGTCCGCAACTCATGGGAGACATCTTCCACGAATTGCTGTTGCTGGTCCATGTAACGTTGGGTCGTGTCCAACATGTCGTTGAAAAGATTCCCCAGGTCACTCAGCTCATCTTGATGGTGCATCTCTGGTACCCGCCGATCCGTTTGGGGATCCTCGCGCATGGCGTGAATCGTCTCTCGGATGGCTTCAACCGGCCGCAACAGGAAGGTCGCGAGGCTATAACTCAAGACGGCCGCCGCGAGCACTGCCATCATCCCTAACACCAGATCGATCTGGAGCAATTTCACCTGGGTCGCCCGGTAGTCCCGTAAATTATCCGTGACCTGGACGTACCCTAACAGATGATTGCCTTGCTTGGCGCGAATTGGCGTGATACCAACCAGATTCTTGTGCCCTTTGATCTTCTGCGTAGAAATGCGAAGTTGCTTAGACTTCTGAAACTGTAGCGGACTTTCCCGTGTCGCAAATAACGGCTGGCCGTTTTGGTCATAGACCGTCACCGTTTGGCTATCACGTGCTAAACTGGTCAGCACGGCGTTGTTGTACGGCCCAGTTGGCTTCTTGGCTTCTGACAACACGGTCCGAGGCCGCAACAGTTGATTAACCTGTGCGCCCGTCAGCGGTTGCTTTTGGGTGTTCAGTTTCTCAACGACCACGTTCAAGGTATCCGACACGTGGGTCTTCTCCTGGCGCATCAAGACCGTCATGAAGCTATTGAAGATCAACAACACGATGACCGCGAAGATAACCAGCACGCCAAAGGCCGTCGATAAGGCCCATTCCCACTTCAATGAGAACCGGAACCCGGGCTTCTTGACTTGGTCATCAACCGCCGCAGCCGCTACCGGTGCTTCGGGAACAGCCGGCTTTTCTGGAACTCTTGGTTCTTCTGGCGATTTCACGAACGCATCACGTACCCTGTCCCCCGAACCGTCTGGATGTAGCTCTTCTGGCCGGCGACATCAATTTTGTTACGTAGATAACGGACATACACATCGACCACGTTCGTCTCAACTTCAGACTCGTAGCCCCAGACCTTGGTTAAGAGGACATCCCGGGCCAAGACCACGTTGATGTTTTCCATCAATGCCAGGAGTAATTCATATTCCCGCTTGGTCAGATTGATGACCTCATCGCCACGCCGGACGATCCGATTTTCCTTTTCAATCGTCAGGTCCTTGAACTTTACGGTCGTTTGCTTCGTGTTCTTCTGTTCGCCTTCCAAGTGGATCCGCCGTAACAGCGCCCGCACCCGAGCCAACAGCTCTTCAATCGCAAATGGCTTGACGATGTAATCGTCGGCCCCGTGATCCAAACCAGATACTCGGTCGATCACGGAGTCACGCGCCGTCATCATAATGATGGGGGTGCTCTTGACTTCGCGGACCCGCCGCGCAACTTCGATACCGTTCAATTCCGGCAACATTAAGTCCAATAAGATCACATCAAAGTCTTGCGACAAAGCTGCTTCCAGCCCGGTCCGACCATTGAATTGGACATTCGTCTCATAGCCCTCATGCTTTAATTCCAATTCCACAAAGCGGGCGAGATTTTTTTCATCTTCAATAATTAAAATTCGACTCATTACACTTTAACTCCTCTGGCTAATTCGCGGCAGCCCCTCTAGTCAAACCCACACCAGGAGTGGCCGTCCGATATTCATTTCAACATTTAATTTTATCATATTTTCTCATAATTGTATGCAAAACGACGTGGCTTCCCACATTTAGTTTAATCTTAACCTTCTAAACCTGGAAAAAATCCTTCACTTGTAAAAGTCAACCGGTTGCATTCGATAGTTAATTTTGCTTATGAAAGCGATTATGTTGTTTGCTTCACATTGTTAAACAGCTTACACTACCAGTAAACAAGCGTCATATTACCGATAGTTGTCTGTCTTGGAAAAATCTTAATAATTTTTGTGCAAAATTTCACTTGAAACTGACAACTTTTGCAGTATACTGGGTCTTGTAGATAAAAAGAAAGAGGGATTGTTTTCATGAAAGCAGCAGTTATTCGCGATTCAGTTGATGGTTACGTAGATATCAAGGATGTTACCCTTCGCCCAATTACCCACGGTGAAGCCTTAGTTAAGATGGAATATTGTGGTCTCTGTCACACCGACTTACACGTGGCTGCCGGTGACTTCGGCAAGCAACCTGGCCGGATCATTGGTCATGAAGGTGTCGGTAAGGTTATCCAAGTTGCTGACGACGTTAAGAACTTAAAGATCGGCGACCGCGTTTCTATCGCTTGGTTCTTTAAGGGCTGTGGCCACTGTGAATACTGCTTGACCGGTCGTGAAACACTTTGCCGTAACGTTAAGAACTCTGGGTTCACGGTTGATGGTGCGATGGCTGAAGAATGCATCGTTGACGCCAACTACGCCGTTAAGGTGCCAGAAGGTTTGGATCCCGTTGAAGCAACCTCTTTGACCTGTGCCGGTGTGACCATGTACAAGGCCTTGAAGGTCGGCGAAACGAAGCCTGGCCAATGGGTCGAAGTTGTTGGTGCCGGTGGTTTAGGTAACCTGGCTATCCAATACGCCCACAATGTCTTCGGTGCGCACGTCGTTGCCGTTGATGGGAATCCAGACAAGTTAGCTGCTGCTAAGGCTAACGGTGCTGAAGTGCTGATCAACCGGCATGACGGTGACGTTGCTGAACAGATTCAAGAAAAGGTCGGCGGCGTGGACAACGCCCAAGTCACTGCCGTTAACAAGGATGCCTTCACCCAATCCGTTAACGCTTTGAAGCCAGATGGCAAGTTGGTTGCCGTGGCCTTACCACAAGGCGACATGGAATTAAACATTGCTAAGACGGTGCTGGACGGCATCTCCGTTCGCGGTTCCTTAGTTGGGACGCGCCAAGACTTAGCCGAAACTTTCCAATTCGGTGCTGAAGGCAAGGTTCACCCAATCGTTCAAACTCGTCGTCTGGACGAAGTTAACGATATCATTGATGAAATGAAGAACAACCAAATCGTCGGCCGGATGGTCGTTGATTTTACTAAATAAGCTGACGCTGTTCTAGCGTTGTGCGAAAGAGGTTCCTGGTACCGACACCTGTCGGACGGGAGCCTCTTTTTTGTCACGACCTAATGCATTGTCACCGCTAGACTTGGTGTTTCCGCCAAGTTACGCTGAATCGGGAGCGCGTACCTCCACCGCAGCTTGACGGTCACGCATGTCCTGGCCCATATAACAGCCGTAACGCCGCTAAATCCGCTGGTGATAACCATTCTTGCTCGTGGTCCCTGGCGGTCATCACCGACGTTTTAGCGCTACTGTGCGCCAACCCTACCGCGTGACCGATCTCATGAATCGCCACGGACAGACGTGGTCGCAGTTCTGGGTGGGCCAAGTTCACGCCGGCTCGTGCCTGATTGACCGTCCCCTGACCGGTATGAATCACGTGCGGACCACCCTTCCCCAACTCGGTAAAGTCAGCGCGCTGAGAATCGGCATCCCGGTAAGTGAAGAAGGTTAAGCTATTTTGACCCATCTGTGCGGTGCCCGGCCGCAATTGGACCACCCCGGTACGATTAAACACCATTACGGCTTCCTCGAACAGCCCCCGAAACTCGGCGGCCTCAGCACTGGCAAAGTGATAGTAATAAACTGGTCGTAGCGGATGGGCTAGCGCAATGGGTTCCAGTGGCGTTTGCCCGTGGGGACTCGTAACGTGTGTCGCCAACTGGTTAACCACGCCATCCTGACGCAAAGTCATGGCAACCAAAGCGCTCCCGCTAAACCACAGACTGGCAAATAAAACGACCATCCCGCCTAACCACCAGTAAGTTCTTTTCAAAGCCACCATCCTCTCTCACCCTTTCTAGAAAACAGTGTAGCGGATTTTTGCAAGGATGACGACTAATCTGCAAAAGATTGGTCACATTTCACCGGATTCGCAACGAAATGTGCGTTTCCTGTTAAATCTTATTCGTAGAGCGTGTGCAACGCCTTGAGGTCGCCGGCAGATAACGCTGACTTTCCCTGATCGATCGGATACATCACGGAACGTCGACTCGAACTGTGGTCTAATCCCAGGGCGTGCCCAACCTCATGCAGGGCCACCGACAACTTCACTCCTTGCGGATACTGGAGATTGACGCCTGCACGGGCGTGGTTAGCCGTATACCCTTGAAAGCCACTGACTTCCTCGATTTCGGGGCCACCCTTTCCCAGTTCCAGGTAGTCGGACTTGTCTGCCGGCATCACCTTATGATAACCAAAGATCGTCATGCCATTTTGCCGGTCAGTCGCATCTCCTGCGACCAAATTAACGATCCCCGTATCATTGTAGATGGCGATGGCGGCACCAAAGGTCTGGACTGCCTTGTCGGGCAGATTGCCCGCAAAGCGGTAATAATAGGTCTTCTTGAGCGTTTGTGGTTCGACGATAGACTCAATCGGGGTCATCACGGATTTCTCCTGACGCCCCATCAATGGCAATTGGACCGTTAGCTGATTCGTAGCCTGTACGGCCATTGTCTGCGACATTGCAACTATTTTAGGCAGGGACCCTTGTAGATTCGGTAGTAAGAACAATCCACCGATGATGACCACTAACAAGAGGCCCAATCGTTTGCGCATGCTCCTAAACTCCCATCCAAAATGATTACTGCTAGTCTACCGGTTATTCACAAGCCTGACCACAAGATTCGGTAATTTTGGTGGGAATCCAAGACTTTCTTAAACTATTAGCGGGAATAAATTAATTCTCTAATTATCCTATCATCTTAAAATCCTGTTATAAACGAATTTATATTTGATTCGGTATGTTTTTTCTCATAATCTAATTTTTAGGATGCAGTCACCAAACTTTGTGCAATTTTACAAATAAACGCGAATTTTCTCCAGTAAAAAAGGGCTGGGACAAAAGTCTCAGGCCCTTTGTGTCTCCGAATATCTAGTGTTGAAACCTGGGCCAAAAGGCAGCTGGTTCCGCTTAAAACTGATAAGCAAACAATCCAAATCCAGGATTATTCGCTTATCAGCCTTAATGCTCGCCAGCTAACCACCTTTTGGCCCACTCTCGAACCTTTATTCAAATCCATTTTGCTTAACCACCAACGCAGGAACCCGGTCGTCCAGGTCCGTGTGGGTGGCACGCGCCGTAACCGTGTGATACAGCGTGACACCATCGATCAGCAGTGCCAGGCAGATAATGACGAGCAAAAAATCGCGACTTAAAATCTTCATGATTATCCCTTCGATCACCATGAAGTATACTGCAGTCAGCCCCCCAGTGCGGCGTTGACCAACAAGTAGGTTAGGTCAACAACTCACGCTAGGATTTGGTCATTGATGGCGCGTAAGACCCCATCTTGCTGGTTATCATAGGCAGTGACGCCGGTTGCGATAGCCTGAATCGTCGGTGCGGCATTGCGCATCGCCAACCCCTGACCGGCATAGGCCAGCAACGCAGCGTCGTTATCGCCGTCGCCAAAGGCCATGATCTCATCGGCGGACAGCGAAAACCGTTGTGCCAGCCATTTGACCGCCGGCAACTTGCCGACGCTAGCAGCCACCACGTCAATGACGCCATAGCCACTGTCATGCGCGTGCAGGCGCCCATCAAAGTAAGTGTTCAACTGGTCGGTCAAGGCAGCCGCTTGGTCCGGCAGCGTTGAAATGCTAATTTTCTTGATCTTGTCCGTCACCGTCCGCAAATCAGCGACCTGTTGCAGGTTATCGTAATAGGCATTGGCGGCATCTAAGAGCGGTTGCGGCGCCCCCAACTCCGTGTATGAGGCCTTGGCCCCGGTCATGATCACGTAGGCCTGACGCAAGAAGTCCTGCTGCCGGTCGACCGTGACGAACTGGGTCACGTCGTCATCACGCAGACTGCCATCAAAAATCAACTGGTCTTGCTGGTAAATGGACGCGCCATTTTCCGCAACCAAAATCATATTATCCGTCAAATCTGCCGCAAATAAGTCCCGCAGATGACCATACTCATTGCCAGAGGCCAACACCAACGGAATCTGGCGTGCCTGTAGCTGCCGTAACACCTGCCGAAAGAGCGGCCGGTTATAGCTTTGGTCATCGTGTAGCAGCGTGCCGTTCAAATCCGTTGCAATCAATTTAATCGTCACAATGTCACCCCTTCTGTTCTGTGTGCGTTCATTATACGTGAAAATGCACGCCAAGCGTCAAAAAAACTCCCAGAAGCCGCGGACTTCATGGGAGTTTCATTTGACTAATTAAAATTAGTTGTTTGCGTTCTTAACCGCAACGACCTGACGGCCATCGTAGAAACCACAACTTGGGCAAACCATGTGTGCCTTACGCAACTCACCACAGTTAGGGCAAGGAGTTAAGTTCAGGGAAGCCAACTTGATGTGACCCCGACGCATACGCTTTTTCGTCTTAGACGTTTTCCGTGCTGGTACAGCCAAAGAAAACACCTCCTTTAAATAAATTATATCCACTAGTGAAAAAATTTTTAAGGCTTACAAAGGCGATTATTGATCATCCTGATCAGGGAAGAAATCTTTTAACTTTGCAAGACGTGGATCAACTGATTGATTTTCCTTCTCCACCTTTTCCAGGTCAGCCTCGCTAACGACTTCCCAGTCATTACCGGTCGGCATCTTTTCACCCTGTTCTTCGGCTTTTGAAAGAATGTGCATCGGAATTTGTAAAATAATGTTATCCCCGACAGCCTTATCGAAATCGATCTGGTCATCCTTGACCACCATCACAACGTCGGTCTTTTCAAACCGTTGCGTTGCGGCAGGGTCAGATACATAAAATTCCGTCATTTTGAAATCTACGGGTAAGTCCACCGGTGCTAATGACCGACTAGACGGGACCGTTAAGTCCGCCGTTACCTGTGCATCAACGACAACGTCACCATCCACCACGGAAACCATTCCCTGGGCATGGACGGGGCTTAAATCCAAGACGTCATCGCCGTAGCGTTCCATCAAGTCCGCCTTCAAATTCAACGTTTCGTCGAATGAAAGTGGCTCATTTCGGTAATTCTTGCGGAGCTCGGTCAACGACCATTTCATCGCAATCCCTCCAATGCAACGTGATAAATTATACCTGTCAAAAAATGTGATGTCAAGGTAATTTCCTTGATAGTCATTCAGAATCGTCTTTTTTTACCGGAATCCGGCCATAATCTTGGTCGATTCCCGTCAAAAGCGTGCGTAACGCGCCAGCGCGGTCGTCTAATTCGCCGGGACCCTTTTGCCAATCCCGGTCGGCGCGACTGACTAACGGCAACGGCACCTGCTTCTTGATTTGGTGCAAATACGCTTGGCCGGCTGCCGAATACCCCAGCACGCGCAAGTACTGCGGCTGGACCAGCATCTCTGCTGGCTTGGCCTGAAGTAACATGTAGGCGGCCTGTCGTTGCAAGCGCGTGTAGGTGTAGCGTTTGGTCTTCACCTCGTGCATGAATGCCGCAAAGGTCGCGTTGGGCAACGCTGCATGTTTTAGCCGGTACTCGACACCTTCTGTAATCTGGTACAGTTGCCGCAAGTCCGCCACATCCCCGCTAACCAGCTGGTAACGTAGCCAGGGCCAAAAGTCCGACCAACTGGTCAACTGTGCGCCCTGCAATAAGGCCAGGGTGCTGGCCGGGACCACTGCCGCCACGCTGGTCCAGTCACCCGCTAAGGCCGCTGAACGAATTGCTGTCGCGCTGGCAAAGGCCGTTTGTACCGCAATCGTGGTGTCGTTGTGCTGACTGCCCCGCCGTGCCAATGGCAACAACGTCAACGGGTTGCCGGCGCGCTGATTGGCCAAGGCGTAAAAGAAGCCCAGAATGTCATTGGCCGCGTTCAACGTAATGCCCGTTTGCTCGCGTAGGTAGCCCTGAAAGAGCGACGCATACGTCTGGTCAAAGCGTTTGAAGGTGGCTGGATTCGTGGGTAAATGCGCCATTAAGCGCTGATAGTCCATGTCCGGGTGTTCGGTCCCAAATGCTAGCCAACGGCACTGTAGGGCTGCTAAGAGCATCACACCACCTGCTGCGAACAAATGCGCCGGTTGTAAGGCGCTGGCCGTCGGAAGTTCCACGACCAGATCAACCCCGCCGGCCAGGGCAGCCGCTGTGCGTTGCCATTTGTCCATCAACGCCGGTTCCCCACGCTGGACCCAATTGCCACTCATGGCGGCGACGACCACATCGGCCCCCGTCTGCGCACGGGCCTGAGCAATCTGATAGGCGTGGCCATTATGAAACGGATTGTATTCCGCAATAATCCCGACTGCCTGTAACGTCATGTTAAGCCTCCCGTGTAACCTCGAAGAACCACCGGGTCGTGTCTGGGGCAACGTCGTGTTCCCCAAAGTCGGCGCTGACCCGCTTGACGGTCAACCCAGCGGCAGCGAGTGCCCGTTGGTAATCCGCCAGTGGATACGTCCGCTCATGATGCAACTCGGTCACCTTGCGATACTCACCGGTCTCTTCATTTTCCGTGAAAAAGGTCAGGTCGTGTTCGGCGGCGTGTTCCTCGTCTTCGATGCCATAACTGGTCCAGACGAACGCCCGGGTCTCATCCACGTAATTGTACATGTAACCGGGGTAAACGTCATCCGTTTGGTGTGGCGTGATGACGTCAAACAAGAACTGCCCGCCCACGGCCAAATGATCATGGACCTGGGTGAAGGCTTGCGTCACTGCGTCCAAGTCAGTCAGATAACAAAATGAGTCGGCAAAACAAGTTACCGTTTGGTATTCGCCAATGGCACTGAGGTCCAGCATGTTGCCCGCCATCAATGGCATCGTCACGTCGGCTTCCTCGGCGTGCTTGGCGGCTAACGCCAGCATCTCTTCACTGAGATCCAAGCCGCTGACCTGATAGCCGTGTTGGGCCAACAAGACGCCTAAGCGGCCACTCCCACACGCCAGGTCGAGCAACTCGCCACTGGTAGGCGCCACCCGTTTAGCGACAAAATCCAGCCACTGGTCGTACATGGCTGGATCAAAAAGTTCGTCGTAAAGCTCTGCAAAGGATTGATAGATCATGCTTCGACCCATTGGCCCAGATCAACCTCTGGGGCGTCTGACCAGAGCTTTTCTAAGTTGTAATGGCTGCGTTGGTCCTTTTGGAAGACGTGCACGACCACGTCACCCAAGTCGATCAGAATCCACTCAGCACTGTTCTTCCCTTCAACGTCGCGAATCGTCACGTCGTTCACGTTCATTTGGTCAACGATCTCATCGGCGATGGCTTGGACTTGACGGTTGGAATTGGCTTCCATGATCAAGAAGTAGTCGGCCATTAAGCTGACCTTGGTCATGTCTAAGGCGACCATTCCCTCTGCACGCTTGTTTTCCGCAGCCTTAACTGCGATTTCTAAAATTGCTTTGCTTTCCATATTTTCTCCTCTCAAACAGTCGGATATTGGGGCACCCACGCATTGTAGGTGTCGATGGACTTGGGGTAGACCGGCTTGCCGTTATCTACCAGGTACGCGAGCGTATGCTTGGCTTGAAACGCCACACTCTTTGCCAGGTCCGTTTTCGCCAATCGGCGGGCCTCATCGACCCCGGGAAAGTCCCGTTGTGGTTCGATGTAGTCGGCCATGTAAACGATTTGTTCTAACGGTGACATGTAGACCGCCCCCGTCGTATGGTGCCGGACAGCATTCAAGATGTCTTCATCATAAATGCCCAGCTCATGCTTGATCAGCTCGGCACCGACGACCCCGTGCCAAATCGCATTGCCGTAATCCAGCAAGATGGGGTCCAAGTGATATTGCTTAATGGCCGCAATGAAGTCTGCGTCCGGGCGCTGCTTGGCGTAGTCATGGACCAGACCCGCAATGCTGGCCTTTTCCAGATTCACGTCATTGCGCTTGGCCAAGTCGATGGCCGTTTGTTCCACCCGTTGCACGTGTTTAAAGCGCTTGGGCTTCAGCTGTTGACTGATTTTTGCTAACAGTTCAGCCCGAGTGCCCGCAAAGATATTTTCAGTATAGGTTAGTTCAGTCACGATATAATAGATGCTCCTTAATATAGAGATCGACCATGGTCGGCACCAAGTAGCGCACAGATTGGCCGCGGCGCACTTGGTCTCTGACCATCGTTGAGCTAATACCGATCTGAGGCACGTCGACCCACAAGACGGGGTACGGCGACTCGCGATTAAATCCTTGGCGACAGACACCCACGAACTGGACTAATTTGACCAGTTCGTCGATGCGGTACCACTTTGGCAAATAAGCAACCATGTCGCCGCCGATGATGAAATAGTACTGGTTCTCCGGATGGGCCTGCGTCAGTTGCAACATGGTGTCATAGCTATAGCTACGGCCGCCGCGTGCCACTTCCGTTAGCTCCAAGTCAAACCGCGGATTGTCCTTGATAGCTGCCTTGACCATCGCCACCCGGTCCTTGGCAGAAATCGTCAATTTCCGGTCCACGTGCGGTGGCTCGGCATCCGGCATGAATAGTACTTTGTCCAGTCCCAACTGGGTCGCAACCTGATCAGCAATGACCAAGTGCCCCAAGTGTGGCGGATTGAACGTCCCACCCAAAATACCGATGCGCCGCTTCTTAGCGGTCGCCGCTAACTGCGTCGCCACCTGCGTACTCGTTCGTTCTAGGATCTTCACCACGACTGCCAGACCTCCCTACATGTTTTCCACGATTGGTGAAATCTTTTGGTTTTCTGCTTCAGTTGCGACTCTGTACAAGACCAATACCCGGCCGATGGTTTGCACCACCTGAATGTCCGTGTTGTCTTCGATGAAGGCTTTGGTCTCGTCAACGGAGACGTCAGCGCTTTGTTGCAGATTGATTTTGATTAATTCGCGATACTCCAAGGCACCGGTCAGTTGTTCCAACCAGGCTTGGGTCAGCCCATTTTTACCCACGGAAAAGAGTGGGCGCATGGCATGGGCGTGGGCCCGTAAATAACGTTTTTGTTTTCCTCGTAGCAAGTTGTTGTCCTCCAGTTTTTAAATCATTGCGCGGCGAATCAAGACGCCGACACCCGCGGGTGCCCAGCCAGTAACGTTAACACCAGCTGGAACGGTAATCCAGCCTAAGCCTTCAAAGACCAGGTCACTCTTGACCGTCGTCTTGAATTCATGGGCCACAAGCGGTGGAAAATCATCCTTGGTATCCGCGTGTGGTGGCGTTAACAGCTGACCCAGCTGCCGTTCATAAAAGTCATCGGCATTCTCCAGCTTGGTGCGGTGAATGTATAAGTTGTTCTCAAAGTAAGCCGTGAACCCGTTCTTGGGGCCCTTGGTGTAGTCAAACCGCGCGATACCGCCCAAAAACAACGTCTGTTGGTCGTTGAGCTGGTAGTTCTTCGGCTTGATTGGCTTTTGTGGCGTCACGATCTTCAGGTCTTTGCCATCCAAATAGTGCGCCATCTGTTGGTTTTGAATGATACCTGGGGTGTCGACCAAGACGTGATCGTCATCCAATGGCAATTCAATCTTATCCAACGTGGTGCCCGGGAACCGCGACGTTGTAATCAAGTCTTGGACCCCCGTATTTTGCCGAATCACTTGGTTGATCAACGTAGACTTGCCGACGTTGGTCACCCCGACCACGTACACGTCACGGTCGCCACGATACTTGTCGATCAGTTGTAACAGGCCGTCCACGGATTGATTGGTCTTGGCACTCAGCAGCGTCACGTCGATGGGCCGTAACCCCTCTTCGTTGGCTCGCTGACGTAGCCAGTCCCGTAATTTACTCCGCTTCAATGAGCGTGGCAACAAGTCTTCCTTGTTCCCCACGAGCAAGACGGGGTTGTCGCCGACAAAGCGGTGGAGCCCCGGAATCACACTACCGTTAAAGTCAAAGATGTCCACAACGTACACGATCAAGGCGTTGGCGTCTTGAATCTGCGTCAACAACCGTAAGAAATCATCATCGGTCAAGCCGACGGGCACGATTTCATTGTAGTGCCGTAGCCGGAAACACCGTTGGCAATAGACTTCTTCCTTTTCAATTCCCTTGTCGAGCGCTGATTGCGGCGTATAGCCTGGTGCCGTCTTGTCCGTTGTTTGAACCACCGCGCCACAACCAATGCAGTGCAAGGGTTCACCATCAATTACTACCGGTTCAATGTGTTTTTCGTTCATTAAGATCCTCCTGCCAAGTTAATTCAGGATAGTTGTGCCGCAAGCGCCACATGACTACCTTTTCCAATAACCGATTGCCCTTCGTGATCCAGGCATCCGAGCTTAAAATAGGTTTGACCAAGACGCTGCGAACGCCGCTGTGGTGCGCGGCCCAAACGTCCGTTAACAGTTGATCACCCACCATGACGACTTCGTCGCGGCGCAAGTGCCAACGACGTAAGGCCCGATTCAATCCCCAAGATAGTGGTTTGAGTGCCCGGTGAATGTAGGGAAGGTTAAACGGTGCCACTGCCCGGTCAACGCGGGCCCGGCTGTTGTTGGACACCACGATCACCTGAATCCCCGCTAGCTCTAACAAGTTGAGCCAGTGGTGCAGTTCCGGTGTCCCATCCGGGTTGTTCCACGCAATCAGCGTATTATCCAGGTCGGTCATGACCGCCTTGATCCCGTTGGCCCGCAAATCTGTTGGCGTCAAATCGTATATGTTCGTAACCATCCACGTGGGTTTGAATCCAGAAACCATGCGGGTGACTGCCCCCCTTCGTTCGTTTGCCAGTATTGGCATGTCTAGCTTTTTATTATACGCAATTTTTGCGAATTTTACCACCATCAGCCGTCGAGAATCCCAACTGATTTCTGACGACATGACTATAAAATTTGCGATATCAAATTCGTAATAAAAAAGACCCCGCCGCAGCGAAGTCTTTTCGAATTGACTGAATTAAGCAGCCAAAGCTTCCTTAGCTTGGTCAGCTAAGGCCTTGAATGCAGCAGCGTCGTTCACTGCTAAGTCAGCTAACATCTTCCGGTTAACATCGATGTTGGCTAACTTCAAACCGTGCATCAACTTGCTGTAGCTCAGACCATTGATCCGGGCTGCGGCGTTGATCCGGGCAATCCAAAGCTTCCGGAAGTTACGCTTAGTGGCTTTCCGGTCACGGAAGGCGTATTGACGGCCCTTCATGACTTGGTCCTTGGCAACCTTAAATAAACGGTGCTTTGAACCACGGTAACCCTTAGCTAACTTTAAAACCTTCTTGCGACGTGCGCGTGTAACAGTACCGCCTTTAACTCGTGGCATAATCTTTTCCTCCTAAATCAATTCAAACATTATGTCGACATTTCGTCGACCCGAAAAATTTCCGACTAGCTTACTTTTGTAATAAAGAACGGTAAGTCTTAATAGTCGTTTCGTTCATCATCCGGGTACCACGAAGGTTCCGGCGTTGCTTCTTGGTCTTACCGTGGAAACGGTGAGACGTGTATGCGTTGGCACTCTTGATACCGCCCTTGGCAGTTACTTTGAAACGCTTAGCTGCGGCGCGGTTAGTCTTCATCTTTGGCATAATACGAAATTTCCTCCTTAAATCGGCAGCTAAAGCTACCCAATCAATTCTTACTTAGTCTCCGCGATAGGCGCGAGCATCAAGAACATGCTCCGACCGTCCATCTTAGGCCGTTGTTCAACCGTGGCAACATCAGAAGTTTCCTGAGCCATCCGGTTGAGCACCTCGCGACCAATGTCTTTATGCGTAATCGCCCGACCCTTAAACCGGATTGAGACCCGAACTTTTTCACCCTTGGCCAAGAACTTCTTAGCGTTCTTCAGCTTGGTGTTAAAGTCGTTGGTATCAATGGTAGGACTGAGCCGTACTTCTTTGACACTGACCACTTTTTGCTTTTTCCGTGCTTCGCGTTGCTTCTTTTGCAACTCAAAGCGGTATTTCCCGTAGTCCATGATGCGGGCTACTGGTGGCTTAGCTTTCGGTGCAACCAAAACTAAATCGAGGTTTGCGTCTTCAGCGATCTGTAAAGCTTCACGCTTGGACTTAATACCCAATTGTTCACCGTCGCCGGCAATCAATCGAACTTCGCGTGCGCGAATCCCCTCGTTGACAATCGTGTCGTTTGCTATGGTAATCCACCTCCAAAATAATCTCGAGAACTGCAGAAATCTCACTCATAAAAAAATGCGGGAACCTTTGATCAAACATCAAACAGCTCCCGCATGAAATCCAATCCAAAGATTGAACTAACGTGCCTATCTAGCCCGGCAGCGTTAGCCACAGGGCGAGAAGCGGAAGCCTCTGCTTAATTTCTCAACTTAACCATCATACCAGCTAGGCCAGAACATGTCAACAGTGTTTCGTGATTAAACTGTTTTATTAGGGCAAACTTGGTTGTGCTGGCCGCCTCGCCGTTCGCCAAATATGAGTTGGAACGCGGTGGGCGCCGGGACGAGCCAAAAAGCGGTCTCGGCCCTCAACTTGGAGCCGACGACCCACGTCTCCAAGTTGTCAGTTTTCTAACCGGCAAAAACCACCGCTAAGAAAACTCCCACGGCTGAACTCATATTTGGCGAACTATCGGCTACATCTAGTAAACATCATCATTAGCGCAACCATTGATGTGGCACAGCCTCTCGGAAATCAGTAATACAGGTGCATAGCCAACTGACAAACCTAAACGATTTGGGCTATTCATTCTGTGATTCAGTCCTCCGAGCCAAAAGACTACCCTTTTCTGGCCAAAAGTCTTTGAGACAACAAAGGGGCCGGGAATTTACCCCGACCACCTTTGTCTCAAAACTCTTCTATTCTCTGGTTACTCGCCAGGATCTCTGAAGTCTTAGTTTTCGCGACTGTAAGAAGCAATGTCGGCTAAGATTTCCTTGACGAAGGCGTCACTGCTCATGGATTGGCTGTCGTCTTCCCCGTACTTCCGGACAGAGACAGTCCCATTTGCCATTTCGTCTTCCCCAACGACCAACGTGTATGGAATCTTGTGGGTTTGGGCATCCCGAATCAAGTAGCCCATCTTTTCGCCACGCTTGTCAACGTTGACCCGCACGTCAGCAGCCTTTAATTCAGCGGCTAACTTGTCAGCGTAAGCACCATGCTTTTCTTCAGAAACAGGAATGATGGTGACTTGCTTAGGTGCCAACCAAGTTGGGAAGGCGCCCTTGTAGATTTCAGTCAGGTAAGCGGTGAAGCGTTCCATCGTTGAAACCAAGCCACGGTGAATCATGACTGGACGGTGTTCTTCGCCATCAGCACCGATGTAGTGCAGGTCGAAGCGTTCTGGCAACATGAAGTCCAATTGAATCGTGGATAACGTTTCTTCGTTCCCAAGGGCCGTCTTGGTTTGGACGTCCAACTTAGGACCGTAGAAAGCAGCTTCCCCTTCAGCTTCAACGTAAGGCAAGCCCAGGTCATCCATGGCACCCTTCAACATCTTTTGGGCGTTGTTCCACATTTCATCATCGTCAAAGTACTTTTCCGTGTTCTTAGGATCACGGTAGCTCAGACGGAACGTGTAGTCCTTGATATCAAAGTCTTTGTAAACCTTGACCATCAAGTCCAAAATACTCTTGAATTCATCTTGAATTTGTTCTGGGGCAACGAAGGTGTGACCATCGTTCAAGGTCATTTCCCGAACCCGTTGCAGACCACTCAGGGCACCAGACTTTTCGTAACGGTGCATCATCCCAAGTTCAGCGATCCGTAATGGCAATTCACGGTAAGAACGGATGTGGTGGTTGTAAATTTGAATGTGGCTTGGGCAGTTCATTGGCCGCAATTCAAGCTGTTCGCCATCCCCCATGTCCATTGGTGGGAACATGTCTTCACGGTAGTGGGCCCAGTGACCGGATTGCTTGTACAGATCCAGGTTGGCCAGCACTGGCGTGTAAACGTGTTGGTAGCCGTTAGCGACTTCCTTGTCGATGATGTAACGTTCAATGGTCCGCCGAATCGTGGCCCCATTTGGCATCCAGTAAGGCAAGCCAGCGCCGACCTTAGGATCAACGAAGAACAAGTCTAATTGGTTCCCGATAACCCGGTGGTCACGTTCGCGGGCTTCTTGGCGCTTAGCTAAGTCGGCGTCTAAGTCAGCTTGCTTGTAGAAGGCCGTCCCGTAAATCCGTTGGAGCATTGGGTTGGAGGACTTGCCTTGCCAGTAGGCACCGGCAACGGACAGCAACTTGAACTTCTTCACGTCACCCGTGTTCGCTAATTGGGCACCGTCACTGAGGACTTGGTAGTCGCCAATCTTCAAGAAGGAAACGGCATCCCCATCCACAGCGTTGATCAACTCCGTGCTGTAAGGATCATCCTTGACCAAGGCCAATGCATCGGCCTTAGGCAAGCTGGTCCGTTCGATAGCTAATTTATCACTGACTAATTTTTCAACGATCACGCTCAGGGCGTCCAGTTCATCAACGCTGACTTGTTGGTCGTCCTTGTCGGTATCCACGAAGAACCCGTCTTCATCGGCACTCACTTCACCCAAACGGATAGCTGGGAATTGCTTCTTCAAGGCGATCCGCAGTAAAGCAGCGGTCGTGTTCCGCAGAACGCTCAAGCCTTCAGCGCTATCCTTAGTGACGATTTCGATGGCCCCATTGCCAGCCAATGGCGTTAAGTAGTCGACCAACTTGCCGTCTAACTTAGCGGCCACAGCCTTTTTAGCCAAGCTGATTGAAATCGACTTGGCCACGTCAGCGGGCGTCGTACCTGCTGGGAAGTCCTTAGACTTGCCATCAGGGAATTGAATTGAAATATCTGCCATAATGATGATCTCCCTTATTGAAATTTGGGCCAACTACGCAAAAAGTCCCCAGTACCTAATAAGGCACTGGGGACGTCAATAACGTGGTTCCACCCGATATTTTTCACGAGACTGGTCCCGTGAACTCTAGTCGTTGATAACGGGACGGACCGGCCGAAAATTTCCTCTCGACAGCTGATAGAAAGTGGTAATGCTTACGGTCGCTAAGCTGGCTTCCAAGCTAGGCCAGCTCTTCCTGTGAACGATCTCGTAACCATCATGTCTTTCGTCATAGCTCTTTTGGTTTCACAGACTATTAAACACTCACACGCAGCAGATGTCAAGGCATGCGTCGACTTTTTTCTGAAGGCGGTTATTCTACTGTGGCCGGCGGTTGGCCCCGATCATGGTGATCTCACGGGCCAAGAAGCGAATCCGTTGCATCAATCGCTGGGCTTTCAATGGTTCGTCGTCCCCCCGCGTTGAGATGCGTAAATGTTCCTTTTCCAGTTGTGCCATGGAGAAGTTCGAACTGAAAAATGTGGGCAGTTCTTCTTGCATCCGGTACTCCAAAATGACCCCTAGCACATCGTCACGCACCCACGCAGACATGGCGTCAGCGCCGATGTCATCGATCATGAGCACGGGTGACTTCTTCAAGGCATCCAGCTTCTCCGCCACCCCATTTTGGGCAATGGCGTTCTTCATTTCCACGGCAAAGCTCGGGAAGTGAACTAACGTGGTGGAGAACCCGTCTGCGGCAAGTTGATTGGCAACGGCAGCCAGCAAATAGGTCTTGCCAACGCCAAAGCTCCCGGCCAAATACAACGCCTGGTGCCGGCGTTTAGGACTGGCTTCATAGGCGTCCACAAAATCCAACGCGGCCATCAGCGCCTCGGCACGGTCCGGGTCCTGATCAAAGTTCTTCAGGTTGGCCTCACGAATGCTCTTGGGCATGGCAATCGACTTCACCCGTTGGCGGAGCTGTTGCTGGGCTTGCTTTTCTTGTGTTTCCTTCGTTGGTACGTAGGCCACGTCGATCAAATGATTGGAGACGATCAGTTGCGGCTCATAGCCTGTCGCAAAGGTCGTGCCCCCCTTGGCCAACTTCTCGCGTTCACTGACGAACTCATACAATTTCGCCGCCGAGCGCGTCAAGACGTCTTCGGCCAGGTCGTCACGATGTTCCTGATAAAAGGCCGTTACCATGGGGTCATCGTACACTTTGGCCATCAACTGGCGGTAATTGTCGTTCAAATGCCGTTGATTCATCAACTGTTGCATGGTCTTACTTAAATCTTCCATCGGTTAATCCTCCTTCCCGTGATTGCTGTGTTCTTGTAGCTTGGCAATCCGCGCCTGCAATTGTTGTTGCTGCTTATCAGATAGCTTAGCTTGCGTGGCCGCCGGTTTGGCAGTCGGCTTCTTAGCCCAGTCTGGCAGTGTCTCTTTCACGGTCGTTTGTCGGTTCCGTGAACGACGAGACGGTTGCGGCGCCTGCTGACGTTCACGGATTTTCTTAATGGCCAGCTGCGGCGTGGTGACCTTGCTTTTGCTCCAGTCGTTGGCAATCGTATCCATCAGATTTTTATTCAACGTCGGCCGATCTTCATCGACTAGCAGATGGTAAATCATCAGGTTCAAGACCGAATTGGGAAATAACTGGCGACTGACCAGGTCCCGCACGATGCGCTGTTCACCGTCCGTCAAGAAGCCCCCACTCTTTTTCTTGATACCTTGTAAAAAGAGTGCTGGTGCCGACTTGCTGGCAACGGTAATCAGCGCTTGTTCGGCGGCGTTCAAGTCAGTATCCGCAGTCGCAGGTGCCGTAGCCGTTGGCGTTTCTACCGGCTGACTGCGGTGCTGCTGCGAAAAGTGTTGAGCAATCACCCGTTTAAACTGTTCTGGGTCGAATTGATTGGTCGCCAAATCAGTTGCTTCACCAACGTAGCGGGCCATGGTCACCTCGTCAAGGTTATAGGTAGCGTGCTCCGTCAGCAATAGTTGCCGGTAGCTACGCAACGCCTTGGTGTCGATAAAGGAGTGCTCCAAGATCTCGCCGAGGAGCTTGAAATCAAAATCCTCTTGGGTCGTGGGCGTTAGCGCCGGGGCGGCGTTCTCACTTGGCAGTTCCTCGCGTGTCGCCGTAATGGCAGCCGGTAAGCGTTGTAGCTCCTGGCCGTCCACGTGAAACACGTCGAGAAAATTCTTGGTGATGTTCTGTTCTCCCGGCGTCTCGTGGGGCGTCACGGTATTGACGGCCACCAGAGTCCGGTAAGCCTCCTCACCGACCACGCCCAGTAGCTGCACGCTGAGCAAGTCGTCGCGAAAGAAGGCAACTGGCGTCAACGGGGCTTGCAGCTCATAAACAAAGCTGGTCAACTCCGCTTCCGTCTTGACCTTCGTCGTCAACAGGCCCGTGGCCTCCAAGCGTAAGCGGGCCTCGTAGAAATGGGCCAAGTCCATCCCCAGCAGGCCTAACAGGGTGGCGTGACGCTGATACTCCCCGCGATTTGGGAGCCAAAAAAGGGCCGAGTAAAGCCCCGCGGCACTCGGTCCCACAATCGGCTGGTAAAGCTGGGTCAACGTCTGCCAACTCTGATCGGTCAAGCGGTCCGCTAATCGCACCAAAAAGCCAGTTCGTGGTTTTAATTGGTGCCAGGAATTCTCCATGCTTTACTTCGCCTCACTTTGTCCCTGATCTGGTGAATCCTTTTTAGCTTTTTCTTTGTCTTTCGCCAGCATGTCCTTCAACTCGTTGAAGAAGACACCGGTATCTTTGAATTGACGATAAACGCTGGCAAACCGGATGTAGGCGATCTCGTCGACGTCGACCAAGCGGTTCATCACGTATTCCCCAATCAGCTGACTGGAGATTTCATTGACGCCCAGCGCCCGAATCTTATTTTCAACTTCATCAACGATATTGGTCATGACATCCATGCCCACTGGGCGTTTTTCAGCGGAACGGATAATCCCACGCAGGATTTTCTCCCGGTTGAACTCTTCTCTCGTCCCGTTCTTCTTAATCACTAGCAGCGGCGTAACTTCAACCCGCTCAAACGTCGTGAACCGAAAACCACAGTTCTCGCACTCACGACGGCGGCGAATCACGCGCCCGTCGTCGGTGGGTCGACTATCAACGACCCGCGATCCATTATGATGACAGTGTGGACACTGCATTATTGTTCACCTCGTTTTAAATGGTTACTGTTGCCAAAGTTATTGGCGTCAAGCCATTTTACCACTTGTTGGCGCGTTTGGGCAATCGTTCCCCCGTTATCAATGACGACCGTCGCCTGGGCAATCTTTTTGGCCAGTGGCCACTGCCGGTCCATTCTGGCCTGTGCATCCGCCGCAGAAAGCCCGTCGCGCGCCATTAAGCGTTGCTTTTGGGTTGCCACGTCGGTTGCTACGACCATGACGTGATCGACCAAATGAATCAGATACCCGACTTCAAAAAAAGTTGGTGCGTCGATCATGACGACTGGTACCTGCTTTGCTTTTGCCGCCGCTAGTTCCCGCCGAATCTCGGCTTGAATCAGCGGCGCCGTGATGGCTTCTAACTTTTTCAACTCAGCCGGTTGGGTGAAGACCCACTGGCCCAATTTTTTGCGGTCCAAACCGTCGTCAGTCACGAAGTCAGCGCCAAACACCTGGGCAATCTGCTGTAGCCCTGCTGTCTTTGGTGCCACGACTTGACGGGCAATCACGTCAGCGTCAATGACGGGAATTCCCGCCGCGCGTAACCAGGCGCTCACAGTCGATTTGCCCGTCGCAATGCCGCCGGTCAATCCCCAAGTCTCAGTCATCTTGCAAGGCCTCCAATGCATCTAATGGCACCGGCTGACACCGCGGACAGTAGTGCGTCCCGCGCTGGGCAACCTTGATCTTAACGATCTCCGTGCCGCACCGCTCACAGGGTTCACCTTCACGGCCATAGACGTGCAGGTGATTTTGGAACTGCCCGGCTTCACCAAAGGCCGTCGAAAACGAATGCACCGTGGTCCCGTGTCCCTGAATCGCCAAACCAATTTCGGTGATGATGCTCTGCCGTAACGTCTCCAGTTGCGCGTCAGTCAATTCATCGACCGGCGTTAACGGATTGATCTTTGACAGCCACAGCACCTCATCGGCATAAATGTTGCCCAGTCCGGCAATTTTTGATTGGTCCAACAAGAAGGGTTTGACCACCTTGTGGGACTTGCGGAAAATCTGTTGCATGTACGCCAGCGTCAGAGTATCTGCCGTGGGTTCCGGCCCCAGCTTTCCCAGCGATGGCAAGACCGTGCCCTCTGTCCCGGTGGGAACCAGTCGCATTCGCCCAAACTTACGGGTGTCCGTGTAGCGTAGATCCCGGCCATCGGTCAGGTGAAAGACCACGTGGGTGTGCTTGGTAATGGGACTGCCCGTGGGTTGGACGTCGTATTTGCCTTCCATTCGCAGGTGAGAGACCATGGTCAGCTCGCCACTGAATCGAAATAACAGATACTTGCCCCGCCGGTCGATCCGTTCAATCTGCCGGCCAATCAAGTCCGCCGTGAAGACCTCAGCCTCCGGCGTAACCATTTTACGGTAGTAGACGTCGACATGGTCGATCGTGGCGCCCTGCACCAGGCGGGTCAACCCCCGGCGAACCGTTTCAACTTCAGGTAATTCTGGCATCGCTTATCGTCTCCTTGCCGCTATTTCGCATCGTACCAGGTTGGCCCGTAATGGCTTTCCACCTTCAACGGAATCTCCAACTTGACGGCTGAGTCCATCACACTTGGGACCAGCTTGGCCAACGTTTCGATCTCCTCAGCCGGGGCTTCGAAGATCAATTCATCATGGACCTGCAGTAACATCGTTGCCTGAAGATCCTTGACCGCGTCTTCCATCTGAATCATGGCAATCTTAATAATATCCGCGGCACTCCCTTGAATCGGCGTGTTCATGGCCGTCCGTTCGGCAAATGACCGCTGGTTGAAGTTACGCGAGTTGATGTCCGGCAAATACCGCCGCCGGTGCGCAATCGTTTCCACGAAGCCTTGTTCCTTGGCCTGTTGGACCATCCGATCCATGTAGGCCTTGACGCCAGGATACTCTTCAAAGTAAGTGTCGATGAAGGCCTTGGCCTGCTTACGGGTGATGCCAATGTTTTGCGACAACCCAAAGTCACTGATGCCGTAGACGATTCCGAAGTTGACGGCCTTGGCCTGGCGCCGAATGTTGGGCGTGACCTCTTCGTCCGGCCCCATCTTAAAGATGCGTCGGGCTGTGGCCGCGTGAATATCTTCGCCCTCACGGAAGGCCTCTTGCATGTTCGCGTCATGACTCATGTGGGCCAGGACCCGCAATTCGATTTGTGAGTAGTCAGACGAGAAGATTTGCCAACCCGGATGCCGCGGCACAAAAGCCTTACGAATGGCCCGGCCCTCTTCGTTACGCACCGGGATATTTTGCAAGTTCGGGTCGACCGATGACAACCGCCCAGTCTGCGTCAACGTCTGGAGGTAGCGGGTGTGGACCTTGTGATCATCGGGATGGATGACCTTCAGTAAGCCCTCCACGTAAGTCGACTGGATCTTAGCAATCTTACGGTATTTCAAGATATTTTCGGCAATGGGAGCTTCCGCCGCGAGCTTTTCTAAGACACCAACCGCCGTGGAATAGCCCGTCTTGGTCTTCTTGATGACCGGCAAGCCCATTTTTTCAAATAAAATGTGGCCCAGCTGTTTGGGTGAGCCAATGTTAAATTCCTCGCCAGCCTCGTTGTAAATGGTCTGTTCAATTTCGGCCAGTTGCTCGGTAAATTTACTTCCCATGGCTTCGAGTTCGCTGGCTTCTACGGTAATCCCCGCAATTTCCATCCGCGCCAGAACGAACGCCATTGGCAATTCAATATCGCGGTAGAGCTGGGTCTGCTCATTATCGGCCAGCTCCTTGAATAATTGTGGCCGGAGTTGCTCGATGGCCCGAGCTTTCCGTGCCAAATGGGAGAAGAAATCCACGTCGTCGGCCGGAATCGCTTCCTTGGCCCCTTTGCCATAGACGTCTTCGTCCGTTGCCACCTGGTGATAACCGTGTTCCATGGCCACGCGCCCCAGGTCATTACTGTTGTCATACGTGTTCAACAGGTACGACACGATCAACAGGTCGCAGTCAACGCCCGCTAACGTGACGCCTAAGCGATTCAACGCCACGTAGGTCCGCTTGGCGTCAAAGACCTGTTTGGCCACGTCAGCCGACTCTAACAGGTCCTTCAAGGGCGCCTGCTGTAAGAGGCTGGTATCGCGACTAACCCACCAGTGATCCTCATGGCCGATCACAAAGCCATCAAAGTCGGCCAGATGATAGTTGTCACCCAGCATTTCCAAGTAAAATTCACAGCCGTCCGTAAAGGCCGGGAGCGTTTGGAGGTTATCTGCCTTCAAGACCGTGAAGTCCACGTCCTTAAGGCCTGGCGTGGCCGTTGGGGCTTCCCCATCAACGCTCATTTTGCTCAAGAATTGATTAAAGTTCATCCGTTGGTAGAATTCCACCAGCTTCTCTTGGTCATCCCCCTGATAGACCAAGTCGTTGACCTGCTTCGTCACCGGCGCATCGCGTAAAATCGTTGCGAGCTTCTTGGACAGTAAGGCCTCGTCATGGTCAGCCACCAGGTGTTCCTTGAGCTTCTTGGCGGTAATTTCATCAATGTGGTCGTACAGGTTTTCAATGCTCCCGTACTTGCCGATCAAATCCACGGCCCGCTTGGGACCCACGCCCGTGACACCGGGATAGTTATCCGAGTTATCTCCTTGGAGCCCCTTGATATCAATGATCTGTTCGGGCGTGACACCCATCTTTTCTTTGACGTAGGCCGGTGTGTAATGCTCAATATCCGTGACCCCACGCTTGGAAATGGAAACAGTCGTGTGGTCGTCAGCCAGCTGCGTTAAGTCCCGGTCCCCGGTCACGATGGTCGTGGTAAACCCGTTTTTCTCGGCCTGCTTGGCCAAGGTCCCGATAATATCGTCGGCTTCATAGTCGGGCAGCTCATAGGTCTGAATCCCGCGAGCCGCTAAAAGTTCTTTGACATAGGGAAATTGTTCCGACAACTCGGGTGCGGTCTTGGCCCGGCCACCCTTGTAGTCGTCATACATCTTAGTCCGAAACGTGGTTTTCCCCGCATCAAAGGCGACCAAGGCGTGCGTGGGCTTCACCTTGTCCAACATGATCTCTAGCATCGTGTTGAAGCCGTAAATGGCGTTCGTATGCAGCCCTTCGCTGTTGGTAAACTTACCCAACGCCGTGTACAGCGCGAAGAAGGCCTTAAACGTGACACTGTTTCCGTCAATCAATAATAATCGTTTTTCCGCCATGTTACGCTCCTTTCGAGCTACGGTCTGCCGCGCTCGAGTATTCTACGTCTATTTTACCAAAAAAACAGGTAAACCCGAAAAGAAATCTCTGAAAACCATTGGAACACTTGCGCCTCGGTCATATCGTTCCTGTCAGTGCCGACGTTAGCTAGGTATCTCGCCGGCTACTGGGGCTTCCGATGCGCTTGGAAATCTGGCAAGCCCATCAGTCTCTCTCAAGTCGTCTCACAGTGTCAGCTGAGACAGCTGGCTAACTCCGACAAGTTCCGGAAGTTAGTTGACAAGTTAACGGCTACCAAGGGTTAAGCCGATTGCCAGCTTCCCTGTTGACACAAAAAGCCCGGGCACTTGAGTCCCAGGCTTTCCTTGCGAAACCGTTAGTCGTTGTTGCCACCAAAGATTCCGAAAATTTGTAAGAGTTGTAAGAATAAGTTGACGAAGTCCAGGTACAGTTGCAATGCCCCGTTGACGGCTAACCCAGTCGTGGAGACCTGGTCACCGTATTGCAGGTACATCTTCTGCATCCGTTGCGTATCCCAGGCCGTCAGTGCCGCAAAGATAATGACTGCGGCGAAGGATAACACTAGTGAAGCCAATGGCATCCGCAAGAACATGTTGATGACCATGGCCACGAGCAGACCAATCAAGGCCCCCGTTGCTTGGGTCCCCAGCTTGGTCAAGTCCTTCTTAGTGAAGGCCCCGATACCAGCCATCGTCACGAAGACGGCAGCACTAGAAACAAAGGCAGCGGCCATCGTATTCACCGAGAAGACCATGGCGTAAGTCGAGATGACCCCACCAGTAATCACCGCGTAAACAAACAACCCGACTAAAGCGACGGTTGGCCGTTTCATCGATTGTCCGCTAATGACGAACGGTAAAATAAACCAGACGATAATGGGTAACCAAAGACCGGCACCGTGTAGGCCCTGGGCTTGACTTGCCATGGGAATCATCAGGTACGCCGTCACTGCAGAGACCAACACGGCCGCAGCCATCCAGCCAAACATTTTAGTCATAAAGCTGTTGAGGCCGACCTCAGTGTTTACTGTCGTCCGGGGTTGCTGATCATAGTTGTTCATTGAAACGCTCCTTCTTTTTCAAATCATTTCCTGCCTTAGCTATCGCGATTGATAAACCAGCCACAGGGTTATTAGACTATATTTTACCAAATCTAATAGTAAACACAAGTAATGTGTTCAGAACTGGAAAAGAAAGGTCACGCTATTTAGTCGCTGACTGACCGGCGCCACCCTCGTTGTCGGCTTCACCGCTGGCCCAAACTTTGTTGGCGTAAACGGCATTGAAGAGTAAGGCAATCTGCAAGGCCACTTGAGACAGGTTGGCCCCTAAGGTACCGACATTAGTAGCACCCGTGAGAATCTGGAAGGTTAAGATGCCCCAGTACAAGACATTGACCACGTTAACGACGATCCACAGTGACCAGTTTTCCTTGAACTTCATGATGTACAGCAGTTGGGCAATCAAACTCACCACAAAGTTGACCGAATCAAAGTACGGTAACTGCCCGTGTAACAGCGACAGAACCAACCAGCCGGCCGCCCAAGCGACAAAAGCCGCCGCAAAGATCCAGTTACGCGTGGTCTTCTTAAATGATCGGGTCGCTTCATCGTGACCCCACATGTACCAGCCAATGGGTTGTGAAATAACATAAATAATATCCATTGCAAAAGACCCATAGGCGTGGCTGATCCAAGCGACGTAGGTCATGGCGACACATTGAATGAAGCCGAAGATAAACGAAATCTTCCGGCCTTTCATCCCGTAGACCAGGCACAAGACGCCCCCGACACCAGAAACCATCCCAACAATGCTGTCAGGCACAATCACGTAGACCACGACCTGTAGCAAAATCAAGATCGACACGTAAATCATTTCAAACTTTTTCCAATTGGTAAATAGCTGGTTGTACCACCAATTATGTTGTGTTCCAACTTCCACTTGCACTCGCTCCCCTGAAAAAAATTACAGGACCAGTCGCGTCCTTAATTTACTAGAATACAGGTTCTCAATAAAAGTGCAACTCATTTCTAGCGAATGCATTAAGTGGGTTAAATGCCCACCATAACAGCGATTCTAATGGGTGTCATTTTTATAGATAATCCGTTCACCCTATCAGAGGTACAGACCAATTTGCCTAACAAAAAAGGTGCTGACCAGTGAAGAATCACCAATCAGCACCCATAAATTTAGTTATTTTTCAGTGATAAATGACTTAATAATTCTTCGTAAGACCGTTCGTACTTTTGCACGTCACCGGCACCCATGAAGACAACAACGGCGTCATGGAAATCTAATAATGGGGACATGTTATCAACCGTCAAAATGTCGCCACCCTTAGCAATTTTTGCTGCTAAGTCCTTGCTGGAGACTGCCCCAGAAGTTTCCCGAGCCGAGCTGAAGATGTTGGTCAAGAAGACCCGGTCAGCTAAGTTCAAACTCTTGGCAAAGTCATCCATCAAGGCAATCGTCCGGCTGAACGTATGTGGCTGGAAGACTGCGATGATTTCCTTATCAGGGTACTTTTGCCGTGCGGCATCCAACGTCGCCTTGATCTCAGATGGATGGTGGGCGTAGTCGTCAATGATGGTCATATCAGCAACTTTACGTTCCGTGAAACGACGCTTAACACCCTTGAAGTCAGCCAATTCACGCTTGATTTCGTCCATATTGACCTTTTCAAAGTAAGAAACGGCAATGACTGCCAGACTGTTCAAGACGTTGTGTTCGCCATACAAATGAATTTCAAAGTTGCCTAAGAATTCATCCCCATGGTACACGTCGAAGTTAGAGCCCGTCGTAGACCGCTTGATGTTCTTGGCTTGAAAATCATCGCGGTCCTTGGTGCCATAGTAATAGACCGGCACATCAGTCTTGAGCTTCCGCAACTCAGGGTCGTCCCCCCAAGCGAAGATGCCCTTTTTGACCTGGTTAGCCCAGGTTTCAAAGGCGCTGTAAACATCCTCGATCCCCGTGTAATAGTCGGGGTGATCGAAGTCAATGTTGGTCATGATGGCGTAGTCTGGCTTCGTGGCCAGGAAGTGCCGGCGATATTCATCGGCTTCGTAGACGAAGAACCGGGCGTTAGGCGTCCCTTTCCCAGTCCCATCACCAATCAGGTAAGACGTTGGTGCGACGCCACTCAATACATGTGACAACAGACCGGTCGTACTGGTCTTGCCATGGGCACCGGCAACCCCGATGCTCGTGTACCCTTCGATCAGGTGGCCTAGGAATTCATGGTAACGGTAAACGGGCAGACCCATTTCCCGGGCTTTCTTGATTTCTGGGTGTTCATCCGTAAAGGAGTTCCCCGCAATGACCGTTAAGCCCTCGTGAATATTGGCTTCGTCAAAGGCCATGACGTCGATACCGGCTTGTTCCAGTCCCCGTTGCGTGAACGTGTACTGGGTGATATCTGAACCTTGAACCTTAAAACCCTTATCGTGCAAAATCAGGGCCAGGGCACTCATCCCTGATCCTTTAATTCCAACAAAGTGGTAAACCGTTGCGTTATCCATTAAATGATCCTCTTTTCTACTCTTTCGGTCAGGCCACTACTCCCCCAAACCGTCTGAGTGACTCTTTCTTTATTCTAGCATATCCCCCACCCGCTTAAAAGAAATCACGGGGAGAAAGGCAGTGAGGCCTCCTCAACCTAAGGTGAAAATGGTGCATCCCTAGTTATGAGGTTCCGGCAAGTCCTTGCCCAAATCATCCGGTGTCAAGTAGACTTCCCGGGGCTTGGACCCATGTTGCGGTGACACATAATGGTGCTGCTCCAGGTCATCGATCAGATTGGCCGCACGGTTGTAGCCAATCGAGAAGACCCGTTGCAATTTCGAGGTCGAGACCGTCTTTTCTTGCGCAATGTATTCCAAAACCTTTGGCAACAGCTCATCTTGGTTCTCCTCAGCCGTTTCTCGTTGTAAGAGGCCCTTCGGCGAGAAAGCGTACTGTGGCTTACCCTGCGTCCGCACGAAGTCAGTGACCCCGTCAACTTCGGACTCGACAAAGGCCCCTTGCAACCGCATTGGCTGACTGGCACCGTTGCCCAGGTACAACATATCCCCACGGCCCAGCAAGTTCTCGGCACCGGCCGTATCCAAAATGGTCCGCGAGTCGATCTGACTGGAAACCATGAAGGCGATTCGCGTCGGAATGTTGTTCTTGATGGTCCCCGTCACGATGTCGACACTCGGCCGTTGGGTGGCGACTAGCAAATGAATCCCGGCGGCCCGCGCCTTTTGCGTGATCCGCACGATGTAGTCTTGTACCTCGCTGGCGGCCATCATCATCAGATCTGCTAACTCATCAATGATGATCACGATGTATGGCATCTTCAATCCAGGCTCGTCGTTTGCGTCGGCCCGGTCGTTGAATTGCTCAATGTTGCGGACCCCAGCAGCGGCCAGCTTTTCGTAGCGTTCGTCCATTTCCGTTACGACCCACTTGAGGGCGGCCGCGGCAGCCTTGGGATCAGAGATTACCGGTGACAACAGGTGTGGTAAGCCGTCGTACGGTGCCATTTCCACGGCCTTCGGGTCAATCAGTAACAGCTTGACCTGTTGTGGCGTGGCCTTGTACAGAATCGACAGCAGCAGTGAGTTAATGAACACACTCTTCCCAGAACCCGTGGCACCGGCAATCAACCCATGTGGCATCTTCCGCAAATCAGTGACTTGTGGTTGACCAAACAGATCGACCCCTAAGGCCACTGTCAGCGGGGATTCACTCTTCTTGAAGGCAGCCGAATTCAAAATTTCCGACAACATGACCGGTCGGGATTTCAAGTTCGGAATTTCGATACCGACCGTCGTCTTGCCCGGAATTGGTGCCTCAATTCGAATATCCTTAGCCGCCAAGGCGAGCTTCAAGTCGTCGTTCAGGTTCGTGATTTTATTGACTTTGACACCCAGGGCCAAGCTAATCTGGAACTGGGTAACGGTAGGACCGACCGTCCAATCCGTGACGTGCGCGTCAACGTGAAAGGCACTCAACGTGGCGTCGAGGACTTCGGCTTGGTGTTCGATCCACTCGTCTAACGCCTCTTCATCCGGCACGACTGGCTTAGGTAACAGTGCGAGATCTGGGAAATGGTAGCCACGGGCTGACGTCGTTTCGGCCGGTTCGGCTGGTGCCGTTGGCCGGTCAAACAACGCGAGGTTCCGCTGGTCATTCCCCTCTTCTTGCATGATGTCGCCGAGTGAATGACCCAGGCCACGACTTGGCTTGGCCTTAGGCTTTGGCGTTACCGCTGCACGCGTAGCCGCAATTTGCGACGCTGGCGCAGCGCTGGAAGAAGCCGATGCTACGTTCTCCACGGGTGCCGTGGCGCGGTCCAGTAATTGATTGACTTCGGCTGGTCGCTGACCGGCGGCGGCTGAAGAAGGCACTGCCGCTGATTCAGGTTTTGATGCTACGGCTTGTTCTGTTGGTTCATCGTTTTCTACCGGTTCACTCGCTTCAGCTGTTTCAGCTTCTGCGGATGCGTCACTTGATTCAGTGGCTTCGGCTGACGCGGTCGTTTCGCCGGTAGCCGGCGTCTCACTAACCATCGGTGTCGGTTGAATGACCACAGTTTCAGCGGGTTGCGCCGACTTGACCGCTGGCGTAACGGGTTCTTCACTGGCCGCTGAATGCGCCGGCACTTGATTATCGACCGGCAAATAAGCCCCGCTATCCGTCGTCGCAGTGACAGCTGTCGCGGCGGGTTGTGGTTCTGGGTAAAAGACTTCCGTTGGTGCCACAACGTCCTGACTAGCTGGTTTTGCGGCCACCGGTTCTGCCCCAGCGGGTTTTGGTGTTTCAGTAGTCACCGCGTCGGGAGTCGTTGCCGCAGAATTGGCAGTGGTGTCCGCAACAGGCGCTGCAGAAGCTGGTTGTTCAGGTGTTGGTTCTGCTTCTTGTGGTTCTGCTTCTTGTGGTTCTGCTTCTTGTGGTTCTGCTTCTTGTGGTTCTGCTTCTTGTGGTTCTGCTTCTTGGGCTGCGGCGCTTGTTGTCATTTCTGGCGTCTGTGCCGCTACTGCCGGAGTTGCCACCGATTCAGCCGACTGATCTGGCAAAAAGACCTCTGTGGGCGCCGTGGATTGCGCCGCCAGTGAGTCTTCTGCAGCTAAAGCGGCTTCATCCGCCGCCGTGCCCAGCAAGAGAAAACTGTCATTTGATTTATGTAGACTTGCCACCAAGCGCTGGTAACGGTGACGAATCACTGACGGTTGCCACACTCGCTGCCGTTGTTTGGGCACAGGGGTGACCGCAAATGGCCGGTAGTTGGCACTGGCCTCAGCGGCGGCCCGTTCTGGTGTCTTCGCTGCTGAAGCGGGCGCTGATGCCTGAGATTGGTGGCGTTGCGTGTGGTGCAAGACTTCTTGGGCCGCACTTTGCGCCGCTGATTCGCGTTTTTCTTCTCGTTGTTGTCGCAAACGCAGACGATCGTTACGTTCTTTACGGAGCTTAACCTGTCGTTGTGACCGGTCATCCGTGGTATCTTCCATTTGATCAGGGGTCGGTTTTACCGGAAATTTGCGATAAAATGCCGGTCCATCATAGTGCTCCATGTGTTTCTTCCTCCTTGACGAGCGGGCTCGTCGAATTTCACGACTCTTGGGAGGAGACGCCGCCAGCTTGACGGCCACTTCACTCATTCCCTGAATCTCTCTTTTTTATTTATTTTCAAATTTTCCGGACCCTTCTCAGCAGTCCGTCCTGGTGACAATTAATCTGAAATTGTCAGTCTCCCCTATTGTACACAAAAAAGCAGGCAACCGACAAGGGTTCACCTGCTTTGTAATAATCTTCTTAATTTTTAAAAATACTTTGACCGCGCTCGAAGTCAAACGGTTCACCGACTGTATAATCATCCGGCAAGATCAATGCCCCTGGTTTTTGCGGTGCATTGGCGAGTTTGAGCTCACGACCTGAGCAGATCATCCCGTTGCTGGCAACGCCACGAAGCTCACCTGGCCAAATGATCAAACCGTTCGGCATCATCGCGCCGACCTTGGCCACAACGACCTTAATATCGGCCTGCATGTTAGGCGACCCACTGACGATCTGAAGCGATTCGTCGTTGTCCACGACCGTCTCGGTCACCAGCAAGTGATCGGAGTCGGGATGTGGCGTCGCAGACTTCACGTAGCCGACCACGAAGCGTGAACTGGTCTCAGCGACCAGTTCACCGGCAAATCCAGCGTCCTCTAAGGCGTTGTTTAACGCTGCCACGTCATCAGCTGACAAATCGACTTGGCCGTTGCCACTGATCTCTGGCAAAATGCTGGAAATCTTGAGGAAGTTGTAGCCTAAGGTCTTCTCCGTTGCTGCATCATAGATCCGTGCGATATTGTCCCGCACCGTGTGGGCTTGGGTCGCTGAATCCTGTGCAACAACAACAATCAAAGTATCCCCTAATTCTTTAGGGTTGTAACTAGCAATTAACATGTCTGAATCCTTTCCAACGGGTTTAGTTGGCGTTGGTCGTCAAAGAATTGATGAATTCTTCTACCTCTGCTTTAGTCTTACGATCTTTGTTCACTAACCGACCAAGTTCTTGGCCATCGGCATATGCAATGAAACTAGGAATGCCGAAAACGTTCAGTTCAACCGCTAAATCGATGTTTTCATCCCGATCGACGGCAATAAACTTGTAGTCAGGATATTCTGCTTCGATTTCTGGCATTGCTGGCTTGATAAATGCGCAGTCTGAGCACCAGGTCGCAGAGAAGAATAGCATGGTCTTGCCTTCCTTGACAACGTCCTTTAGGTCAGCGGCAGACATCTTGGGTAATTGTTCCATGAATGAGCACTCCTTTTTCAGTTAGTTTTAAAAGTTAACATCAACCATTATAGCATGACTGGCTAAATATACACGGTTTTTGTTTGGAAAGCGGCTTGGCGGCCTTCACCAGCCCTTTTCTACGGGGCGGATGACCCAATTTTCTCGGCCACTCAGAAATTTTTAGCAAAATCTGCCTTTTTACGGGAACTTCCGCGCAATCATTGCTATACTAAGGGCAAGAAGTGATGGGAAGCATGCCCACAGAAATTAGGAGGCGGTAGTATGGCTGCTAAAAACGGACAATTATATCAACTAAGTCTCACCGGGGTTCTCGGTGGCTTAATGGGCGTTTTCATCACGCGCTTTTTCGGCGCTAACCGGCTCAATCCAGACGATATCTTGGAACAGGTCAAACGCCAATTCCGGCAAGAATCACCGATCGAAGGTGCTTGGATCGAAAAGCACGCGGTGCCGTTTCAAAAGTTTGCGGTTAAGTCCCGGGTCTATTACGGTGGCATTACCCGCTACGAAGATGACCAGCTGGTACAGTACCAGTTCGTGGCCGATGCCGAAACCGGCAGTGTCCTCGATGTCCAACGACTTTAACCCTGAATCAAAATAACCTGTAGCGTTGACTGAAATGTGGTCAGCGCTTTTTTGTTCCGACACAGTACGAGCTGGCCGCCTTACCGTTCGCCAAATTTGGACCGTGACACTGTGGGAAGGACCGGTCGAAGCCAAAAGTTAGTCTTCAACCTCGGCTGAGTCCAAATTTAGCTCACTCACGGCTACGTGACAGGTTGTCCACTAATGTGGATGAACGTTGCCATTTCAGCGATTTTCCTGTTAATCTTGTGGTTAACCACCGACGTAACCGGAGGCAGTCAGAGGTGTAGGTTGCTGTGACGACGGCGTTCCCCATAGCTACCGGAATCTCTGACAGCCGCGGGTGATGGCGTGAACTAATTTCATGTTCACAATCCTTGTCAGCTGAGTATTATCAAATATTTTTGTACTTGCAACCTTTAGTCACCTAAACAGTGAATAGCAAAAGAGACCGCGACATCTCGCCGCAGTCCCCTTCGTTTGACCCTATTTAATCCGTTAACTTTTTCAAGCTCTGCGCCTGATTGTGTAAATCGGTCCGCACAATCAGGACGTCACAGATGGCGTTAGCGACCACATAACTGGCCGTAGAGCCCATTAGCATGCGTTCCACCACGTTGACCCCCGTGGCCCCGAGCATGATCAAGTCCGCCTGATACTCCTTGGGCAACGTCCGGGCCAAATCAACCTTGGCGTGGCCGTAGAAGACAGCGGTAACCACTTGTTCAACGCCTGCTTTTTGGGCGCGCTGACGATACTTATCGACTGTCGCTTCCAATTCTTGTCGCGACTCGTCCATCACCTGCTGGTCAACGTAGCCGAAGCCGACTTGGGTATCACTGCCCAGACCCACGTAGTCACCGCCACTCATGATGGTGACGATGATCAGTTCTGCCTGATTCCGCACGGCCACCGCAATGGCTTTATCCAAAGCGCGCCGGGCCTGTCGTGACCCATCGACGCCGACTAAAATGTGTTTATAATCTGCGGCCATCATTCTCACTCCTTCGCCACACAACCTACTTCGTTAATTCAAAGATGGCTTGACCGTAAATGGCCATGGCCTTTAACAAATCAGCTGCTGGTTGAAATTCATCGGCTTGGTGCATGGTGTCAGCCGTGCCAGGGAACAACGCCCCAAAGGCCACCCCACGCTTCATCAGCCGACCGTAAGTCCCGCCACCCACAACTTCGGGTTGCGCGGTCGTGTCGCCGGTCTGTTGCCGGTAAACGTCCATCAACGTGGCCACGATTGGGTCATCCGGGTCAACGTAATGCGGTACCATTTCACGGCCTTGCTTGATCGTCGCAGCCATGTTAGCCGTTGCCTTCGCTAAGCCAGCTTGGATGTCAGCGGCACCCGTCCCGGTTGGGTAACGGAAGTTGGTGTTGATCAACGCGCCGTTATCCGCCTTAAACGTTTGGATTCCCACGTTCATGGTCAGGTCACCCATCACTTTATCCGTGAAGGCAATGCCCAATTTGTGGGCCCGAGAATCGTCATGCAATTCGTTGGCCAACAAGCTCAAGAAGTCCGCTGCATCGCCGCCAAAGTCGTAGGCGTTCAGGAAGCTAGCCAAGTAGGTCCCGGCGTTGATACCGTTCTTGGGTTCCATCCCGTGAGCGGCCTTGCCAATGACTTCAAAATGAATACCCGTCGCATCAACCGTGGTTTCACCCGTAACTGGCACCTGATCCAAGAATTGCTTGAAATCAGCTACCAACTGGTCGTTGTCACCGCCAGTTACCGTGGCTTCGGCGTCGCGGGGCACCATGTTCTCCCGGAGACCGGATTCGAAGTCGACCAGAGTCAACTCACCGCCATTACTCCCAGCAAAGTTGGTCGTAAAGGTCACGTTCCCCTTTTCACCGTTGATCAATGGGAATTCAGCGTCCGGTGAGAAGCCCAGCGTTGGTGCTGGTTCCAAGTCGAGGTAGTGGTTCATCCCCGTCCAGTCGCTTTCTTCGTCGGTCCCGATGATGAAACGAATCTTGATCTTGGGTTGAATCCCTTGATCCTTCAACATCTTTAACCCGTAGTAGGCAGCTAAGGCCGGCCCCTTATCGTCAGAGGTCCCCCGACCATACAGGTTGCCATCCTTTTCCGTCAACGTAAAGGGATCGGTGTGCCAGCCCTTACCTGCCGGCATCACGTCCGCGTGACCCAAGATAGCCAGGGTGTCGTCTCCCTCGCCGTATTCCACGTAACCTGCTAAATTATCTAAGTTTTTTGTTTTAAAACCGTCACGTTCCGCTAAGCCTAAAAATGCGATCAAAGCCTTAGCTGGACCTGGTCCCAATGGATACGTATCGGTGGCCTGTGAATCATCACGAGAACTGTCGATGCCGACCAAGGTGGTCAAGTCAGCGATGTAGTCCTCCCGGTATTGTTCAGATAGCTTTTGCCAATCAATTGCCATGATTGGACCTCCTTCATTTTATTCGGACCTAACGTCCGGTCTATGGTCTTGCGTTTGAAAACGCCCGCGCTTTTCGCTTCGTCAAAAACGTTTTCAACCTAACCCTAGCATAATTCTAGCATACCGCCCGCCAAATGTAAGCCGATTTCATCGCCAAAAATCACAATTCACCCTGGGCCCCGTCATTTCGGGCCACGTGCTATACTAAAAGAGAAACTGAGGAGGCTTTTTTCATGGAAACCTTAACGGATAAAATTCTCACGAGCACGATTCGTCAGCGCCCAGCCAACAGTTATAAGGGCACTTACGGCCGGGTCACCCTGATTGGTGGCAACCGCAACTTTGGCGGCGCCATTCTGATGGCCAGTGCCGCCGCCGTGTACGCTGGGGCCGGGTTGGTCACCACCATCACCGACGCCAGTAACCAAGGTAGCCTGCACGCCCGTCTACCCGAAGCCATGTTTGCCGATATCGCCGACGTCGCCCAGACCCAGTCGCTGGTTCAAGGCACCGACGTCGTTGTCATCGGCCCCGGCCTCGGTACGGATGAAGCGGCTTTGCAGGTACTGACCAACGTCTTACACACGGTAGCGCCGACCCAAACACTGGTGATCGACGGGTCCGCCATTACCTTGGTCGCCGAACACCACCTGACCTTGCCGAGCGCGCACCTCGTCTTAACGCCTCATCAAATGGAATGGCAACGCTTGAGCGGCATCAAGATAGCTGACCAAACGCCCGCAGCCAACCGCCAAGCCGTGGACCAGTTACACGCGACCGTCGTGGTCAAATCACACCGCACTGAAATCTACACAGCAGATCAAACCTACGTCAATCCGCTGGGCACGCCCGCCCAAGCAACTGGCGGCATGGGCGACACCTTGGCGGGGATGGTCGGCGGATTTGCCGCGCAGTTCACGCCGTTGACTCAGGCCATCTGTGCCGCTGTCTATACCCACAGCGCTGTCGCGGAAGAATTAGCACGGACCCAATACGTGGTCTTGCCGAGTCAAATTGCTGCCGCCTTGCCACAATTCATGAAGGCCCACGAAGGCGCGCAACACTAGCTAATTACCAGTGAAATTAGTCTTCGAATGTAAGGTGGTTCGTACTGGCCGCCTACCGTGTTTCTGATAGACGTCAACTTGCCGAAGCCAGCTGTGTCGACGGTGTAGAGTTAGACAACTTGAGAGACTGGTGGGTTTTGTCAGACTTCTAAGCAAACCGGAAGACCGCTCCAACACGGTAATTCTACGTTCAGCGCTTTGGCCTACAATCTTTAAACAAAAAAATCCCTTGATTAACAGCAGATACACCATCTGCCGCTCATCAAGGGATTTTGTCATGTCATTTTTAGTGATGTATCCAGTGGGCCATTCAAGGCGTCGATTTCCTGGGCAAATAGCCCGCGGTAAGTGCCGACAGCCAGATCGACCGGCAAGGCTAACGGGCCCAACTGCGTGCGGACCACCGGCTCGTTTGCGTTGGCCAACGCGCTCAGGGCGCTAACACCAGCCGGGACATCGGTCGTTGTTAACGACACCGTGGTGGTCTGGCGGACCTTATCCACGTGACTGGTCACGTCTTCAAAGGCGCCGCTGGCCGGCAATGTCGGCACTGTCGTCTGGGCCAACACGATTTGCAAGGTGCTGCGCCAGTTTTGTTGCGCCACGTCCGTTAAGAAGTGTTCGTCGTCACTGGCTAAGACCAAGCCCACCGTTTCTTTGGGCAAGTCTGCCAACGCCTTTAGCGACCGTTGCTGGTCCAAGGGATTCAACAGGCTGCCTAGGCTCCGTTGCCCAGTCGGTTCCAAGTTCAAGACGAAGCCAACTGGCTTATTGAAGACCAAATACTGCGGCTGACGGCCCGTGACGGTCACCCCGTCCACGCGGACCTGCTGGCCACTGGTGACATCGGTTCGCGGTGAATCGACGACCAGATCATCCACGGTGACGCGACCCTGCCGCAATAACCGGAAGATTTGTCCCGGTGTGCCTTGGCGATGGGCCGTTAAATAGCGTTCAATGTTCATCACAGCTGCCTCCTAACGAATGTGTAACCGCCGCCGAATACCAGCGACCCGTGGCCCCAAGATGGCATCGGCTAACCGGGTCCGTAAGACCACGTAGACGTAGAAGTACCCGGCCACGATGACCGCCACCATCACGATTAAGAAATTAATCATCCGGCCTTGACTTCCACTAAAGGCGCCTAGCCAGGCCACCAAGCGGGCCAATGCATAGGTTCCAATAGAGACCAACAAGATGCCGTTGGTCTTCTTCGCGATGTGGGCAAAATTGATGCCAAATTGTTGGTCCAGTGAATGGATAATCAAATAACAGGTTACGGTGAAGCCGATACCCGTCGCAATCAGCGGTCCAAAGGCCCCTAAGAAGTATACCAGTGGCCACTGAACAATGAATTTCACCACAGTCCCCACCAAGAAGTAACGGACTGCCCGCTTATTTTGCGAGATCCCCTGCATCAACGCTGAGACGACCGTGTACAGGCCGAGCAGAATCGACAGGTACGAGGAGAAGGCCAGGATAGACGCCGCTAAGGCCGCGTGTGACCGGCCATAAAAGACCAGGTTCAACGGACTGGCAATGGCCGCCATCCCCAGCGCACTGGGAATCATGACGAATTCAAACATCAAGAAGGCGTTGGACAATTGCGCGGAAATTTCTTTTTTATTGCCCCGGGTGTAGGACTCCGACAGTAACGGTACCACCGTGACCGCCAGCGCCGACGCCAGAGAAATCGTGATCATAATTAATTTGTTGGCATTGACCCCGAATAACGCGAACAAGTCGTTCAAGTGCGCATCGGTATAGGAGCCCGCCATGTGCATGATGGGCGCAAACGTATATTGGTCGATCAATTGAAAGATCGTGATGCCGGCCCCTAATACGATGAACGGGACGGCTTGGGCAATGATTTCCCTGTACAACTGGTTGGCCGGTACCACCAGCTCGTTGTTACTATTGGCGACTAAGCCACGGAAATAATGCCGCCGACGCCAGTAGTACACACCCAAGATCAACAGGCCACCTAAAGCCCCGATGGCCGCCGCAAACGTGGATTGGGAAACCGCCGTGACCCAGTTGCCATTTAAGACCCGCATGATCACGAAGGCCGTCAGTAACATGTACGCGACTCGGACTAATTGTTCCACAAACTGGGAAATTGCGGACGGTGCCATTTGCTGGAAGCCTTGGAAATACCCCCGTGTCAGACTCATCGTGGGAATAATCAAGATGGCCCAAGCCAGTGAGTGTAAGACCGGAATCAGGTGTTGGTCGCCCCCGGTGAAGAGCGGTGCGCCAAAGTACATTAACAGGGCAATCGAGATCCCGGTGACCACCGCAATCTCCAGTCCCCGTTTATACAGCCGCACACTAATGCCGTATTCGTTCAAGGCATTGTAGTGCGCCACTTGTTTGGCAATCGCGGAAGGCACCCCCGCAATCGCCGCAATCAGGAAGAAACTGTAGATGTTATACCCTTTTCCGTACAGCGCGTTACCTTGCAGGTAAAAGGCGCCGAACCAAATATTCCAGGGAATAATGTAAACTGCACCGAGAATCCGGGAAAAAATACTCCCGGCCGTCATCCACGCTGAGCCGGCAACCATTTGGTCTTGCGCGCTACCTTGGTTACCAGTTTGATCTGACCTTGCCGCCATTTGACACCCTACTTTCAATTTCTAAATTCAACGAAGCCGTGCTTGTTATTACAAGCTAATCAAACAAACATTATAACATAGGATTTCCGTTTCATTTCTCAGGTTTCGGTAAAGATTTGGCCTTTTCTGCAGAAATTACAGCGTCCAGCTTAACGGAATTTGTGAAACAGTGGTATGCTGGAGGTAGTCGAGAAGCAACAATTATTCAAGGAGGAATGCCAATATGACGCAAGCAACAGCTGGTTCCACCGCAGCACCAAAGATGCAGATGTCACCAGAACGGGCAAAGCAAGTCGTAACCATGACCAAGAGTATTCGGGCGCATTTTCCAGAGTTAGCCGAGATTCCCAACGCCCAACTCATCTACTCAACGTGGCGGAGCTTCAAGCGAATCGATCAAACGAATGATAGTGATTATCAAACGATGGCTGGCGTCTTCTTCCACGAATTCGACCGCCATCTGCTGAATTACCAACTCTCGAAATCAGGCCAAGAAGACGCTTTCCGTCAACGCTTCTTTGCCATTTTAACTGAAATTCTGTAATTTTCAATTGACGATACTTGTAGAGTCAGTGACCGCAAATGGCCGCTGGCTTTTTGCTATCTTGGAGAGTGGAACGTGTTTGGAGATTGACGGGGTTCGTCAAGCTTCAAACCGAGTCGGCGGACCGCTCCATAGGCCGCCGGCGTTCCCCATAGCTACCGGAATCTCTGACAGCCGCAGGTGATGGCATGAACTAATTTCATGTTCACAATCCTTGTCAGCTGAGTATTATCAAATATTTTTGTACTTGCAACCTTTAGTTTGTTTATCAGTTTTAAGCGAAACCAGCTGCCTTTTGGCCCAGGTTTCAACACCAGATATTCGGAGACACAAGGGCCTGAGACTTTTATCCCAAGTCGTCAAAACCGTCACGTTTTCCCCAACGTCTTGGTCGAAAGGCCACTGCACCCCATCAACGTCCATTCCAGTTATCACCCGCTAAGTTCATGGTCCAACCGCCTTTTCCGAAATGAATGCGTTATACTTGAGGTATCAACCAATTTGGGTGATGGGCGGTTTACAGCTTGGGAGAATCCCGCGGTGATCGCCCCAGAATCTGAGATAAGTGAGGCGATTCGTTTGCGTTATTTGGCATTGTTAGGCAGTCACGAGCGCCATGGAATTACGGCCGGCTACCTGCAGGCGGTGATCGATGCCCTTCCGACGTCGGCTGAGGTCGAGACCGTTTTCCTGCGTGACTACGACATTTACCCGGACACCAAGGAGCAGACCTGTCCGGCATTAGATGAGATTGAAGCCAAGATGGCGGCCAGCGATTTTTGGATCATCTGCGTGCCCACCTACTGGGGTGGCATGGCCGGCGTCATGAAGCAGTTCTTTGACTGCATGCGGTTCCGGTTGGTACGGATGAACTCGGTGGCCGACACGTTGCCCGGCAAATACAAGGATAAACACTACTTAAGCATGACCAGTTGTTTTATTAGCTCGACCGAAAACTTCTTTACCGGCATCACGGATCAGACCTTCGTCACGATCGACCGTATTCTCACGGGCGCTGGTCTGATCAAGGTCGGTGAATTTGTCGGGACTGGTACCTGGGGTGGCGACCACGCACCGCGGCCAGAAAAGCTCGCCGAATGTCAGCGCTGGGGCCAAAAAATCGCTGACCGGCCACGAAAGGATGATAACACCTTGAAACGTTACATACTCCTCTTCTTTATGATTGCAGTGATGGCTCTGATCACCATGGGCCTGCAAGCCTGGTGGTTCGGCGTCTTTGCGGCGGGGAAATTCTGGCTGACGTACGCCACGTTTGTGGTCATCTTCTACGTCTTGCTGGCTAGTATCCTGCACTTCTTCACGTTCGTCCGGCATCGGCGGCGGTAGTAGTTCTCAACTAAACACAGCTGCATGCAAATCTATTATGTCGCAATTCATTATCATCCCCAATCAAAAAGTGCCAGTCATCTTCCGTTAGGAAAGTGACTGACACTTTTTGACTGATGCAAATTAGTTGGCAACAATATTGACCAGCTTGCCAGGAACCACGATCACCTTACGAATCGTCTTGCCATCCGTATGGGTCTTGACCGTGTCATCGGCTAACGCTTGCGCCTCGATGTCATCCTTGGCAGCGTCCTTGGCCACTTTCAAGTGTGCCCGGACCTTACCGTTGACTTGGACAACCATTTCGACCACGTCTTCGACCAATTGCTTGGCGTCGTACGTTGGCCACTTGGCGTACGCAATCGTGTCGTCATGCCCCATCAAGGACCAGAGTTCTTCCGCGATATGTGGCACGATTGGTGAGATCAACTTGACGAAGCCTTCCATGTAAATCAACGGGAGACTGTCCACCTTGTAAGCTTCGTTGACGAAGACCATCAGTTGTGAAATGGCCACGTTGAACCGCATAGCTTCTAAGTCTTCGCTGACCGTCTTGACCGTCTGGTTGTAGATCTTATCCAATTGACCATCGTTGATCATCGTGACCCGGTCACGCAGGTGGTTGTTGTCATCGATCATCAGACGCCAAACGCGGTCGAGCCAACGTTTGGACCCATTGATACCTTCCGTACTCCATGGCTTGGACGCTTCCAGCGGCCCCATGAACATTTCGTACAGACGCAGGGTATCGGCCCCGAACTTCTCAACGATTTCATCCGGGTTGATGACGTTGCCCTTAGACTTCGACATCTTTTCGTGGTTAGTCCCCAGGATCATCCCTTGGTTGACCAACTTCTGGAAAGGTTCCTTGGTTGGGACCACGCCGAGATCGTATAAGAACTTGTGCCAGAACCGTGCGTACAACAGGTGCAAGACGGCGTGTTCCGCCCCACCGATGTACAAGTCAACGGGCATCCAATACTTCAGCTTGTCGGGATCGGCAATGGCTTGGTCATTGTGTGGATCGACGTAGCGCAGGAAGTACCAAGAACTCCCAGCCCATTGTGGCATGGTGTTGGTTTCGCGCTTCCCTTTACGGCCGTTTTCATCCACGACATTGACCCAGTCGTCTAGGTTCGCCAGTGGACTCTCACCGGTCCCAGAAGGTTCGAGTTGCTTAGCTGCTGGTAGCTTCAGTGGCAATTCGTCTTCTGGGACCAGCGTCGTTTCGCCGTCTTCCCAATGGATAACGGGAATCGGTTCGCCCCAGTACCGTTGCCGGGAGAAAATCCAGTCCCGCAAGCGGAAGTTGACCTTCTTGTGGCCGGCGTTGTGGGCTTCCAACCAATCGATAGCCGCAGCAATCGCGTCTTTTTTGTTCATGCCGTTCAAGAAGTCGGAATTGATGTGTTCGCCGTCGCCGGTGTAGGCTGCTTGTTGCACATCCGTATCATCATCGCCCGCAATAACTTGGACGATTGGCAGGTTGAATTTCTGCGCAAACTCGTTGTCGCGGTCATCGTGCGCGGGCACAGCCATGATGGCCCCAGTCCCGTAAGATGACAGCACGTAGTCACCGATCCAGATAGGCAGCTTCTTGCCGCTCAATGGGTTGATGCCGTATGCTCCGGTGAAGACCCCGGTCTTGTCCTTGTTCAAATCAGTCCGTTCCAAATCAGACTTGCTGTCGATGGCCTTTTGGTAAGCCTTGACCTCGTCCACGTGTTCCGGCGTCGTGATTTGATCGACCAGTGGATGTTCAGGTGCTAAGACCATGTAGGTCGCCCCAAACAGCGTGTCTGGTCGGGTCGTGTAGACTTCGACCTTGGTGTCTGCTTGCCCATCGACTGGGAAAAAGACGCTGGCCCCTTCAGAACGGCCGATCCAGTTGCGTTGCATTTCCTTGATGCTATCTGGCCAGTCCAAATCGTCCAGGTCATCTAACAAGCGGTCGGCGTACGCAGTGATCTTCAAGACCCACTGCCGCATTGGCACGCGGTAAACGGGGTAACCGCCCCGTTCCGTCTTGCCATCGACGACTTCTTCGTTGGCCACAACAGTCCCGCCCATGAAGTCGGGTGCCCAGTTGACCATGATCTTGTCTTCGTAAGCCAGACCTTTTTTGTACATTTGTTCAAAGATCCATTGGGTCCACTTGTAGAAGGATTCGTCGGTCGTGTTGACCTCGCGACTCCAGTCATAAGAAAAGCCCAGCGACCGGATCTGGCGTTTAAAGTTTTTAATGTTATGTGCGGTGAAGTCCTTCGGGTTGTGCCCGGTCTTCAAGGCGTATTGTTCAGCGGGCAAGCCAAACGCGTCCCAGCCCATTGGGTGTAAGACGTTAAAGCCCTGCATCCGCTTCAAGCGGGCCATGATATCCGTTGCCGTGTAGCCTTCTGGATGTCCCACGTGCAGCCCTTGACCTGATGGGTATGGGAACATATCCATCACGTAATACTTCGGTTTTGTCTGGTTGTCAGTAGTCTTAAACGTTTCGTTGACCCGCCAGTAGTGTTGCCACTTGCGTTCAATAATTTGGTGTTCGTATGCCAAATTCTTCGCTCCCTTTCTCATTGGTCCGTTGTCCACAAAAAAAGCCCCCAGAAGCCCAAAAATCAGCTTCTGTAGGGCGTGTCAGCGCGGTACCACCTACATTTCCCCGGTCTTATCCCGAGGCTCATTACGGCTGATAACGTCGCCAAACGCCCACTTTGCAGCGGAGAAGACTCGGAGACAAGTTCGTTTCACTGAGCAACGGATTCACAGCGACCATCCGCTTGCTGAATACCCCGTCAAACTACTACTTCTCGTCAATGTCTTGGTTTAATCAGATTGTTTTCATCTTAGCAAACCCCCTAGGGAAAAGCAAGGGGCCGACACTGGTTTTTGGAAAAATCTGGTTAGCAGCAATGTTGTGGAACTGGCCGCCTGCCGTTACGCGAAATCTAGGTTGGAACGCTGGGGGAGGACGTTCTGAGCCTGAAACCCGGTCTCAGAACTTGCTTTGAGCCGAAGCCCCCGTCTCAAAGTCACCAATTTACCAGCCAAGAACGCTGCTAAATTCCCCGGCTGAACCTAGATTTCGCTTCACTCTCGGCTAAGGGGACGCTTACTCACAACGCTTTGTTTGGACCAACCAGCGCAGTCCGTATCGTTGTCATAACAGTGATCCACGTTGGCAAAGCAGCGTATCAGGCCGTGTCGTCCGTTATGCTTAAACGAACTATCATTGACAAGCACCACCGTAGCCGAGAGGTCGCTAGAGATGAGTTCAGCCGTGGGAGTTTCCTTAGCGGTGGTCTTTGCCGGTTAGGAAACTGGCATCTTTGAGACGCGTTCTTTCGGCTCAAAGCGAGGTGTCGAGACCGCTCCTTGGCTCGGCCCGTCCGCCCACCGCGTTCCGACTCATCTCTAGCGACCGGTAAGGCGGCCAGCCCACACCAACCACCCTGGTTAACGGTAGCCACTACTCTAGCCATTTCCTAAGTAAGCTTAACATCTCCCCCGTTTACCGTTGTTACGCCAACCCTGTGCTATACTGAAATTATAAAAATCATGATATAGGAGGTCACCATTTGATGACCATTTCAAAGACACGCTGGTACTTTACTTGGGCCGCGGGCATTTTCTTTCTGATTGACTTGCTTGGCGTTGCCACTCAACAGGCTTGGATACACGCCTTGGACCGCCTCATCATCGGGTGGGTCCGGCAACCGCTTCCCCACGGTCTGACGCAAGTTATTATCGGCGTCACGCATTCCGGCGACCCCAAACCCGTGACCTGGATCACGCTGTTGCTGGTGGCCGTGCTGGTCATTACCCGCCGTTACCGAGGTGGGCTGTTTCTAGCCTTCAACGTGTTGGTCTGGGCCGGCATTGGCAATAGCCTGATCAAACACCTGGTTCAACGGCCGCGGCCGACCGTCGACCGCCTCGTGGCTGCCAGTTCCTACAGTTTTCCCAGTGGCCACTCTATCACGGCCATGCTGTTGTGGGGATCCCTCATCATCTTGTTGGGGTGGTCCTTGCGGCAACGACCGTGGCGCCGTCGGCTAGTCGTCATTGTTTTGAGCTTATGGATCGTTTGCATCGGCCTGTCACGTATCTACGTTGGCGTGCATTACCCCACCGACGTGCTGGGCGGCTGGTCACTGGGCTTTTGCCTGTTAACTTTGAGCCAATGGTTCTTGACTCGTTACGGAGATGTTTTATAAATGAATTTACCCAACGCCTTAACTTATAGCCACACGTTGCTCAACGAAATCGTCGGCCCTGGCGCAACCGTCGTCGATGCCACGGTCGGCCAAGGCCATGACACGATTTTTCTTGCCAATCTAGTCGGCAAGACTGGCCGGGTCATCGGCTTTGATATTCAGCAAGCTGCCTTAGATGAGACGCAACAGCAACTCCAACTGACCGGTCTGGGCCAGCAAGTCGAGTTGCACGCGACCGGTCACGAGCACGTGGCCGATTACCTAACGGCCGACGAACCGGTGACCGCAGCCATCTTCAACCTGGGCTACCTGCCTGGTGGCGACAAGTCCGTCATCACACGGCCCGATACCACGCTGGCGGCGGTCAAGGCCTTACTGCCACACCTGCCGCGCGGTGGCCGCATCATCCTGGTCGTCTACGCTGGTCATCCCGGCGGCGCCACAGAACGCAACGCCGTCGTCGACTTTTGCCAAGCCTTGCCACAAAAGACTTACCAGGTCCTGCGTTATGGCTTCATCAATCAAGTACACACACCACCGTTCTTGCTGGCGATTGAACGACGGTAGAAAAAGCGTGGTGCTACAGGCGAAACCGATTGTCTACACTCAACAAAACTAGAATCGGCACCAAGCCATCCCCAAAGTTTCCGGATAGCTTGGCGCCGATTTTTTTGTCTAATCGTTTAAAAAAATCTAAAGATACTGGCAACCCCGTTACAAAGCACCCCACGATTTCGTTAGTAAGAGTAGAACCTACTTTTTCTGCAGCGACTTGCGTTTGGGGCTGACCCAGGTGCCCGACCCGAAGCCCAGGATGGTTTTCAGCGCCGGGATGAAGGTCATCACCACCGTGATGGGGTTGACCATCCAGTAAAACAGCATGTAAAGCGGCGCAAACAGCATGTATTTCAACTTGATGCCATGGTGGTCTAGTAGTAACGCCGCCAGCAGCTGCATGAAACCGGCAAACAGCTCGAAGGTCACGAAGATGAAGGAGATCACGATGCCGTGAATGACCCGTTCGTAATCCCCGGTCACCAGGAAGACTCCCATGGTTGTGAAAAAGGCGATTGAGGTCAGCGTGAAGAAAAACGACCAGATGATCGACAGCGTGGAATCCACGAACATGGAAATCTGGTAGCGGTGAGCGATGGGATGCAGTAAAAACTTTTTAATATTGGTCAACCAGACCTCGGTCCCGCCCTGTGCCCAACGTTTCCGTTGCTTGTAGAGGTCATGCAGTGTCTCGGGGACGTTCATGTGAAAAATAACGTTCGGGGCAAATCGTGGGACGGCCCCAATCATTTGGTGGTCCCAGGCGATACTGATGTCCTCGGTGGCCCGGTTTTGCCGAAAGCCGCCCACGTCGATCAAGAAGTCCTTTTTGTACAGCGTGTTCGCCCCACTGTATGCATACATGGAGTCGTTGATGGCGGTCTGACTGCGCTTGATGACCCCCACGATGCTGGTAAACTCGACCGTTTGCGATTTACCCAACAAGCTGGACCGGTTTTGCACGTCCATGTTGGCCGTCACGGCCGAGGTGTTCATATCTCGGTCGCGCATGAAGAAATTCATATACTTCATCAAAGCGTCCGGTTCGGGAATCGTGTCGGCGTCGTTACTGAGGATGTAGTCGCCCTTGGCAAAGTACATGCCGATGTTAAACGCATGGGCCTTCCCCTTGTTTTTCAGGATCTCCACCGTGCGCAACCGCGGGTATTTCTGCTGTAACCGCGCGATGATGGCGCCCGTGTCATCGCTGGACCCATCATTCATCACCAACACTTCAAAATTGCTGTAATTCAGCTGGTCGAATAGGTAGGTGATGGTCTCCTCGATCATGACCTCCTCGTTGTGGGCGGGAATCATAATGGTAATCATCGGCTGCTGATCAACCGGAATCTCGTGCCAGTCGGTATCCCGCTTATTGGTCTTCAAGAACCGATATGACAATGCGCCAGCAAACCAGAAGAACGACCCGACGACCGGATACAGGCACAAAATTAGCAGGAAAATATTGCCCAGCGTCTGACCCCAGGTGGCTTTTAAAATGCTATCAATAAAAACGTTGACCATGGTCGCCCCCTATTTATCGTCCAAATCATTCAAATCGTGCTTACGGTACAAGTTCTGAATCTGGTCCGTGTCAAGATTTTGTTCCGGCTTGACCTGATACGTCCGGACGTTGTGGCGGAAGTCTTCATCCCCGAATCGGTCGTCCATGAACTTTTCTAGCTCAGTCTCCCGTTTCTTCTGGTTGATGGGATTAAATGTCGGCCATTGTTCGACGACGCGATCACGCTTCCGGTTTTGAATGATCGTCATCCCCACCGCAAACAGCGACACCATCACAAACGAAAACAACAGGAGGATGCCGATGAATTTAATCTCAAAGATACCCTCTTGATACGACCAGAGATGCGGTACCCGCGGGTCATAAGCCGCCCAAAATGCCGTGACCGTCACCACGACCGGAACTACGACGCACAGCCACCCAAAGATGGCGACCAGCGTCTGCCAAATTTTTCGACCCCAGTGGCCCTTTTCAAAGTATTCATCGGTATACAACTGTTGCTTCGTATCTTTCTTGGCCATTAATGCGGTGCCTCCTGCGGGTTCATTGGGCGGCCAAACCGATAACCTTGCCGCACCCGAATGTTCAACTGTTCTGCTAACTGCTCATCCGCTTCGTCTTCGACCCCCATGAGAATCAATTGGATGTCATTGTCCTGGGAAAGTTTGTTCCAAAATTGCAGGTTAAGATCCAACCATACCGACGGATCTTCCTTGCGAAAGCTGCGCATCGAACACTTCAGGGAATCAACTTCCGGCAAGAGCCACTCAACACTTTTCAGATTGGCCAGGGTCGACCCCACGTTGTCGATGTCAAAGCGCATGCCGTAGGAACGAGCCTCGCGAATTCGCCGACTCAGCAGGCGTTTATTAATGTGATCTTGATGATTGGCCGTGTACTCAACTGCCAGCGACATGGGTGTAATCTTGGAAATCGCCCAGCGCACAAAATAGCGAAAGTCTGGGCTGACAATTTGATCATATTCCAAGTTGATGGACAGCGTGATGGGCTCAGTTGGCAACGACTTGAACGTATCCTCCAGTAAAAAGATTACCCGCTGCAACGGTAAGGAGTCCAACTGTTGGGGCAACGACCAGGACCCGTCGGCATTGTGTTGGCGTAACAGACACTCATACCCCGTGGTGTGACCACGAAAGTCGACCTGCTTTTGGATGAAATAGCGCAACGTAATTTCATGGTTCTCCAGGTAATTATTCGAATTTTTGCGCGAATACCAAAAATAGATGGCCACCGTGGCCAGCAACACTACGACCGCCACGCCGGTAATCCCCAACAACACTGCTTCTAGTTGCGCTAACGACATGCTTTAGTCCTCACTCCATCCGAATTTATTTGAATCATTGACTACCACCAATTCTAATATGTGGCGGGGGGATTTCAAGCGATTTACATCTGGGTTGTCACAAGCTGAGAAAATTGGGTAAGGATACGTTTGCAGGAATTCAACTACTACTATCGCTGTAAACGCTCACCAGTAAACCTAGGAGCCCCCTAGGTTTACTGAAATCTCATTGGACCGGGGTTCAGTATAAATTGTCCACTAAGCAATTTAGGGTTTAAAACGTCATGTTGTTTATTAAAAAATCCCAAGAATTTCGTTGATAGTCTATTCTGTTCTACAAATGCCTGTTTAATCGATTCTTGCGTATAGCAACTATCGGCATTTTAGATAATCATCGGCATTTGCTAGTGACAAGTCGTGATTTGCTTAGGTCCGCACATGTAGCTTAAGCTGCCTAAACCACCAGCAATACCGTCCTCGCGAAGAAAGTTGAAAGTGCCCCCATCCCTGGCTGACGTAGGCTCCCGATTTCACCAATTTTAGTTGACAGAATACTGTCGTCCCGGGAGTCAACACGTTAAGTCTACTTTCAATTTTTAGAGTCGATAACAAAAAAGCCGAACACCCAATGGCATTCGACTTAAAGGAAACTATTTTTCTATCAAACTAATCACTCAAAAAGTGAAACCGTGTCAGTTCAAGTGCAGAGTGTTCCATAATTAACTGCCCATGTTCTGCTAAAACATCTGGGGCCACCTTGGTCCGTTCGGCGTATTCGTACGCCACGGCCAATTCGTCCTTGATGGACTCAAAGGATGACTCATTGGTGAAGAAGATCAATTCCAGATAGTAATCATGATTGTACCGATACAGGTTAGACGCCGCATTCTCCAGACGCAAGACGCGGGCAACACTGATCATGTCTTCAAATGAATGTAACTTCACCACGCGAGTCGTCGTGGGCTGACCCTTGTCGTTCAAGTAATCTTCAATATTGTTGGAATCACTCGTTGTCGAATCCTGCAGGTGTCTCGTGTATTCCTGTGGGTCATCCGTTTCCAACAACCGTTCCTTAATCTGATCCGACACTTGATCGGGGTGAGCACTATCGACACTAGCATCGCCCTGGTTGTCGTCAGTCGAGGCATCATCCTCGTCTGTATTCTTACTGATAAACAACTCCAGACCGTTACGGTTCGGCAAAACTTGGAAGGTTACCGCGTCGTTGTCTTGGAATTGGTGATCAACGTCGACTTCCTCCAAAATACTATAGAAGAAGCCTTCGATTTGCTTGTGGTTACCGAGTAGGTCTAAAACCGTAATGCCGCGTTCGCTTAAGTCGTCATTACCAATAACCACCCGAATCGTGTTTTCATTGATTCGTTCCATTTCCATGAATAACACCCCTTTCTCGTGGGTTTTGGGTATTGTCCTTGATACTCATTTTAGTCTATTTTACCGGCTTGTAAAGTCATCATACCAAAAAACCGGACTGCAAGTAACATTTTCTCACAAATCCGGTCAGATGCAACTAATTAAGCTCAATTTGCGCCATTTACGAGTCGCTGGGCGCGCTGTAGTTCTAATGCGCGAACTTGCCGGGGCAAGAAACGCCGAATTTCTTCTTCATTGAACCCAACCTGCAGACGCTTATCGTCGACCATAATCGGCCGTCGTAAGATGCCCGGGTGTGTTTGAATCAATTTGTACAAGTCACGGAGCGGTAAATCGTCAAGGTCAACGGTCAATTCTTGATAGACCCGAGAACGCGTTGACACGATTTCTTCCGTCCCATCCTCGGTCAAACGCAAGATGGACTTGATTTCGTCAACCGTTAAGGGTTCGGAGAAGATATTTTGTTCACGGTACGCAATACCATGTTCTTCGAACCACAGACGGGCTTTGCGACAAGAGGTACAACTAGGTGAGGTGTAGAGCGTAACTGTCATATTCTTTTCCTCCTTCACGGTCAATAGATCTGTTTGATTAGCTCTATTATACAGACTTTATGAGAAAAAGAAAGACCTTTCTTAAAAATATTTAATTTACAGTTTTACCCTATCTGACTATTATTGGACCAATATATTGTCTATAAACATCGTTTTGACAATTAAACGGTTTTGACCAATTAATTTTTATCGAATAAAAAGCATTAGATTTCGTAAATAACTCCTGCTGAAACGACACTGACCTTGGTTGCCGAACCAGCAGCTGCCTGCGCCTCATCACCTAATTGGGCTAAATCGCCGGTCTGTGGCAAATGCGTCAACAGTAACCGGTTAACACCGGCTTGTTTGGCCAATTGGCCCGCCTGCGTGGAGGTCAAATGCCACGCGGGACCCTGGTGGTCAGCATAAAAGTTGGTATCAGCCAACAACACGTCGACCCCCGTCGCCCATTCAGCGAGTCCCGCAAAGGCCGCCGTATCCGCTGTAAATGCCAGTGTGGCACCCGTTGCCGTCTCCGTGATACGTGGTGCGTACGCCGGGACCGGGTGATGCGTCGGCAAGAAATCAATGGTAAATGGCCCCAGGCTCAAGGTCTTGGCCGGGTCGTACGCCTGACCGACCGTGGCGTTGGGCCAGGTCAAGGCCCCAAAGTTCAACGGATCAGCGGTGTGTCCGTAAATCGGCAATACCGGTTCGGCCCGTTTGCCCGCCTTTAGCTGCCACAAGTACTGTAAGACACCGACATCGGCGGTATGGTCGTGGTGATAATGCGTCAGTAGCACGGCGTTTAACTGTAAGGGGTCTAAGACCTTCTCTAAGGCCAGCAACGCCCCACTCCCACAATCGACCAGCAAATGGTAATCACCGCTTGTCAGCAGGTAACTACTGGTTCCCACGCCGTTGTGCGGATAACCTCCGTAACACCCAAGCACTGTCAATTTCACAAGAATCATCCTTTCTTAATCCATTTATCTTCAGTTTAGCGCGGCAGTTAGAAAGTGTAAACGTTTCGCTTTTTTTCAGAAGAACCTTATAATAAAGGTAACAAACTAGTCAGGAGGGATGAGCATGCTTCATGAATTAGCAACAACTTTTGGTAGCAAGGACTTGTTAGACAAGATCATTGCGGAGAACCCCGACCGAAAAATGATTCTCATGGCCGGCTCCGATGCCGATGAAGGTCTGCAACTGGTGGATGTCTCTGGTCAACCGACTGTCTTTAACGGTGGTCTGGCCTATCGGGTCCAACTCCACCAAGGGTCCACCGAGTGGCAAGGCTTCTTCAGCTTCAAATACTTCACGTTTGATCAAGATACGGCGAAAGTCTTTGATGCCAAGGCCAACCGCTTGGCTAGTAACGGTCTCCCCAGTGGTATGACCGCGATGTACGTGTTAACCAAAGAAAAGAACGCCAATGAGTACGTGCTGCTCACCATTTGGGCGGACAGCGATGCCTACGCACTGTGGCGTCACTCACCGGCCTTTGCGCCGTTTGATCCATACGCCGTTAGCGCCAACCATTTCCACAGCGCATCTTATCACCAAGTGACCGCTGACGAAAAATAATAGCTAATGTAGCTGGGACGTTGCCGTTCCGGCTTTTTTGTCGTCCAAATGGTTTCGTTGGCCGGAAATTCGCGGTACAATGGGCGTATTCTGTTTAGAAAGGTCGTGGTGATTTGTTCACTGCTCATGCCAATGCAGCAACGACGAAGCTCTCACCGCTGCTGCCCTTAACACCGGACCAAGTCAAATTGGTCGACCGGATCTTTACCTTTACCACGACCCACCTCAATCAGCCCGGCCCCGCCATGTTCGCCGTTTATGGTGACGCAGGAACCGGTAAAAGCGTGGTCCTAGCCCACTTGTTCAACCGCATTCAAGAGGCTGCCAGAACGCAATCGACCAGCCCGTTAGCCGGAACGGAAAACTACTTACTGGTCAACCATCCAGAAATTCTCAAGGTCTATCGTGAGATCGCGGGTGACCAACCGCACCTCTTTAAGAAGGACATCCAACGACCCACCTCGCTGATCAACCAGATTAGTCAGGGCAAGCGCCACGCCGACGTGCTGGTCATTGACGAGGCACATTTACTGCTCTCCCAACCGGACCACTACAACAATTTCTATGGTCACAATCAACTAACGTCCTTGATGGCCACGACCAAGGTTATTATCGTGGTCTTTGACGAGACCCAGGTACTACGCCTCAAAAGTTACTGGACCGAGCAGCGGCTGGAAGCCTTGATGGCACCAGTCCCCCACGAGACGTATCGCCTCACCCACCAATTTCGCATGCAGGCCAACGATGAGCTGGTGCGCTGGATCAACGACTTCACTCACCAGCGACTGCGGCCCCTGCCCCATTCTGGCGGAGCTAACTATGACCTGCGCGTCTTTGCGGATGCCGAAAAAATGCGTCAGGCCATCGTATCCCGTAATCAGAAAGTCGGTCTGTCACGCATCGTGTCGACTTCCGGCTACCCGTCCACGCTGGATGGCGGCAAGCACTACATCACGGAGGGCGCCTTCCACCTGCCCTGGGATCAGTACAACTACACGACAACGCCTTGGGCAGAACTGCCACAAACCATCGATGAGGTCGGGTCCATTTACACCTGCCAGGGATTTGACCTGAACTACGTCGGCATCATCTTAGGCCCACCAATTGGCTTAGACGACCACGATCACCTGGTCATCCATCTCGACCGCTACACGGACGTCGAGGCCTTCAAACGTCGTGATGACTTAGATCCACAGAAGCTACAAGCCATTAAGCAACGTCTGATTTTAAATTCCATCAACGTCTTAATGAAACGTGGTGTCAAGGGCCTCTACATCTACGCCCACGACCAACGCCTGAGTCACTACCTTCAGCAGAACCAGTAAACTACTAGAGCCGAGGCCACTGCCTCAGGCTCTTTTTCGTCGGTCCCAAAGGAGGCCCCTCACTAAAGCAGGCCTCCCTTAAATTCTAGTGTTGTTGCCCACATACTGGCTAAACGACTGAGCAGCGACGGGGCAGCGCTGCTCAGTCGTTTTACATTTCCCGTTAGATACCAAAAAAGGGTTCTATGATATTTGGTGTTGATAGAGAAATCTGTCGACATCATTTTTTGTATAATAAAAGGGGCACATTGCCCCACAACAACATAGTCGACTAAAACCAATTGAAAGTGAGAATGACAACATGTCCCAAGAACAGTTTACAAGAAATCTTCTACAAATTAAAGACCAAAATATTAAGAACTTTAGGGTCTCGGATAAATCACGTGATGCTTTGCGCATTTACGCGGACCTTTCGTACAACCTTAGTGTTTGCCCACGATGTGGCAAACATGAAATCGTTAAGAATGGCTTTAAGACTGTCAACATTAGGATTCCCAATATTAGCGAACGGACGGCCCTATTAATCTTACGGAAACAACGCTTTCTCTGTAAGCACTGCGGTCACACTAAGATGGCACAAACCACTGTCGTAGAGGGCCAACATCAGATTTCACGGAACGTCCTACATGGTATTACCGGAAGTCTAACCGAAGATCGGACAATGGCCAGCATTGCCTCGCAATATAACGTCTCAACCAACACTGTAAGCCGTCAGCTAGCAGTGTTGGGTAAGCAGACGCAACCTGCCTACAACGGGTTACCAGCCTCTCTATGCATTGATGAATTTCGGTCTACAGGTAATCAAATGAGCTTCATCGCCATTGACGCTCAGAAGCATGATCTCGTCACTATTTTACCAGGACGAAAAAATAAAGAAATCAAAGAATTCTTCTTGAATCACTATGACTTGAAGAACCGAGAAAAAGTCACCCAAATCGTCATGGACTTCAATTCTCAATATCAGTCAATCATTCACGCTATCTTCCCAAACGCTGTCATCATCGCCGATAATTTTCACTTGGTTCAAATGACTTTGAGATCATTGAACCAGACTCGCGTACAAGTGATGAAGAACTTTCCCAAAGACACCCCTGAGTACCGTATTTTCAAGTATTACTGGCGACTCTATCTGATGAGCTATGAAGACCTCGAGAAGAGCAAAACACAGTGGTTCTCGCACCTCAAAGACCATTACACACAAGAACAACTTGTTTCGAAAGGCCTAAGCCTAAGTGAAGTTCTCACACGTACTTACTTCTCAGCCCATGACCTCGTAGAAGCTATTCGTAACCGTGACTATCCAGCCTTTATTAAGGCCTTAGGAGAAGTTGAGAACGTTAGTCCTCAACTTCTAACAACCATCAAAACCTTTATTCATAAAAAGCAATTCATCAAAAATATGACAACCTGTTCACTCTCCAATGGTCCAATCGAGGGTGTGAACCGCAAAATCAAACAGATCAAACGCACCGCCTACGGCTACCGCAATTGGACCAACTTCCACTACAGAATACAAATTGAATTTAATATCCGGGTCCAAAAAAGAGGCCCAATTCGTAAATGAATTGAACCTCTCAAATTCTCCGTAAGCACCTAATAACTGACCGTATTGAAATATAATTTAAAAAGAGATGGCCCGTCCTCGTTTTTTGAGGACGGGCCATCTCTTCCATGCCTTAAGCGGCTATGACATTGAGTTCTTCGTCACTATCAAGCTTCGATTGATAATTCCATGGTAAATAAGCTTCCAGATCTTCTTTTTTCGCAAAATCTGGGAGTTGTGGCATTTCATTTAATAAGTAAGTCACGTAGTCGCGTGGGTTGATGCCATTAGCCTTAGCGGATTCAATTAGCGTCATCCAAATTGCCGTAGCCTTAGCTCCGGCAGGACTAGTACTAAAAAGCCAATTTTTTCGACCAATCACAAAGCTCTTCATGTTTCGCTCGGAGGCGTTATTGCTGAAATCTACCGCTCCATAGTTGAGAACTCGGTTTAACGCTACTCGTTGGTTCCGTGCGTAAGTGATGGCTTTACCCAGCCGACTTTTTGGTAATTCGTCTGCTTGATCAATCCATGACCAAAACTTTCTCACCAACTTAAGCAGGTGTCGCCGTCGCTGCCGTCGTCGTGAGTGAGGCGACCATTGTTTCCATTCTTTTTCTAGCGCAAACATTTCGTCTAATAGCTTGAGTGGACGACTCATAATTATCTTTCCGTTGACGAATGCTGCTTCGTAGAACTTCCGACGGAGGTGGGCAAAGCAACCAACTCGTATGACTGCTTCATCTAGTCCGTTATAACCAGCATAGCCGTCACATTGAAGTACCCCCGTAAAACCTCGATAGAGGTTTTCGGCAAATGCGCCAGATCGTGTATCACCATAAGCGTACAGAACGGCTTGCTTAGATGATTTTCTGACCGACCGCATCACCCACATGTAAGACTTGGATGTGGCCGCCTTTCCGGGTTCTCTGAGCACCTGCATCGGCGTTTCGTCGCCCTGAAGGTAGGGTTGTTCAACTAGTCGTTCACGAATTAAGTTGTACAACGGCTCCATGATTTCTCCAGACTTAATGACCCAGTTTGCCGAAGTTGCCTCAGAAAGCTGAACGCCCATTCTTTGCCATTCCTTTAGTTGACGAGACAAGGGGACGCCTTGCTCAAACTT
>NZ_JAMXAZ010000008.1:0-124730 GCF_024718525.1 Levilactobacillus yiduensis
CTTGGTTTCGTCGCCATAGAAGTTACCGCAAATGCGGGCTTTTTGCATGCATTAGGACTTAAGCTTGTTATTCAATTCTTGAAATATTACATTACTAGCACTACGCGTTAGTTAATTTCTGAATCCGTTTGATGTTGGCGCAGAAGAGCGTAAGTGCCCCTTGGAGCGCCATGGCTTCAAAATTTTTGGACCAACTCTTGTCATAGCCATGTTCGATTTTGATTTCTGCCATCCATCAGTTAATGTTTACTAGCTAAATTTCTATATAATTTCACCACCATGCGGAAAACGAAAATGAGCGGTCCAAAGATAATCAACAAAAAGGTTATCCATAAATGTTCACAAAAAACAAAAATTGGATTTAAAATTTCATCTGTACTTTGCGTATATGCTTGATTGTATTCCCAAGGATTTGCAACTACACCATTGGTCGTCCATCTACGATCCTTATGACTGTTGGCAATATCTTGATGGTGCATTTTCATCGATCTGGTTTTGTAAGATTCTATTCCACTCCCGTTTTTGCTGTACAAGAAATGGTACGCCTTTCGTAGCCCTGGATACAAAAGTAACCAACTCAAAAGTACCCAGACGGTAAACTTCGTTATCGGAATTCGCCAATGGCCTTGAAAATTCTGAAGATTCCAAGTCAACAAGACAATCATAATAGCGAACCCCTTACATAAATCTAAAATATACTTTAGGAGCTCTTTCATCATAATCCCTCCCTTTAGCAGCAGCTCAGGATTATCCCAAGCTCCTTTAATTTCAGATTCAGTTCGTACTTATTGAAAGATTACAAAAATAGTTTACAACTACCATATATTGGCGGTTACCAAGAATTCCGGATCATCACAAGAACTCCGGCTGAAACTTATCAACGACTGTAAGGGCCAACACAATTGGAAGTTAATCACCTGTGTAGCCGAGAGTCCGCTAGAGATGAGTTCAGCTGTGGGAGTTTTCTTAGCGGGATGATTCTTGCCGCTTAGAAAACTGACAACTTGGAGACGTGGGTTACCGGCTTCAAATTGAGGTCCAAGACCACTCTTTGGCTTGGACCGGCGCCCTCAGCGTTCCAACTCATCTCTAGCGGACGGTAGGCGGCCAGCACAACCAGTCTATTTGTCCGCAGTCACAGAAGGATGAGCCGTGAACCAATCCGTCATGTCGTCCAGCCGCTGAATCCGCAGGCTAGGCAGGCCACCCCGCGAGATGCCGTGGAAGCTTTGCGGGTAGCGGACCAGATCCGCGTCGACACCGGCGCGCTTGACCGCGGTGAAGAACTCTTCCGATTGACTGATGGGACAACGCATGTCCCACTCGCCGTGTAGCAGGCGAATCGGTGTGGTCACGTTAGGCGCGTAAGCCAGCGGAGATTGCCGCCAGTACGCCGCGGCGCCGCCTTCATCGAACAGGTCCGTGGTGAGTTCCTCTGGGTTAAAGTAAAATCCAATGTCACTGGTCCCAAAGAGGCTGATCCAGTTGGTCACGGCGCGTTGGGCCACGGCCGCCGCAAACCGATGCGTATGCCCGACGGCCCAGGTCGTCATGAAGCCGCCATAGGAGCCGCCGGCAATGTATTGTCGGTCAGGGTCCAGCTGTGGAAATTTCGCCAACGCTTCATCTAAACCGGTCATCACATCCGTATAGTCGTCCTCACCATAATGACCGTTCACGTGGCCCTCAAAGTCCTGCCCATAACTGGTAGAGCCGCGCGGATTGAAGAAGACAACGCCGAAGCCGCGGCTGGCATGGACCTGAAATTCATAAAAGAACGTCTCCCCATAGTTGGCATGCGGGCCACCATGGACATAGAGTAAGACGGGTTGCTTAGCAGCGTTCGTTTGGGCCGGTAAATACCAGCCTTCTAACGCCTGACCGTCTGCGGCTTGAAAGTCAAAGCGTTGCGGGTGAGCAAATTCGTGGGTGTCTTCGTAAGCGGCGTTCGGGTCATACAGCTCGGTCTCCTGGCCGCTTGCCAAATCTAATTTAACCAAGGCACTTGGCTGGTCTTGATAGGAAACGGCCAGTACCACCGTCTGGGCGTCAACGACCGTGAAGTCCACGATCTGCCGCGCCGTGTCATCGACTAACTTCACGCCCTGCGCATCGCCCACGTAGAGTTGGCTGTGCGCATGGAAGCACGCCGCAAAGACAACCTTATCGGCGGTCAGCCACCGGACCAGTTTGCCACCAGCCTGCTGGACAAAATCACCGGCAAATTCTGGGGCGAGGTCGGCCTGCAACTCAGCGGTCAGGTTGGTCACGTGCTGACCAGCTTGGTCGCCCAAATACAGATTGGCCACGGTATGGCGGCCAAACGCCCCGTCATCACCAATCAATGCCACTTGTTGACCATCTGGTGAGAGCGTGGCGTCGTCAAAATGGCCGTGGGCAAAGCTGGCCGTGAGGTTCGTAAGCTGCCGGGTGACCACGTCAAAGCGATACGCGCCGTGAGCAAAATCCCGGTCATTGTTGGGCTGGTCGTCTTGTAAAATCGTGACCGCCTGACCGTCGTCGCTGACAGAGGTCAGACTAAAGTCCACGCCCTGTTGGAAGAGCTCGTCCACCACACCGGTCGCTGGCTGGTAGCGGCGCAACCGGTACGTCACGTTCAGCGGCAACCAGCCGTAGCCATCAGCCTTGTTGATCAGCCGTTCCACGTGGCGGGTCTGCGGGAATTTTTGCGGACTCGGCAGCTTGGGCTGTTCGGCCGTTTCAGTGGTCTTGAAGAACACACTACGACCGTCTGCGGAAGCCAATACCGTGTTTACGGCTTCGGCTGGACTGGTCGTGGTCACCAATTTCGGCTCGCCGCCCGTCACACCGACCTGAAATAATTGCGCTTTGGCATCAGCAACGTTGGCCGCGTAAAAGAGCTGGTCGCCCGCCACTACTGGCTGGACGTTCAACCGACCGTTGACCGCCAGCGTTTGGACATAGCCAGCCGCGTCAAGTCGTCTGACCTGCGCACGATAATCATTGGTAGCTTCATCAATGCCATTTTCCACGAAAACGACCTGACTCCCCGTGGCTAGCGGTTGCGTCACCGATTTTAACCTGAATAGATCCTGAGCACTAACACCCTTTGCCATACGCATCACTCCCGTTATGTATTTTCTCATTATTTTCTCATCAAATAATTGTTTTACATCTTAGCCTAGTGGCCGGCTAATGTCAATCACGATCGGCAGCTTTTTTCCCACGGCCGCGGTGAAACCTGCTACACTGAACCTAAGACAACTAAAAGGAGTGAATTTCACATGAAAATTGCGATTGCAGGTGCTGGCGCCATGGGTAGCCGGTTTGGCGTTAAGCTTCAATCAGCTGGCAACCAGGTCACGTTGATCGACAACTGGGCGGACCACGTTGCGGCGATCAATCAACATGGTCTGACAGTAACGACCGATGATGGGACCGACCACGTTTACCATCTACCAGCAGCGGCACCACAAGCGGTGACCGGGGAATTTGACCTAGTCATCCTCTTTACGAAAGCCATGCAGATGGACCAGATGTTGCAAGACATCAGCGGTATCTTGGCCACCCATCCCATGGTCTTAACGCTGGCCAACGGGATTGGCAACGTCGAAACCATTGAACGGCACGTGCCCAAGCAGCAAATCGTGGTCGGGACGACGGTTTGGTCTTCCGGGATGCCGGGGCCGGGCCACATCAAGGTAACGGGGACCGGGAGCATTTCGCTACAGGCCGTCGTGCCCACTGAATTTGCCGATTTACCTGGGCTCTTGGCCACGCTAAACGGCGCTGGCTTGAACGCTAGCGAAGCCGACAACGTCATGGCCGCCATTTGGAAAAAAGCCGGCCTCAACAGTGTGCTCAACACCTACTGCACGCTGTTCGACTGCAATATCGGCGAATTCGGTGCGCTACCGAACTGGCGCGCGCTTAACGATGCAGTCCTCAATGAGTTTGAGGCCGTGGCCACGGCAGCGGGCATTACCTTCAGCGCGCAGGCGGTCACCGACCTGATTGCCGCGCAATTCTCACCGGAGACCAACGGCGGCCACTACCCATCCATGCACCAGGACATGGCCCATCAACGGCCGACCGAGATCGATTTTCTCAACGGCTACGTGGCAAAATTAGGCGCGCAACTGCACGTGCCTGCCCCAACCAACGCCATCCTAGCCCAAGAGATTCACGCCCAAGAAACGCTCAAGGGTATCTAACGGAAAAACTAGCGGACCACACTCTGTGGTTTCCCTACCATATGTAGAATTTTAGCTAAAATTGCCCCTATATCTAGTTGTAATTTTTCTGAATTCATCGTACCATGGTTGTACAGGCTTTTTTCGGCAAGTGCCTTTCGCGCGCTTAAAGAAGTCGTAAAACCTAGGAGGGTTAAAGACGATGGACGTTATCAGAAGATCTCAGGCGACAGTGGACCCTACCGGCCTGACCGTGGAAACCCCTAACGGAAAACACACGCCGTTTAATTCACGTAAGATTCACGCGGCGCTGGCCGCCCTCACCAACGACCCAACCGTCGTTCATCGGGTGGAGAGCCTCATTGTCGCGCAGCTCGCGGGGTTTGACGTCGTTGCGACTGGGACGATTCAGGCCACGATTGTCGAGACCTTGGAACAATTAGGCTACGCACACATGGCAAAAAGTTATTTAAAGGCCAGTCACTAAGCCACAATCTGTGGTTTCAGCATTTAAGATGACCGTAAACAAATAGTGCTCATCACCTGTGGTCAACCACAAGTCATGAGCACTATTTTTTCGAACGTTTTACAATTATTTCAATAAAAAACCGACCAGCACTCCCCCGAGAACTGATCGATCCGATCTATGAGCTTAATTGTGATTCCAAGTGGTGCAATTCTGCCGTCCGCACTTCACGTGGTAAGAACCGGCGAATTTCTTCTTCGTTGTAGCCAACTTCCAAGCGCTTGTCATCAAAGATGATTGGCCGCTTGATCAGATCTGGGTACTTCACAACCAAATCAACCAGTTGACTCACTGACAGACTATCTAAATCTACGTGCAGTTCCTTAAACACATTGGAACGCGTAGAAATAATGTCTTCACTACCGTTTTCGGTTAAGCGTAAGATCTGTTTAACCTCAGCTGCATTCAATGGCTTGGACTTGATATTCCGTTCTCTAAACGCAATGTCGTGTTCCTTCAGCCAAGCGCGTGCTTTCCGGCTGGATGCGCTACTTGGTGCAATGTACAAATTGATCATATTCAGCACTTCCTTATCGTTGGATTGAGTAACGATAACAGACAACGTAACTAAGCTCGCCTAAACAATTCATTGAACCATCTAGTAGAACCAACTTATATGTTACCACAATTGAATGAATAATCAACCTTTTTTGGAAACTTTCTAAATAATCCCCCACATTTCTTAGTGGGTTGGTTGTGGGTCCCAACCATTGTGATGTGAGCAAATGGCTTTGTGATAAATCCAGAAAATAGCCACCATATCGGCTCGCTACGCCGTCACAAGGTTCTACCCGTTGACCAATTATCTGCTGATAAGTTATTAATTTTTACAAACTATCCAGCCAGGCGTCTCTTTTTCGTTGAAATGTATGTATATCCAATCCATTCGCATTTTTATTCAATAAATCATTCTCGTCCTCAGTAAATCGTCTAACCATTTTGCTGAAATTGGTTAAAACCTTGAGCGTTAAATTTCCCAAGAACTTTTCCGCCACTTTCTTAACGACTAGCGTAGAATAAACGGTAACGAATAAACTCATCTGGAGGGATTATTTTGGAAGTCTTCTATGCCGTCCTCTTGCTTGTGCTGGCAACCATCGTGGCCAATACGGTCTACCCGTATTTTCCGGCGATCCCACAAGCGTTCTACCAAATCTTTGCCGGGGCGATCCTGTCACTGGTTCCCTTGTACCACCACTTTGTCCTGGAACCAGAGGTGTTCATGCTGCTGATCATTGCACCATTAATGTTCTATGATGGCCGCAATGCCAACGCGCAGGAACTCCGGCGGAACGTGGGGTCCGTCATGTCGATGGCCGTGATTCTTGCCATCCTGACCGTGATTCTAATGGGCTACCTCAGCCACGCCATCCTGACCACTCTACCGTTGGCGCTGGCCTTTGCGCTGGCCGCCATCGTCACACCGACCGATGCCGTGGCCGTCAGCTCCATCACCACCAACATGGCGGTCCCCGAACGCGTCATGGGCATGCTCGAGCGCGAATCACTCTTCAACGACGCCTCTGGTTTGGTCGCTTTCAGCCTGGCTTTGACCGCCTTCACCACCGGTAAATTTTCCGTTGGTGGTGGCATCAAGCACTTCTTAGTCGTCTTCTTCGGTGGCCTGTTGATTGGGATCGTTCTTGGCGTACTAGCCGTCTGGGCGCGGGTCTTCCTGGTCCGCAGTGGCAAGGATTCCGCCAGCGTCATCATCCCTTACGACGTGTTAGTCCCCTTCCTGATCTATTTAGCCGCCGAACATGTCGGCCTCTCAGGTATCTTAGCGGTGGTGGCCGCCGGCTTGATGTACAGTCTCTCCACCACTCAACTGCGCTTGTCCAGTACACAACTCCAACTGGTCACGCGCTCGACCTGGCATTTTCTGACCAGCATTTTAAACGGCTTCGTCTTCGTTTTACTGGGCGTTTCACTGCCAACAGTCTGGGTAAATATTCAACAAGACACGTCCAAGACACTCCCCAGCCTAATTTTCCTGGCCGTCGTCTTGTACTTAGTCATGCTCGGGCTACGCTACCTGTGGATTCGCTTCGACTGGGCCTTGATTCGCTCTAAGGCCCACGAGCGGCGAACCAACGCGCTCGTTGGGGCCCTCTCCGGCGTCCACGGGACCATTACGTTGGCCATGGCCTTCTCGCTCCCGTTGACGTTAAATGGCCACGCCTTTCCATTTCGCAATTCACTGATCTTCGTGGCCGCCGTCGTCATCATCTTGAGTCTGTTAGTACCAACGATTATTTTGCCACTAGTCCTCCCCAGCAAGAAAACGGCCGTGGATCCCGCCGAGGCGCTACAGCAGCGTAAAGCCCTGGTGGCCTACGCCAGTGAGCGACTGGTCCAAGAAAACCCGGACGTGCCTAGCGCGACACAAGCCGTAATTGAAGTCCTAAATAGTCAGGCAACCGCGGACCGACCGGACAAACACAAGGTCCGTGAGCTCCTGAACCAGGCGACTGAGATTGAGGTTCAGACGGTCCAAGACCTGGCCGACCAAGGCGTCATCCCCGCTGGCTACGCGAACCGCTACGTCCGCATGCTGGTTCTCAAGACACAGATGAGCAGCAACAACCCCTTCGTCAACCTCACCCTGTGGTTCCGTTTCGTGGGGCACCGACTCACCCACATGGTTGGCCGGCGTCGGCACCACGACCAGCGCATTGCCCAACAACGGCAACGGTTGGCCCAGACGCCGCACACGGCCGAACAGGCGCGCCTGCAGGAGCAACGCATCCAACAGGAGCAGCAATTGCCGACCAAACGACCGAAACGTGATCCGCAGGCTGACGCCAAACGTCGGGAAAACTTTTTGACTATTGAAGCGGACATCTACAACAATGTGGCCAATTTCTTAAATGACGTCTCCAGTGTCGACAACCAAACCGAAGTCAATGCGGTCCGCAACTATTACAATGCCCGTCACCGCCGCTTCGTTTCCAAGGAAACCACGGACATGGAAAGCGAGCTGTTCATTCAGGCCTTCCAATATGAGTACACTTATATTCGGCAACAGCGTAGTGCCAACCTTCTGTCCCCCGCCCTGGCCGACGAACTGTACCAGCAAATTTCGACCGACCAAATGTTGTACATGCAGGAAAATGCTGGCACGGACTAATCGAAAGCCATCTCCTCTCCACCACGTTTAGGTGTCGTGGCGACGTGATTTTGACCGTGACGAATCACTGGTTTTAATTGTGTTGCCCCTGAACGAGTTTGTGCAAAGCCGGTGTGATTGTAATATTCGCGTCACATTTTCTTCACAATTTGTTGGTATAGTGAATTTATAACTTACGACTAAAACAAACGAATAAGTTACCAATTTTACTCCTCCAAGTAAAAACGGGCGGCACTGCTACTGCAACCAGCCCACTCCAAACGTAAGATACGTTATTCTCTAAGCGACGACGCAGGCAATCAAGGCCTGGCCGCCGTTTTTTGTTACCATGAACCTGGTTTTAGTTGGCCGCCTGCCGTTGCGCGAGTAGGCGCCGGAACGCGGTGGGCGGACCGGTCGAGCCACAGAGCGGTCTCGTCCTCGCTTTGAGCCGAAGCCCGCGTTTCAAAACTGGTTGTTTACAGCCGCACAGTCCAAACTGGCCGCCTACCGTTCGCCAAATATGAGCCGGAACGCGGTGGGCGACGGGACGAGCCACAAAGCGGTCTCGTCTCCTCGACTTTGAGCCGAAAAACGCGTCTCAAAATCGCCAGTTCCCTAACCGGCAAGAATCATGCCGCTAAGGGAACTCCCACGGCTGAGCTCATATTTGGCGAACTCCCGGCTACAAAGATAATTAACCATCAATCAGTTCAGCCCTTGGCAACAGTTGTACTACAGTCATATCTGACCCACACCGATAAGCGCCAGGTCACCGGGGACAGTTGGTACTCAATGACTATCGACCCAGTTAGCTGGCCTTAATTACCCGACGGTGTCCGTTTAACTACGGCGGCTTAGCTGATTGGCCCCACTAGACTTTTGGCATCTAATCACTTAGAAGTCCAATTTTCAAAGCAATTGTCGGCATAATTTCTGATTAACACTGGCGAAAATTGATGTATCCAGGCAGCCGAATACTCACCTAAAATGGCTGTACACCTGACATGTCAACACTACTTATCGCTGGCAACCACCACCGTAGCCGTGAGTTCCCTTAGCGGCACGGGTTACGACGCTTAGGGAACTGGTAAGTTGGAGACGCGGACTATCGGCTCTAACTTGAGGGTTGAGACCGTCCCTTGGCTCGACCCGGCGCCCTCAGCGTTCCACCCCATCGCTAGCGAACGGTAAGGCGGACTTGAGGCACACTGTTGCCAGACGCTATTTTTTACCACCCGGAATCGTTTTGGGGAAGAAATTTCACAATTTTTTACGATTTTAGCCAGCTAAAATTTACACACAACCCAAACTAGCTTATAATTTCTTTAACACGTTAAAGATTCGGCGTCTTTTCGCGAACGGTCTGCCAGCAACTGGTCTACGTGACCCGTGGCCAGCCAGACTTCCTATTGGAGGGTGACATTACAATGAAGCTGACAATTTTATCGACAAGTGATACCCACGGGTACGTTTTCCCCACGAACTATGTGAAAAAGGGGAGCCACCAAGGGTTTGGGCTGGCCCGCGCGGCCACGGTCATCGCCCGCGAGCAAGCCGCTGCCAAGGAACAAGGCCCCGTGGTGACCATTGAGAACGGGGACTTTTTGGAAGGCTCACCTTTGGCTTACTACGTGGCCAGAGTCCAGCCCACCCGCGACCCGCAGCCGCTGATCAACATTTATAATCAAATTGATTATGACTGCGGCATTCTCGGCAATCATGAATTCAACTACGGCCAGGAATACCTTCAGGCCGCGATTCGTGATGCCAAACGCACGATTTTATGCGCCAATATTTTAGATGCAAACGGTGACCCCGAATACGGCCAGCCGTACAAAATTATTGAAAAAGACGGCATCAAGATCGGCGTGTTGGGACTGACGACCCAAGCCGTCTACAAATGGGAAAAGGCCACGAACATCAGTGGCCTCCAATTTGAATCGGCCTTCATTGCGGCCAAGAAATACGTGCCCATCATCCGTGAACAGGCAGACGTGGTCATTGTGTGCTACCACGGCGGGTTTGAGCGCGATTTGACCACTGGTCAGCCTAATGACATTCACGTCGGCGAAAACGAAGCCTACCACATTTTAGAGGCCATTCCGGGCATCGATGCCCTGGTGACCGGCCATCAGCATCGGCAACTGGCCACCGACGTTTTTGACATTCCCACGACCCAACCGGGTTTCCGGGGTCAGGCCGTTGGTAAAATCACGCTAGACCTCGACCGCGACGACCAAGGAAAGGTGACCGTGGTCCAGCACCACTCCGAACTGGTCTCCGCCCAAGAGGCCCCGTTGGATCAAAAGGTCCTCAACGCGGCTAGCGGCTTGAACGACGCCGTGGGGCATTGGCTCGACCAACCCCTCGGCCACATCAAGGGCGACATGACCTTTGACGATCCCTTTGATGCCCGAATTCACGAGACGCCCTACATTGAATTCATACAAAAGGTCCAAATGGCCACGATGGGCGCGGACATTTCCGCCACGGCCCTCTTCAACAATGAAGCGCGCGGCTTCGAAAATCCCATCACCATGCGCAATATCATGACCAACTACGTCTATCCCAACGGTCTGTCCCTCTTAAACATCACCGGGGCAGATCTGCGGGCGGCCCTCGAGGTCAGTGCCCGCTACTTCAGTAACGAAGACGGCCACATCATTGTGAACCCCGCCTTCATTCACCCCAAACACCGGCAGTACAACTACGACATGTATGAGGGTATCGACTACACCCTCAACGTTGCCAACCCCGTTGGTCAACGCGTGGAGCACCTGAGCTATCACGGCCAACCCGTGATGCCAGACCAACCGCTACGCATCGTGTTGAATCAGTACCGGGCCGTGGGTGGCGGCCACTACAGCATGTACAGTGCCGATAAGATCGTCGCCGAAAGCCAAGGTGCCATGAGCGAGATCATCGCCGACTACCTGCAGGAACATCCGGTGATCGACGCAACGGCCAATGCCAATTTCACAATTATCAACGAACCGCGTCATTAATACGCCATCAAAAAAGGTTATCCTTACTTCACCACCGTTGCGTGGCTGGGCAAGGATAACCTTTTTTCGCTTCTAATTTGAGTTGCACGCCTGCGTTCATGCGAAATTCTTTGACCAATTGTCTAATCGGATTTTCCAGCTGACACCCCGCCTTCGCCATGATTGTAACAGCTATTCTTCGATTGTAACATCGTGATGTTACAATCAGAATATTGATGTTACAATCAATCAGTTTGTACAAAAAATCCGCTACGACGATGTCTATCAGGCATCGTCGCAGCGGATTTCGTTTTAGGCAGCCTAGCTCGCACTAGCCGCCTTTTTCTTTTTCTTCTTTTTGGCTTTTTTCTTTTCGTCGCCGACGTATTCCACGGCGGTCGACTTGCGAATCGTGGTGACCTTGATCTTACCAGGATACGTCAACGTGGCTTCGATCTGTTGGGCCACCTCTTGCGTCAGGTTAGCTGCGGCCTTATCATCCAGCTCTTTAGGCTTGACGATGATTCGCAGTTCCCGGCCGGCTTGGATGGCATAGCTTTCGGCCACACCCTCCTGATCGTTGGCAATCTTTTCCAAGGCCCGCAACCGGTTGATGTAGTCTTCTACGGATTCACTCCGCGCACCCGGCCGCGCACCGGAAACGGCATCGGCTGCCGCCACCAGATCAGCCAGCGGCGACGTCTTCTCGACATCCCCGTGGTGCGCCGCAATGGCGTTGATGACCACGTCGTCTTCGCCGTATTTCTGGGCAAATTCCGTCCCGATTTCCACGTGGGTGCCTTCGACTTCATGGTCGATGGCTTTCCCGATATCATGCAAGAGTCCGGCGCGTCGTGCTAACCGGGTGTTGTACCCCAAGCGCGCTGCCATGGCTCCGGTCAGTTGAGCCACTTCGATCGAGTGCAGCAAGACGTTTTGCCCATAGCTGGTCCGGTACTTGAGTCGGCCAATCAGCTTCATCAAGTCGGGATGCATCCAGCCCACGTGCAGCAGGCTGACGGTCTGTTCACCGGTCTCCCAGAGGCTGTGGTTGACGTCACGTTGGGCATTTTCCACCTGCGTTTCGATCTGGTTCGCCGAAATGCGCCGACTGGCAACCAAATTGGTCAATGCCAACCGGGCGACTTCTCGACGAATCGGATCGTGCGTACTGATAAACAACGTGGTGTTGTCATCCGGTACGAAAATGAGGTCGGTCCCAGTCAACGTTTCCAACAAGCGGATGTGCTGGCCATCGCGGCCGATGATCTTACTACGAATCTCGCCGTTAGGTACGGTCACGGTATGTTCCATGTGTTCCTTGGGTAAGTCTTGCGGACCGCTCTCCGTGGCGGATAACACCACGTCCTTGGCCCATTTTTCAGCGTTGGCCACGGCGTTATCGTTGAGGGCCTTGATCTCAATGTCACGGTCACGTTTCAACGCTAATTCCGTGTTTTGCAACACGTGGTCCTTGGCCGCCGCATCATCCATGCCGGCGCGATCGGCCAACGTCTCGTCACGCGTCGTCCGCAAATCCGCGGCGTCGTCTCTCAAGCCATGAATAGCCTGGCGCTGGTCGCGGTTACTCTGACTGCGTTCGTCTAGCATCGCCGTTTGGTCGTCCAACCGGACACTCATTTGGCCCAGTAACTGTTCGCGTTGTTGCCGCCGTTGTTCTCTGACAGCAATGTCATTTTTTTGTTCGGTCAATTCATCTTTAACTGACTGCTGATAGGCTAATGTGTCACGCTGGGCTTCAGCGTTTAATTTAGCCACGCGCTGCTGCGTTTTCGTCTTGGCCTGGGCAATGATCCCCCGAGCCTGTTCTTGGACCGCCAGGAGCTCCTGACGATGCTTGTGACGGCGCACCAGATAGCCGACCAGCAACCCAATCAGTAGTAGACCGATGATGAGTCCTGTATTTAGCAAATTGATCGTGCTCCTTAGTTTTTCAGTCCCGACGACTCGCCGGGTGGATTGGTCACTTATCTCGTTAATTATACGCTACTTGTGGCCACAACCCAACCAATCATCTGTCCGGATTTTCCATTGCCGCTGGCACAAACAACCAGGCCAATAAAATCAACTTGAGCGCCGTCGCAATCCACAGCACACCCAGCGGCGTCAACGTCGCCAACCGGGCCCCCACGCCACAGCCTAAAATAAACGTGGCCAAGACGATAGCGATGCGCCGTTGCTTGCTGCGGGCCACACGGTCGCCGTCAAACCAGGCACGGTAGGTCGCTGTCGCCAGGTTCTTGGTGTTCCCGGTCATGATGCCGTTGTTGATGCCGATACCCCCGACCTGGCGAAAGACCGTCAGCTCATAGCCGGCCACGATGCCCAGGCCAAAGATCAGCCACAGGGTCGGAATCGCCGTTTGCAGGCTGGCCAACACCGTGTACGCCCCCACGTCGAGCAACATCAACCACCGCATTTGCCGGCGCTTATTGCCCTGACCTAGGTGTTCACTCAATCCTTGCGCCAAAAAACACCCCAGAAAGTACCCGATCCAAACGGGCACGTTGACCCACGCGGCGCCCCAGCCATGCTCGGCTAGCTTCACCACGAAGACCACCATATTCCCCGTTTGCGCGCTCACGAAGACTGCGCCGTGGTTCAGAAATGTATCCGCATCGATCATCCCCATGACCAGTGTGGCGCCCAGGGTCAGGACGGTATCAGTGACGGGCCGAAATTGCCGCGAAACTGTCGGTCCCATCCAATCATCTCCTCTGTTTACTGTGCTCCTTTACTAAACGTTAGTCTTTCTGGAAACTGTGCTTGTACTGGCCGCCTGCCGTTGCGCGAAATCCAGGTTGGAACGCTGGGGGAGGACGGCCCGAGCCAAAACCCGGTCTCGGCCCTTGCTTTGAGCCGAAAATCACGTCTCAAAGTCACCAATTTGCTAGTAAAGGTCACTAGCAAATTCCCCGGCTGAACCTGGATTTCGCTTCACTCTCGGCTACGGTGGTCGGTATCGGCGACAAGATGTTTAGCCAAGAACCCGTCACAATCAAGCTAGCGACGATTGGAATGGTCAGCACTTGGCAAATTACCCACTCATTGCAGACAACCAACCTTAGCCACTGTCAGCCCACATCTCGACACCTGCATGCAGGCTTGACACAACCTTACAAATGACCCACTACCTTGCCTGCGACTTCCAGTTCGCTTCCACCCCTGGCCTCCTCCGGCGCAATTGTCTCCGTCAACAACCCTAGATTCAGGTCAATATCGCCACACTCAATTGGTCAACGACAATACAGAACGGCCCCATAACCAAATGCCAAACAAGACCGAAATCGTGGATCACGTCACCATCATGGCGACACAAGTTTGATTGTTGACCACGGCCCATCACCGTGGCCGCAACCACAATAGTCTAACTCCCACTAAGCGTTGTGAAAGCATACCTTCATAGCCGAGACTGATGCTTATCAGCGACCTTACGTCAATCCGGATACTGCCACAATTTGACGATGCTGCCTACTTGCCACGCCACTGGACGACCATTGCCCACTTGGCCACGTTCTCACCACCTACATCCGCAAGCCGCGCCAATCACAACGCTTGGGCAAAACCAATCTTGCCGGAGGAGGTCAGGGGTGGAGCCAGCTGTGTCGACGGTGTAGGCTGAGTTTTTTTCTCAGCCTACACCGTGGGGCGACTTGAGAGACTGGCGTTTTTTGCCAGGCTTTCAAGCGAACCGGAAGCCCGCTCTTTGGCTGGAGGTGTCCCCCATAGCAGGCGGAACCCCTGACAGCCGCAAGCAACTGGCTTCGACTAGCGTTCCGACCCATGTTTGGCGGACGGTAAGGCGGCCAGCACACACTACGCTGCCTAGAATCTATTGCATCTAATGAATGTATTGCGCCAAAAACTTGCGGACCTTTTGCGTGTACAGCTTAGGCGAATGCGACAGGGCTGCGGCGTGTGCGGCGCCTGGAACGATGAGCAGTTGCTTGGGCCCGGCATCGGCACGGTAGACCTGGTACACCATCCGCGTAGGCACGAATGTATCCGCACCGCCGTGAATAAACAGCATCGGTTTATGAGTGCGTTTGACCGCGGCGACACTGTTGGCGTCCTTGAAATAGAAGCCCGCTCGCATCTTCGTGACCAGACTGGTCAGTGGGACCAACGGCCAGCGTGGCAAGTTGTACATTTGCTTGGCCTGGTACGTGATTTCCGCGTCAGCGTTGGTATAGCCACAGTCCTCGATGTAGGCCTTGAGTTGCCGCGGTGTCTTTAACCCGCTGGTCATCATGGTCGTGGCGCCCCCCATGGACACGCCGAACAAGACGACCTGCGACTGCGGGCCCTGCTTGGCGATGACCTGGTTGACCCATTTCAGATAATCCCGGCTCTCATAGTAGCCGTAACTGATGACCTTGCCTTGACTCTGCCCCTGACCCCGGGTATCCGGAATCAGCGTGTTGTACCCCAAGTCGTGGAACATACCGGCGTAGCCACCCATAGCTTCCTTGTTGGACCCGAAACCGTGGACCAGGACCACCGTCTTCTTGGTCGTTTTGGCGGCCGGAATGTAGTCGGCCACTAATTTCAAATTCGTTCCCGCGGCCTTTTCCGTCCACCGGTACTTGTGCACGTTTTGGTACCACTTCTTCTGCGCGTACAACGGATTTGACTTCTTCAACGGTTTAGCAGGCGCCACGAAATCCTTCTTGCCACTCGCCACTGTCATGTTATAAAAATAAAAGCTCGCGCCGATCAGTCCACCCACAATTAGAATCACCAAAATTCCGCCGGCAATCAGCCAACGTTTCAGTCGTTTACTCACGGTTCATTTCCTCCTAAACTTCTCAATTCTCTCTTACTGGTAAGTATACGAAGTTCTTCAAGTCAGCGCAACGCCTATGATGTTTGCTATAATGGTCACAACTTAATTCTTAGGAGGGGTCGCTGATGACCTACGCTTTAAATTGGGATCTTGATTCACTATTTCCGGGCGGAATCAATTCCGCACAACTGAAGACAAAGCTTACCCAGACGCAAAGTGCCATCGCGTCGTTGGGGGATCTGTTAGACCGCTGGGACGCCGCGAGTGACGCGCCGGCCTACCAACAGTTTGTTAAATTAATGACGCAACTGCAAAAAATCGATGCCGCCATTGGCCAAATGGGTATCTTCATCACAGCCGTGGGGTCAGCGGACGTCAATAATCCAGACGTGGCCCCGATGGAAGCCGAACTGCGCACGCTCAGCACGCAGGCTGAAAACGTGAGTGGCAAGTTGAAGAAGGTCTTGGTCCAAGTACCCGATGCGAACTTTACGGCAATGCTTGCCACACCGGCACTTCAGCCGATTGCGTTCAACCTCAAAGAGATGCGCGACGATGGTAAGGAACTGCTGGACGACAAGACGGAAGCGCTGATCAGTCGACTCAACCTTGATGGCAAGGCCGCTTGGAGCAGTCACTACGACTCATTGGTCGCCACCGTCAACGTGCCTTTCCACGACGCGGCTGGTCAGCCCCTGACCCTGTCTGCTGGACAAGCCGACAACAATCTGTTGGGCAACGCTGACCCCGAATACCGGGCCGCCCTCTTACCCGCTTGGGAACAGGCGTGGACGGACAAGGAACAGCTCTTTGCCGATACGTTGAACCACTTGGCCGGCTTCCGGTTGACGGAATACGCCGCGCATGGCACCACTGACTTTTTGCGCGAACCGCTACGGGACAACCGCATGAGTGCGGCCACGCTCAACACCATTTGGCAGGTCGTCGATGACAACAAGCAGTTCTTGCTGGACTACCTCGACCGCAAGGCGGCGTTGCTGGGAAAGAAGCACGCCGGTTGGCAGGACGTGGAAGCTCCACTGACCCTACCAGGTAGCGCGGAGCACCAGTTCACCTACGATGAGGCCGCGGCCTTCATTATCAAACACTACGGCGAATTCTCACCGAAAATGGCGGCGCTGGCCAAGCACGCCTTTGAACACCGCTGGATCGAAGCCGAAGACCGAGCCGGCAAGGCACCCGGCGGCTGGATGGAAAGCGCACCGGAGACCAACGAGTCCCGGATCTTCATGACCTTTACCGGCTCACCCAACGACGTTTCCACACTGGCGCACGAACTCGGCCACGCCTTTCATTCCAGTGTCATCAGTGACCTGCCCCAATTGCGGCAAGATTACGCCATGAACGTGGCGGAAACGGCCTCGACCTTTGGCGAACTGATTGTCGCCGATGCCAACGTCAAGGCGGCCAAAACCGACGCGGAAAAGATCTCCCTGCTGAACGCGAAGATGGACAACCCGTTGGCCATGTTCCTCAACATCCGTGCCCGGTACTTATTTGAAACGCGGTTCTACCAACTGCGCCAAAAGAAACTAGTCACGCCGGCCGAACTGAACGAATTGATGCTCAACGCCCAAAAGGAAGCCTTTGGCCACGACCTGTCGACGTACTCCCCGCATTTGTGGGCTAGCAAATTACATTTCTACATCGACGAACCGGCCTTTTACAACTTCCCGTACGTCTTCGGCTACCTGTTTAGCCTCGGCATCTACGCCAAGGCCCAACAAGCTGGCGACTTCGAGGACAGCTACATCGCCCTCTTGCGCGACACCGCCAACATGACGACCGAAGAACTGGCACAAAAGCACCTGGGCGTCGATCTGACCCAACCCGACTTTTGGCTGGCCGGCGTCAAGCTGATCAAGCGCGACGTTGCCGAATTCATGCGCCTCACTGATCCTTTGGTGAAGTAACTTTCTGGCAGCATCCCCCGCCACCAAGGGCGCCACAGACCGACAACCAGTTCCCTGACACGTAAACTTTCCCTTAAAAACCACAGAGAGTGGTATAATAGTGGTATTAAAACTAGGAAAGAAACGGGTGAGTGCAATGTTTCCAGAACGACTTCGGGCCTTGCGTCGGGGCCAACACATTACTTTAGGTGAGCTGGCTACGGCGTTGAACGCGCAACCAACTGAACCGCATACGCGTAAGAATACCGCCTCGCAACTCGGCAACTGGGAACGTGGGATTCGGACGCCCTCCTTCATGGAAGTGCGTAAGCTCGCTGAATACTTTGACGTCACCATGGACTACCTCACGGGGAAGACTGAGCGCGACGAATACGACTTGGGTCGCCTCTTCCTGTCTGGCAAGCAACTGAGCTTCAACCGGGAACTGTTGAGCGGCCAAGACCGTTACGAAATTTACCAGTTGATCGATGGCTACTTGCATGGTCGCGAAAACCGGACCACCACGTCGTCACCGAACCAACAAGAGGAACTGGATCTACATTTAGACGACCATTAATCAGGGGTCGGCTGGTCAGCGAACCTGCTAATCAGCCGGCTTTTCTTGTGGCCCCTTACCCTTACTAACGAAATCCAACCGGAATTGGTGACCCCTTTTCGGTTGATTTAAGCTTTTCTTAGCATTCTCCTCAGAAAGGACCTTTACCGTGAATCCGAAAAAATTGCAAAAACTCAAGAAAAAAGTCCGCCACGCCCCGTTGAGTCAACGTAAAACGACCTACATTGAGCGTATGACGGCCTATTATCACCAATTCAATGACTACCCGTCAATTAAAATTTTAATCAGTAACGTTCTGTTAGCCGACCGGATGCTAGCCGCGGGCGACCTACCGCAACAATTGCCCTTGCTCCAGCTGCCGGACGACAGTCAAGATCAGGTCTACCGCAAGCTCAACGAACGTTATCCAGCCGGGGACGCTACTGGCGACCGGTTGTGGAATGAGCTAACTGATGCGTTGCCCCAGTTGGACCACGACCTGCGCTCCTTCCGGGATTATCTGGAGAACCACTACGGCATGTGGGCTTACACACCAGCGCCATTTATCAGCGACCTGGCCACCTTCGTGGATGACCGCGCCGTACTGGAAGTGATGGCGGGCAACGGCTACATTTCCAAGGGCTTGCGGGACAAGCACAAGACGGTCTTCGCCACGGACAGTCAGGCGTGGACTGTGGAAAATGAAACTGGCCGACATCCCCTGACCACCATCGAACCCCTCGCCGCGCTGGACGCTTGGGCCAAGTACCAAGACCAGGTGGGCGTCGTGGTCATGTCTTGGTCACCAGACGGCTTGCCACTGGACTGGGAATTACTCCAGGCGATTCGCCAATCCGGTAAGGACGTCGACTTCGTGGTGCTGGGTGAACCCCACGGCGCCACCGGCTCGGCAGATTTCTGGGACCACGCCGATTTGCTGGAAAATAAGGCAACCCGCGACTTGAACCGTCACTATACGCAAATTGATTTGATTCACGACCACGTTTATTTGGTTAAGTAACGCAGTAACTGTAATATTACATTCGCCAGCTATCTATTTACCCCTGTGGGCAGTTTTGCTATGATATGACAAGTAACATGCATACAGGGAGGAACGACTGATGGTCGCACTGGGGAATATTTTGTTCTACGGCTTGGGGACTTTGCTCCTGCTCGCGTTGGGTTACGCGGCAGTGGCCAGCTATCAAGCCCATCGCAATGACGAAGAAAATTAAAAATGAGGTTAGGACCTGCCGGCTGGCAGCATTCCTGACCTCATTTTTTCTTTTGTAACTGAGGGTTGAAAGAATATAAAGTAGCTAGAATCTCCGGTGTGACAAGGATAACAGCCATTATAATAGTCGCATACTGGCCGCCTTGCCGTTCGCAAAATTTGGTCTGGAACGCTGTGGGAAGGACCGGGAAAAGCCAAAGTACGGTCTTTTCCCTCGCTTTGAGCCGAAAGGTCACGTCTCAAAGACGCCATTTTCCAAGCAGAACACTTGAAAAATCCCACGGCTGAGACCAAATTTGGCTCACTCACGGCTACATACAGTGTATCCAATTAAACTGGCTGAACGTTGTCATTCCAGCGATGTTATCGCACGTCTAGTGTCTTTTAACTTTCGTAACTGGAGGCAGACAGAGATGGAGGTAGCCGTGACAGCGGTGTTAGCTGTGCAGCAGCTTACAGCGCGGGACGTGTTTGAAGACTGACGTATCTTGTCAGGCTTCAAACCGAGTCGGAGGACCGCTTCCCAGGCCGCAGACGGTCCCCACAGCACCGGAATCTCTGGCTGACGCAGGTGGTCGTTGATGACTAATTTTATGACGATAAGCCTTGTCAGCTGGGGACTGGAGCGTATTCATGAACTTTCAACCTCGCTTCGAGCCGAAAACCACGTCTCGAAGACGCCAGTTACTGGTATTCCGCCCAGGTCAGCACCAGCGTCAACAGGAGCATCAACACGATTGCCACGGCATGCCAACGCTTGTTGCCCACAAAGATCGCGATGTATTCGCGCAAAATGGCGTTGGGCAAGAAGAACTTCGCCGTGTGCGCACCGATACCGTTGGCCTTTAGTCCAGCCTTGCGGGCAATCATCCCCGCCCGAAACGTGTGGTAGCCGTTCGTCACGAAGGTTACCCGCGGCTTGGCTGGACCACGTTTTTCAATGATTCGCTGTGAAAAGACCATGTTTTCGTAGGTCGTCTTAGATTGGTCCTCAGCAATCGCGTGGTCGGCCGGTAGCCCCTCGGCCAATGCATACTGACGCATGGCCACTCCTTCGGCCACGGTCTCATCGCCGCCTTGGCCACCAGAGAAAATCATCATCGGCGCTCGTCCCGTTTTGGCCAGCTGTTTACGATAAAATTTCAACCCCCGGTCGATTCGTTGACCTAACAGCGGCGAAACCTCGTCACCATTTAATAGTCCTGCACCTAACACGATTAAATAATCCTGCTTATACCGGGGATGATTAAATTGATAAATGAACAGCATGGTCAGGTAGTTGTAAAACCAAAATAGCACGTAGAAGATGACCATTGCTGGGAACAGGTTTAACACGGTCGCCACCGGCACAGGCAAATACAGGGTGGTCAACCGCGTCACGAACGGTGCCAGTAAAATGGCGACACCTAAAATCAGCGTTAACATGTTGGCCAGCGTATGACTCTCACGTTTCCAGACAATCCAGGCATTCCACAGCAACAGGAAGGCTTGGAGCGTAAAGGCCACCCCAATCAGCAACAGCAGTAGGACAAATAGCAGGAGGCTGATGACGATCAGCCACTTATTATTGGTGCCCAAGATGCTCACGGCCAGCATGGTTAAAAACGAATAGAAAAATAACGAAAACCAAATACCATTGCCTAGCCGGCGCTTCTCAATGCCATAACTAATCGCAAATATCAGGCCGAACCCCAATGGCACCAGCCAGCCCAGGTACACGACCCCGGGAATATCAAATAATTCATTTTGCATCGCTTCTAAACTCCTCTAAAACAATTTGTCACTATCGGCCGGGGTGTACACGGCCATGGCTACCAGCTCAATCAGGGTAAAGACCAGCGAAATCGGTGGCCAGACAAAGATCAGGCCAAAGACGATGAGCCACACCAGCCAAAACCAAACGTTCGCGTGCAACCGATAGACAGACATGTTGCGAATCTTCTGGGCAATCTGCGGATCACGCGCCCGGTTGGCCCGCATCACCGTATAGGACAACGCGGCGTACGCCCACGCCCAGAACGTGAAAATCACAAAATAGAAAATTTCAGGCTGGACTTCAAAAATAAATTTACCAGCCCAGGCCGTCGAAACCGGCAACATGGCCATTACCAGAATCCAGACGTTGTTGACCCAGTAGATTTTCTTAGTGACGTGCTTGGTCAGGGCAAACATGTAATGATGGTTATACCAGGCCACGCCAATAAACAGAAAACTGATTAAATAGGCCACCAGGTAACTCCAGTCCGCTGCCAGCGCCGCAAACGTTGGCTCGTCTGGTGTTTTGAACTCCAATACCATAATCGTTAACACAATTGCCACTACCGCATCAGTGAAGGCCTCCACCCGTCCTTTGTTCATCGTCAAGTCCCCTCATATTTTTCAGATAAACCTAGAATAGCACAGTTGCTCCCCTATTAGGCCCCTGACTACTGCCAAATTTACCCGAAAAAAAACGCCCAACCAGCCAAAGACTGATTGGACGCTTTTACACAGCATTCGATTGCTCGAATGGATCTATCTCGGAATCCACATTCCCTCAAGATCAGACACGTCACAAATCCGGTGACATCTGTGCCCTGCTGACAAATTCACCTAGCCGCTTGCGCGGACGCTCCTTGCAAGCAAGGGACGCGTGATTTCTCGACTCATCGCATAGAGACAATAGTACCACACGTTGTGGCAGAGTTCAAGCTTATTTGGTTTTCTTAGTCGTCGTCCGTTTAGTGGTGGTCCGCTTGGCAGCCGGCTTCTTGGTTGCTGCTTTCTTAGCAGTTGGTTTCTTGGCCGTCGCCTTTTTAGCGGCTGGTTTCGACGTCGCGGCTTCTTCAGCAGGTGCCTTGACGTCCGTTTCCGCCTTATTCGTGGCTGCGGTCTGGAGCTTTTCAATTTGCAGCTTCAACCAGTCATGTAGGCTTTCGTCAGCCACTGCCGCTTGGTCCACGTAGGTCTCTGCTGGCGCCAACGCGTCGATGCGGAGACCGGAAACGTTGATGTCTGGCGTTTCAATCACCGCGTAAACGTTGATGTCCGCCTCATCACTGGTTTCCATGATCTTGCCAATCGTCTTGCTGTCCTGCAACGGCAGATTGATGACGCTCATTTCCAAGCGCACTGAGACCGCCGTATCGGTCAGCTTCAATTCGGCTTGGGCGAGTTGGTCCTTGCCAATTTGTTCCCGAATGAAGGCAGCCAGTGGCGCCATGGCCCCGTCTGGATCCTTCTCAAAGGCCTTTTCCGTGGTGTCCACTGCGAAATGCTGAATTTCGTCGGCTTCGACCGCATCAATAAAAGTTTGAATTTCACGTTTCATGCTTTACACCTCATTTTTTAGCAGCGAATCGCTTGCGGTCGGCGATTTTTTGTTGCCGTTGCCGTAACCGTAATGCCAGGACCAGCCAGTAGGCATTGCCCACGATCAGCGCTAGGCTGTACGCGGACATTAATAATTTAATCATGACGCTCGCGCCACTGTCCATCCACATGTTGAACAGCACACTGATGGGTGACAACGTGTACAGCGCAATGACCAACCCCATTAGGTAAAATGAGGGCCGCCAATCCAACGCCGCCAACACGATGGGAATCACGTACAGTACCAGGGCAATCAGCGTGGTCCGCCAAAACTCGCTCATGGTCATTTGCACGTTGGTCGAGTCTACGAAGGGCCGAGACATCAGAAAATTCAGTACCACAAAGCCAACCATGGAAATGATGGCCCAGGCAATCACGTTACGATCTTTCATTTTAAAATAAACTCCTCAATAAATTCATAAAATAAAAGACGCAGTCAAACCGACCACGTCTTAGTCAATTCCATTCTATTCTAACTTATTCCTGCTAGAAAATCAGCTAATCACCGAAAACTAACGGGAATCTAATCAACTAACAAGTCCAAAATATCTTTGGTTTCAATGCCGTTGAAGTACAGCTGGGTGTTCACGCTGTCCAAGACCTTGCCGACATTTTCGCGGTCATACCGTACACCGGCCAGCTTGTCAGCCAGTTCAGTCGCGTCTGATGGCCCAAAGAAGTCACCGTAGAACTTGATGTTCTTGATCTTACCATTTTCTACTAACAAACGGGCATCGATGGTCCCGGCCGTAAAGTGTTGCCGCTTCTTGACCGTAAATTCAGGTGAGTTGCCGTAGACCCAATCCCAATTGCTGTAGTAGTCGTTGTAGATCTTGTCGATAGCAGCCTTTTCGCTGTCTTCGATGACGACTTCCTTATCCTTGATGGCGTCCAAGTTGTCCACGTGGAACAATTCCTTCAACAGGGTGTCGCGGAATTCTGGCACCGTTAAGTTTTGATATTCAGGCGCCAGGTAAGGCTTCAAGTTGGTAACCCGTGAACGGACCGATTTGATACCCTTGGACTTCATCTTATCTTCTGGCACGTTCAAGGCGTGGGCAATCACGTCTTGATCCACGTCCAACATCAAGGTCCCGTGAGAGAAGGTCTTGCCGCTGTGCGAGTACATGGCGTTACCAGAGAATTTCTTGCCGTCGACTAAGATATCGTTTCGGCCAGAAACTTCGGCAGTCGTTGCTCCCATTTGATGTAAGGCATCGACAACGGGTTGAACGAAGGACTTGAAGTCCCCAAATTCTTCGCTATCGCTATCAACCACGAAGCTAAAGCAAAGATTCCCGAGGTCTTGATAAACAGCACCGCCACCCGATAACCGACGGGTAACCGTGATGTTGTTCTCCTCAACATATTTCTGGTTGATCTCTTCCAATGTATTTTGGTTACGACCAACAATGATGCAAGGCCCTTCATAGTAGAACAAAACTAATGGTTCATCGAACTTCTTGTTGTTCATTAAGTATTGTTCCGTTGCTAAATTGTGGCGAATATCGTGTGATTTCATGGCATACCAATACATAACCCAAAAACCCCTTTCAAATTAACCAACCCGGGGCCGTCCCATACGGTAACTTTCCCGGTTACTTTAAATCATAGCACGAGTTGTAATCGATTACAATTTAGCTTACAAACTGGTTTGCCTGGGTGAAAAAAATCGGTCTCCCGCGGAAAATGACCGCCCGATCGCCGGCAATTTGCGGTTGTTTTCAAGTACAAAACCGAAAAAAATCGTCCAGGTTCACCCCGGGCGATTTCCAACGACATTAATGGTGGCCGTAACCGCCATCCCTTATCTACACCTTTAGTATACCCGCTTCGTTGACGAAAAGGCAGTAAGTTGCTCACAACCAGCCCAGTTAATCATGGTTAATTAAGCGGCGAAAGAATCCGTGTTGATGGAGATCCTTTTTTAGGTCCGTCATCGTGAACTGATGATAGAATTTACGATAATCTTCATCGGCTAAGGTAAAGAGATCCGTCAGCGTCTGCGAGATGTTGGCAGAGATATCCGTGTTGTCACTTGCCTTGGTCCCTTTAGAGTCCCCGGTAATAAACCGCGCATAACTGATGGTCGGCGGGATGGTCAGGTCATATAATTCACCCACGTTAATATCAGTCAGGTCGCGGACCAGCTGATACCCCCCGTTCTTGCCGACAGTGCCTTCAATGTAGCCCTGCTTGTGTAGGACGGAGAGAATGTTGCGAATCATGACCGCATTCAGTTGTAAGGATGTTGCCAACTCCCGGCTCGCAATCTTGCGGGGACGATTCTCGTCCAGGTAGAGCAAGCTGTGGACCGCAACAGAAAAGTCTAATCTCATCGTTCAGCCATCGCTTTCAAAAATTCTGTAGTTAATACTGGTATCATACCACATCTTGTGAATTCAGACGATGCAATCAATCGCTAGCTAAGCATTTTCTCATTCAGAATATACATGCATATTGTTTCAACGAAATGTATAGATTAACCCTATAAATTACTAGTTTGATAACCTGATTGTCCAACTATTTACTTTCAAGTTAAATTTTTTATCATTTTGGCAATTGTCTGCGATGATTGGTATATCAAAGTTCATGAAGAATTTGTGAAGACTTAATGGCAAAATAATTCAAATTTGGGGTTGTAAATGAGAATTTGATTAACTATAATCAAACACAATTATTGTTAAGCACTGCACTGAATACGCGAAGATGTTTATTCACCGGGGTTTATGCAAAAATGAGAGATATATTAGAACTAACATTGGGGAGGGATTTCCGTGGAAACCGCATCAAACTTTTTAAGCATTAAAGACGTCAGTACGGCTTTCAAGATCAATGGCCAATTCTACGACGCCATTTCCCACATCAACCTCCAAGTCCAGCGCGACGAAATTCTTGCCATCGTTGGTGAATCAGGTTGTGGTAAGAGTACCTTAGCTACTACGATTATGGGTCTACATGACCCCCATGAAACGAAAATTTCTGGTGAAATTGATTTTGAAGGCACCGACCTCTTAAAGCTAGATGACACCGGCTACAATCAATTCCGTGGTGCCAAGATTGGCATGATCTTCCAAGATCCGCTGTCTGCGCTGAACCCCTTAAAGCGGGTGGAAGACCAGATCAGCGAGGTCATGGATTACCATACCGACCTCAGTAAGGAAGAAAAACACGACCGCGTCTTACAACTATTGGATGAGGTTGGCATCGTGAATCCCAAGCGGACCGCACATCAATTTCCTCATGAGCTGTCCGGGGGGATGCGCCAACGGGTCATCATCGCCATCGCCATCGCCTGCAAGCCGGACCTCATCATTGCCGATGAACCGACCACAGCGCTGGATGTCACGATTCAAGCCCAAATCCTTGATGTCTTACGGGCCATTCAAAAAGAAAATCACGCCGGCATCATCCTGATCACCCATGACTTGGGTGTTGTCGCCGAGACTGCCGACAGAGTTGCCGTCATGTACGCGGGGCAAATCGTGGAACAGGGAACAGCCGAACAAATCTTCAACACGCCGGAACATCCTTACACGCGGTCATTACTCCGGTCCATGCCCCAACGAGACAACGAAAACGATGACCTCTACGTCATCAAAGGAAATGTGCCTTCCTTACAGAAGATGCCAAGCACGGGCGATCGGTTCGCCCCACGAATTCCTTGGGTCCCTGCCGACGCGCACGAAGCCAATCCAACCATGCATGAAGTAACACCCGGACACGAAGTCCGTTGCACCTGCTACAAAAACTTCAAATTTCCAGATGAGAAGGGGAGCGTGACTGAATGAGTTTAGTTGAAATCAAAGACCTAAAAGTCCACTACCCCATTCGGACGGGTTTCTGGAACCGCATCACTGATTCCGTTCGGGCCGTAGATGGCATTACCTTCAATATTGAGGCTGGCGAAACTTACGGCTTGGTGGGTGAATCTGGATCGGGGAAGTCAACCACCGGTAAATCTGTGGTGGGTTTGGAAAAAGTCACTAGCGGTGAAATCCTCTACCAAGGCGTCGATATTACCAAGAAGGCCAACCGTTCGCGGATCGACTACAACCGTGACGTCCAGATGATCTTCCAAGATTCCCTATCGAGTTTGAATCCCCGTAAGCGAATCGAAGACATCATCGCCGAACCACTTCGTAACTTCGAACATCTCAGTAAAGACGACGAAAAGCTGCGGGTCTTACAGCTCCTCGATATCGTTGGACTAGATGCTGATGCGCTTTACAAATACCCCCACCAATTCTCTGGTGGGCAACGGCAACGGATTGGGGTCGCCCGGGCGGTGGCTACCAACCCCAAGCTCATCATCGCCGATGAACCCGTTTCTGCGTTGGACCTGTCCGTTCAAGCCCAAGTGCTGAACTTCATGAAGAAGATTCAACGGGAATTTGGGATTTCATACCTCTTTATTTCCCATGACTTAGGGGTAGTACGGCACATGTGTAATAACATTGCCATCATGAACCGGGGCCGCTTGGTTGAGATTGGTACGCGAGATGACATCTACAATCACCCGCTACACATCTATACGAAGCGCCTGCTGGCCGCTATTCCCGAAACCAACGTGAACCAACGGATGGCGCACCGGGCTTCGCGGCTGGCCGTCGAAAAGATTTACCAGGAACAACAGAGTAAATACTACGATGAAAACGGCGAGGCATTTCCGTTGATTCAGGTCAGCCCCACCCACTCGGTGGCCCTCCCTGAAACGATTGCCAAACAACTTGCCAGCCAGGAAGGGGAGGTGCAGGCCTAATGTGGAAAACGATTCTCCGTCGTATCTTAATTATGATTCCCGAAGTTATTATTCTCAGTATTTTGGTCTTCCTCTTGGCTAAAGCGATGCCCGGTGATCCCTTTACCGGCTCAATCAACCCCAAGGCTGACCCACAACAGATTCACCATTTGATGAAGATCAACGGTCTGTATGACCCGTGGTACCAGCAATACTGGCACTGGGTCGTCCACTTGTTCCACGGCAACCTGGGGAACAGTTACCAGTACCAAGAACCCGTTACGCGCTTGATCAGTGGCCGGGCAGCCAACACCTTATGGCTGGCACTCTTTACCATGATTCTGACCTACGCATTCGCCTTACCAATGGGCGTTTACGCCGGCCGGCACGAAGGTAAATTACCCGACACCATCATCCGGGTCTACACCTACGTAACCTACTGCATCCCCTTCTTCGTTATCTTAGTCTTAGGCATCTGGATCTTCGGTTACGTTCTCGGGTGGTTCCCAACGACCGGGTCAATATCCTCGTCGGCTACCGGTTGGCTACATACTATCGGCAGTCGCTTCTACCACATTCTCTTACCAGGTATCCTCGGCGCCTTGTTCGGGACCGTCAACATCGTCCAGTATCTCCGTTCCGAAGTTATTGATGCTAAGAGTTCTGACTACGTCCGGACGGCGCGGTCTAAAGGGGTTCCTAGCAAGGACATTTACCGCCACCATATCTTCAGAAATTCCCTGCTGCCAATTGCAGCGTTCGCCGGGTACTCCATCACCGGGTTACTGAACGGGTCGATCTTTACCGAAACCGTCTTCTCTTACCCCGGGATGGGCCTACTCTTCGTGAACTCCATTAGCTACCGGGACTACACGGTCATCACCGCACTGGTGCTGATTTACGGGATTCTGAACTTACTTGGGACGTTATTATCTGACATTATCTTGAGTATCGTTGATCCACGAATTCGAATCGAATAAGGAGGCTAAACAGAATGGCAGAAAATTTTGAACAACACTCAGACGTTTCCGCAGCTGATTTGGCCCGTCTGACGCAAGAGGCGCAGGCAGAAGCTACGCCTTCAACGGCTAAGATTATTTGGAGCGAATTCAAGGCTGACAAACCAGCCATGGTTGCCCTCTTCATCATCGTCGGCTTTATCCTCTTCGTCATGATCGGGGCCCTGTTCATCAACACCCCCAAGATGATGGAAACGGACATCATGGCTTACTTCAATCAGCCGTTTACCGCTGACTTTTGGTTAGGTGCCGATTCCGGTGGTCGTTCCGTTGCCAAGCAGTTGATTGTGGGCTCCCGTAATTCTATCGGGATTGCCATTGGGTTGACCATTATCTCTTCCACCTTCGGGATTTGCTGGGGGCTGGTTTCTGGTTACTACAACGGCTACATCGACTGGGGCATGCAACGGGTCTACGACTTCATGATGATGCTGCCAATGACCATGATGATCATTGTTTTAGTCACGATCATTCCGCACTACAACTCAGTGACCTTGACCTTAATCTTCTCGATCTTTTACTGGGAAGGAACGTCACGACTGATTCGTTCGCGGACCTTAGCCGAATCAGAAAAGGATTATGTGGCCGCTTCTAGGACTTCCGGAACTAGCAATTGGAAAATCATCTTCCGCGAAATCATGCCTAACATTTCTTCTCTGATCATCGTCGACTGTACCTTATCTTTTGCGGAAAACATTGGGGTTGAAACCGGGCTTTCCTACCTGGGCTTCGGGTTACCTACCCAGACGCCTTCGTTAGGGACCATGATTGCCAACGCCAACGACCCCAACAACATCACACAATACTGGTGGACTTGGTTACCGGCCGCATTAGAAATCATCATTTTGTGTTTATCCATTAGTTATATCGGGCAAGTTCTCCGGCGGGCAGCTGATGCTTCGCAACGGCAAGGTGCTGCTGATTAACTCGCTTGAATCCATTTGAGGAGATGGTGCCACTCAACGTCCGTATTTGTTAGCTGCGTTACCGCTTTACCAATCGATTCTGAGGGGAACCGATTCGCGTTGATCATGAGGATTCCAAAAAACAAGGGGGAAACATAGCATGGATAAGAAAAAACTCGCATTGTCTGCGATGGCAGTCTTAGCAACTGTCAGCCTCGCAGCATGTTCCAGCAACAAGAGTTCATCCAGCAGCAGTGGCACTAACGCTTCCGTGAAGTTAGCATCTGCTTACAACAACACGAAGGCTACTGACAAGACTGCCACGAACAAGAGTACATTAAAGGTCGCTGAACCTAACGACTCACCATTCCAAGGCATTTCTGATCCTGTCTTATCAACCAATTCAGAAGATGCCGACGTCTTCTCTCCCGGTGGTTCAGATGGCCTCTGGAAAGTCGACAAGAACTACAAGATCATTGATGGTGGCTTAGCTAACCAAAAGATCAATCGGAAGGCCAAGACCGTCACGATTACTTTACGTAGTGATGCTAAGTGGTCTAACGGTGACAAGGTAACTGCCAAGGATATCGAATACCCTTACGAAGTTATCGCCAACCCGAAGACCACGTCACAACAGTACTCTGCTGACTTCAACAACATCAAAGGGATGGCCGCTTACCACACTGGTAAGGCAAAGACCATTTCTGGGATCACCTTCCCTGATGGTGAAAAGGGCCGGACAGCTGTACTTCACTTAGATAAAGTGACGCCTGCGATGCAATACTCCGGGAACTCCTTCATCTGGAGTACCGTTGAACCTTACGAATACATCAAGAATGTCCCAATCGCCAAGTTAGCTTCCTCAAGTCAAGTTCGGAAGAACCCTATCTTCACTGGTCCTTACAAGCTCGACAAGGTCGTTGAAGGTGAATCAACAACTTGGTCACCAAACAAGTACTACTACGGCAAGAAAGCCCAAATCAAGCACATCTCTATCAACGTTGTTTCTTCAAACAACATCGACAAGGCCATCCAATCCAAGAAGTATGACTTTACGGTTCCAGCCAGTGTTATGCACGGGACTGACTACAAGCAATTGAAGGGTCTGAAGGATTACAAGATGGTCGGTCAACCTGCCCTTTCCTACGACTACTTTGGCTTTAACGTTGGTCACTACGACACTAAGACCCAAAAGAACGTCATGGATAAGAACAGCAAGATGGCTAACAAGAACTTACGTCAAGCCATGATGTACGCCTTGAACCTGGACGCTGTTACCAAGAAGTTTGGTAACGGGATCACTTGGCGGGCAAACACCTTGATTCCACCAATCTTTGAAAAGTACTACGATTCAAGTGCCAAGGGCTTCCCACTGAACATCAAGAAGGCTAACAAGTTGCTGACTGATGCCGGGTACAAGAAGCGTAACGGTAGCAAGTGGCGTTCTGATCCTAATGGCAAGAAGTTAACCATCTACTTCGGTGCCATGACTGGGACCTCTGCACAAGCTGCTGAATACCAAGACTACCTGCAACAATGGCACAAGATTGGGTTGAACGTGCAATTCACTGGTGGTAAGACGATGGAAATGAACAGCTTCTACTCCACGTTACAACAACCAAAGCAAAGCAAGATTGACGTTTACGCCGCTGCCTGGGGCTTATCTTCAGAACCAACCCCTACGCAACTCTACGGTGAAGACGCTACCTACAACATGGGTCACTTTGTTTCTAAGAAGAACACGCAATTGATCAACAACATGAACAACAGCAAGGCTTGGAACGAATCATACCGGACCAAGGCCTTCAAGGAATGGCAAGAATACATGAACGATCAAGCCGCCGTTGCTCCTGGTTCCTTCAGTTACACTTGGGGTCCAGTCAACAAGCGGGTCAAGGGCTTTGATATTGGTCCTGACAACAACGAATTCTGGAGCAGTTTGAGTTTGACTTCTTCAAGCTTGGAATAATCTAAATCGTTGTGTTAATCGCTCAGATGAACCGTCGTATCTTTCGGGATGCGGCGGTTTTTGTGTGCTGTCAGATACAAATACTCCGCGACGCTAACGCCGGTAGCCACCGGCACGACGACTGGCAGGAGCGCCAGCGTTTCCGCTGCAAAGACGCCGGGATAGCTCCATGGGGTGGCTGTTAGGAACAACAACCCCCGATAGCCTAACCAGCCAAGCGGCACTAGCCACGGAGCCAGAAGCGACCAGCGATGGTGATACAGCTCGCCAATCAGTTGCAAGGTCCCCAATAGCATTAAGAGTAACCACCACTCAAGAATGACCTGCGCACTGGCCAGCCCGCCATAGACCAGTCCTGATAACAAGACGGTATCCACCTGTAACGGGCCTTGGAAAGTGGACTGTGTCAGCAAAAAGAGGCCACTACTCAAGACGACCAAGTAAAGTAGACTGGTCACTCCCAACACCGCCAGTCGCTGGGTCGGTGTCTGGGCGGTCTGCCCTAAGGCACCGCCTAACACCAAGCTGGGCAGCATAATCGTCACCAGGTCTAGTGTCCCCTGGGTGTCTAACTGCCCTTTCAGCTGAAAGCCTGTGATTACGAGTATCAGCAACATTAAGGTTAGCAGTAGCCACAGTCGTTGATTATGCTGTACCCAAAAATCTCGTAGTTGTCTCATCATTTTTCAATCCCCTCACTTACGCCCACGATGCCGCCACTGCCACCAGAATCCACTAACGAAGATCAGCACCACCCCCACCTTAACGAGCACCCAAATTACATCGACCCATTCCAGGCCAGCGCCATCTGACATTTTCTTCCTCCCCAGATTCGATTCGTTTCTGTACCCGCTACTATACCGGAATCAGATACCAGTGCCAAGCCCCAAAGTGCCGTCGTAACAGCGTTTATAATGATTTTTATACTGGATTCTCCCCGCTAGTTGGTCAACCAGCGACGTTTTTTTACCTCTCAAATCCAATCGAAAATTTTTAATTTTGTAAAACAATTCGGTGACGTTCATTATTGCTGACAGCCAATGCTACAGCATACTTGTCAGCTCACGTTACCGTCCCATAGCGCTGACAGTCAGCCCTAGTACTCACGCAACCAGCAACCGTGAAAGGAGAACTTTTTTCTTTCTTGCAATCCCCAACTTTACGGCATTTTCAGGGTTTTTCATCCCGACTTTTCGGAATAAAGTGCTTACACCCCGGGCAATAAATGATATAGTAAAGGTAAAGTTTTAACATGACTCGTGAAGGGGTGGCATTCCATATGTTACAACAATACAAGAACATTCTGGTTCCCGTTGACGGTTCCAAGGCAACCCAACCAGTCTTAGAAAAAGCAATCGAAGTCGCTAAGCGCAACAAGACGCACCTGGATATTTTAAACGTGCTCGAAGTCAACCAGTTCAGCGATACCTATGGTGGTGCCGTTAGTGGCGACGTCATCTACAAACTTTCCCAAGACGTGCAAGACCGACTCGACGCCTTGAAGCAACAGGCCATCGATGCTGGTGTGCCTGACGTCAGCATTCACGTGCGGTTTGGGAATCCCAAGCCTGTCATTGCGCGGGAATTCCCAGCAGACCACAAGTCCGAACTGATTGTGATCGGTTCGACTGGTCTGACTGCCGTTGAACGTTTAATGGTCGGCTCCGTTACCAACTACGTCAGCCGTTCGGCAATCTGCGATGTCTTGATTATCAAGCCAGAACCAACGAAGTAACACCCGTTTAGAAATCAAACGAGGCCAGGACGCAACTTGTCCCGGCCTTATTTTTAGGCTTAAAAAGGAGCTTTGCCATGCAGTGGTCTTACACGATTCCCCTTCCCGACACCCAACCCGCCATGCCTCTGCGCGCCCTGTTGTCCGCGTGGGTCTTACCCAGCCACCTCATTCACGACCTGCGAATCAACCGGCGGGTCTTAGTTGACGGCCAATACCGGTCCATGAACCAACTGGTCAGCGGCGGCGAGACCGTTCAGTTGCGATTTGTGCCCAGCGACTTCAAGGAGCCCTTCCCCGCCGTTGAACCCGACAGTGCCGCCACCGTCAGCGTACTCTACGAAACGGCCGACCTCCTCGTCATCAACAAGACCCGTGGCAGTAAGACGCATCCCAACCTGCCCTGGGAACGCGGCACGACCCTGAATCACGTGGCTGCTTACCTGGGACCGGATCAACCTGGGCCTTATATTTTGAGCCGCTTAGATCAGGAAACGACCGGCGCCTTACTGATGACCAAGACCCCCGCTGTGGTCCCCATCATGGTCCGCTACATTGCCCAAAAGCAGGTCCAGCGCACTTACCTGGCGTGGGTCCAAGGCACACTCACGGGTCAAGGCACCTTCAGCGACCCCATTGGCCGTGACCCGCATGACAAACGAAAACGACTGGTCAACGGCCCCCACGCCCAGTCGGCAATCACGCATTATGAAGTCCTCGATCATCAGCCCCAGGCCACACTAGTCAAGCTGTGGCTAGAGACCGGTCGGACCCATCAATTGCGCGTTCACTTGGCGCACGCCGGCCATCCCCTGATTGGCGATCCGCTTTACGCTGCCCCCAGCCACAGCCGTTTACGGCTCCACTGCTGGCAATTACGCTTTCCACAACCGTTTACCCTCGATTCACCGGAAACGACCGTGACGGCGCCGCTACCCCTTGATTTCGCCAATTTTCGATTGGATTGAGCATTATCGTCAAATAAATGTCGATTTAGACGATTACAACCGTTAACCATTTTCACCTGATACACTAAATTTAGTAAGTCGGCTTAGGGGGGATTTGATGCGTTGGCAATCGCGGGTTTCTCTCATTCTTTTACTGCTGCTACTCGCTATCTTATTGATTTGGGGAATCTTAAATTTATCCTGAAGTTTCCAAAATGACATGCGGCATTTCACTTAGAAAAGGGCCCGCGGCTACGAATAGCCACGGACCCTTTTTAGTGCACAAAAAAAAGCCGGAGTAACCACTCTCCGACTCCCACTAGCATCATTAGAGCATTCAACATAATCACAGTTTGTAGTCAGGAAAACGCTGTCACTCAAATCAGCCATAATCTCAATATGTAGTATTGAGCAATTCAAATCACTTTTAGTTAGTTAAAACTAATTGTGCCATGAAGTTTTTCCTAATCACACCGATTGAGAGAAACTTCACAATGTCAAGAACCTGCAAAATCACTTTATTTTCCAGGCTCCCTGAAAGATTGATTGGTATTACAAGACCTAGTATATCAGATGGCCGTAGAAATGCAAGCGTTTTCAGTGAATTAGTTTATTCGGACGTTAGTATTCAGTAAACGGTTTGCCCTACTGACTTTGTGAAAGCTCCAAGGGGCGGGCTATCCCGTCGATGACTTCGGTAGCGCCACGATTAATTGGCCCCAATGGAATTTTATCTGTAAAGTACTGGTGGCTTTGGCGGGTAACATGCCATGTATATTAGAAAAATCTAATACACCCACATCAGTGAGCACCCGACTGTGACCATCTAGCTGCGCATTGTTGGGCACCGGAAACGTCAGTAACCAGTGCAGCTCTTGCGGCGTCTCCTGCAAGGCGAAGGTCACGGTGGCCGGTTGGGCCTTACCGAGCGTTGGCAAATTACGCGGCAACGTCTTGTCAACGATCTTCCCCATTTGCTTGAGCACCGCCACCGTGGCTGTCAGGGGCGCGGGTATCTGGACGAAGAGCTGGACCTCCTGTTGCCGCGCCAACAAATAATTGTGGTACAGCCGAAACCGCAACTCGGTATTGGGCACGTTAGCCAGGTCCTCAATCGTCAATTCGGCGGCGTTACTGGTCTCCCAACCGGAACGAATGTCGATGTAGAACTGGCGGAAGCCCGCGTAATCGTGATCTGCCAGGTAACCACCCAGCCCCAACAACATGTTTTGATAGTCGTGATTGAATTTCTTCACGGCGGCCATTTGCCGGTTCAATTCGGTGGTGTATTGCTCGCGAAACTCCTGTCCCTGGGCTTGCAGGTGGCTGTGGGTGGCTTGCAGGTGCGTCTGCATCAGCATGTACGTGCTCAGTGACAACCCAACGACCAGGGTCCCTGCAATCCCACCGAGGAAAATCAGGTATTGCGCGGATTCTTGCAGTGACTGCAAGGAATATTCGAATAAAATATAAACTAACGCCAGAATCGTCATGAAGGTCAAAAATAGGTACTCCATCGACCGGCCCAGCATGTCGTGAATCATGTTTTCCATCGGTGCTCTGGTAAACCATAGCCCCGACGCGACTAGTGCAAAGATCATGTTGTCAATGACCAGTTCGCTGAGTGTTCCCCACAAGCTGGTGGCAAAGGACAGACTGGTCAGGTGAATCGTGGCGGCAATCACCATCATATCAATGAATTCGATCATCAAATACGCCAGAATCGTCACGTCAATGAAGGCCGGTAAAAATTGTAGCTGGTGGCGCAGGGCCAAGACACCCCACTCGAAGCCCAGCAGCAAGATCACGGGTAAGGCTCCCAGCAGTCGACTATCGGCCGTAAAGGGATTGAGTAGATCAACAGCCACATAGGCCCCGGCCACAATGGCGCAGAACAGCGAAACGTGTCTCATCATGACCAATTGCGAGAACCAATAGTACTGAAAAAAAACAAACCAATACACGATGGAATAATCCGCTATCGAAAAACTTAATGGGCCGACTGTAATCATTGACTCACCCCCTTTGGCTTAGTCAAAATCAGCGTAAAGTACAGCCGTGCCTGCTTGATTTCAATCTGCAAGGCCGCATTCGGTGTGGCCGTCACAATTTCTCGTACCGTACTCAGGCCCTGTCCGTGGCCACTGCCCTTCGTGGTGTAGCCCGCATTCATGAACTGATTGATCTTAGGCGGCTGCGTAGTCGAAACCGGATTGGCCACGGCGATTTCAACGGCGTCGGGATAGTCTAACACGGCGCAGTGAATCGTATTGCGCTGGTCAACGGTGCCCGCTTCAATGGCATTATCGAGCAGGATGCCGACGATGCGTTGCAGTTTCACGTTGGCCAGCGGAATCGTCTTGATTGCGGTCGGAATCTCCAATTGGAGCACCAAGCCTTGATTTTGCGCCGCCAAGATTTTTTGAAACAACAAGCTCTTTAGTGGTGGGTCCTGCAACTTTTGGAGGCCGACCTCTTCTAGACCAACCATGCGACTGGTGGCTTGCCACCGCGAATTCAGCGTTTGATAATACTGGGTCAAACCGGCATAGTCGTTGGCATCCAGGTAGTCGCCCAGTCGTAGCATCTGCTTTTGGTAGGTCTGCTTGAATTGACGAATAGCCTGGACTTGATTGGAAATACGCCGGTCATAGCGCGACCGGATCAGCGTGGCCTGGTATTCTGCCTGGACGCGTTGCCGGTGAAAGAAGCTTTGGAGAAAGAAAAATAAGCTGGTGCTAATGACCAGAATCATCAATAGCTCGATGCTCAGCGCGAAGGTCATCATCGCGTGGGTGATGGCCATGCGGTGAATGATCAACGACGACAGCTGAGCGAGCATGGCCAGACTGGTCAGCAGCGCCATCACGGTCCACTGTTCCTTGTGACTAAAGGCCAACCGTTCCAAGTTCCCCGGCTGGATGCGCATCCCCGACACGGCCAGCGAGAACAGCGTGTAAATGAAGAGTTGAAAAATCAGCCGTCCCGTAATGACCAGTGCGGTTTGACTGGTCGCCATGCCAAAGATCTCAATCGACACGGCTCTGACCACGTCATTGACCAGCACCACGACTAAGTAGATCACAATCGTCGCGTTGACAAAGATCAGCGCCATTTTCGGTCGGTGATGAATCAGGTAGACCAGCGCACTGATTGGCGGTAGCATTAGTGCCCAGGACTCGCCGATAAAAGCCGGAATCAAGGCCCAGCCCATCCACTTCAGTGGCAATTTCCAGTTCTGCGGTCGAATGACCCCAATCCACAGCGTGATAAACCACTGCATCGTGATGGCCAACACAAAGTTTATCCAAAAATGGGTATTAAACAGCTGTAATGCCATCGACTCACCCTCTTATGATTTCAATTATAGCTAAGGCAGGAATCTTCTGATTTCAATCAGGAGAGGAATGCCAGTCACTGTTTTTTCGAATGTTCTTGGTAGGTTGGTTCTTGATATATTTTTCGACGATTTCTTTACTCATGTTACCCAGGGTACTCATGTAATAGCTATTTGACCAGAGATGACCGCCCCAGAGTTGTTGTTTGATTTCAGGATATTTCTCGAAAAATAGTCGTGCAGAGGCCCCCTTAAAGGCCTTGACAATATTTGTAGGTGCGTATTTAGGCTTGAAATTGATTAATAGGTGAATATGATCTGGCATGATTGCCATTATTTCCACGGTGACCTCATTTAGTTGGGCGATTCGTGTCAAAATTTTCTTCATGTCAGACACCAACGTTGGTGTCGTAAAAATAGGCTTTCGGTACTTTGTGACCCAAATTAGGTGAAAATGAAAATTATAAACATAACCTCGTCCATAAATCGCATCTGGTATCCGATCATTTTCTTTACTCATCTGCACTCTCCTATGAATTTATTTATAAGCGTATTCAGTATGCTCTGATCACCTTATATGATATCATAATTTCATAGTGAAAGGAGGAAGTGATTTGCGTAAAACGATGGCTCAGTTACCGTATCATTACGGCGTAAAGTTAAGAGTCTTTCCGTCTAATGAGCAGAAACGCTTAATCAAGCTGAATAGCGATGCCAGTCGGTACATTTACAACGAGATGAACGGCATGAACCGGGAGTTATTCGCGTTGCACCAAGTTAAAACGCCCATTAAGCTAGTTCAAACACGGATTGAAACATTGAAGCAACGATTAAAACACCCGGCTATTAACATTTCCAATATTCACGGTTGGTTGAATGATCGAGCGCTTGATAGCGATATGAAGGCCAATGCCATCAAGAATTATCGCACCGCCTGGAAGAATTTTCGGAAAGTTCATCGAGCAGGGACGCCCGTGTTTCACAAGAAACGAACCGAACAAAAATATCAGACTTCCAATCACTATGCCAGTAAGATTGAGATCCCCAACATGTTTAACGGCAGTGTTCGCCTGCTAGATGACAAGCATATCCAGCTATCGAAGCTAGGAAGGTTACGATTTAAAGGCATGCCAGCTAAGTTAATTGCACGTAAGGCCGAAATCCGTATTGGCACAACGACTATTTCCATGGACGCGACTGGCCGCTACTACGTTTCCCTCCAGTTGGCATCTGACCAACCGTTTGTTAACTCGGAAACGTCCCAGTCAGATTCAGCCATTGGCATTGATTTAAACACGGATAATTTTCTGACGGATTCCAGCGCCAATGTGATTGCTAACCCCAGATTCTACCGGTCAATCAAGGGTAAGTTGGCTAAGGCTCAGCGGACACTGTCTCGACGGGCAACGCGCGCTAAGAAAGCCCATCGTTCCTTGCGTGAATCTAAAAACTATCAGAAACAACGGCAACGGGTAGCCACTATCCAACGCAAGGTAGCTAATCGACGAAAAAATTTCTTACATCTTGTTTCGACAGCACTGATCAAGAACCACGATTTGGTTGTCGCCGAAGAGTTAAGAAGCAAAAATCTGTTACGCAACCACGCACTCGCAATGAATATTGCCGATGTTGGGTGGCGAATGCTCTTAGGTATGCTTGCGTATAAGGCCGATTTGTACAAACGCCAATTCGTAACTGTGGACCCACGAAATACCACGCAAACGTGTAGTGATTGTGGTTTTATTATGGGCACTGAACCAACTCAGAAGTTGACTCTGGCCGATCGACAATGGACCTGTCCGCGATGTACCGCTTACCACATTCGTGACCATAACGCGGCTAAGAATATTTTAGCTAAAGGATTAGTTACACTAACAGATCAGTAAAAGACATTGTCCGTCTGGCAACCTGCGGACGTTAAAGGCTTTGGTAATTAGCACGTAAGACCTGCATGCAGGCAATCGCTGTATCTAAGCAAATTGTGGTCGTAACATTTTAGGATGTTGTTCCCACAAACCTCTGACTTTTAGTCAGGGGCGGTTGATATGTTTCTGAACCAGCGTTTTGACCTCATGGAAGCGCCGCGTGGCCACGTCGGTCTGATCGCCGTTGGGGAAGATCAGACGGCGGTTGGTCTCATCAATGCCACTGACATTGTCGAGATTGACTAAAAAACTCTTGTCCGTCCGATAGAGCTCCGGATACCGATCGGCAATGTCTTTTAAGAAGCCCGGGTATTCAATCAGCTGGGTCGCCGCGTGAACCGTGACCTTGTGCGGGGTATCTGCGGTCGCCACAAAATAGACATCCCCCATTGGCAGGTTAAAGGCCCGCCCACCAATCGTATAAGTAAATAAATTTTCAGTATTTCCTAAGTAGCTGGTGTACCGCTGATACCCGTAGTCAATATTTTCCCGGAGCTTCTGGTCGATCTGCTCACGCCCCAGATCCTTGACGATGAAGTCCATAGGCTCGACCTTACGCTCAAATGTCAACAGGGCCATCTCCGAATGCGTCGTGACGAACACGATTTCCGCAAAGGCCAGGTCCTGGCGAATCGTGATGGCCGTTTCCAACCCCGTTGTCTTCTCAGCCGGGAACTCAATGTCCAAAAAAAACAACGCATACTCTGGTGGATCCGCCCGCAAGCTCGCCAGCAAGTCTGCCGGACTGGGCGTTGCTAGTCGAATCTGCATATCATAATCATTAATCATGATGTAGCGTTGCACCACATCCGTATAATGTTTTAACTGTTCAGGATTATCCTCACAAAGATAAACGGCTAGCATTAATACCACACCCTTTTAACTAAACTATCACCGTACCTATTACCCACTAATGTACCTTGAATTTGCGGGATTTGCAATCGTTTCGGTTGCACGCCGTTTACTTGGTGTGCCATCACTCACTTCACGGCAAATCGTTAGTACCGCTAATTATCACCTGACCGTTCTTGATATACCGGCCATTTGTCCGCGCGCTGACCGCATAAAAAAGAACTACCCACGTTGGTAGCTCCTTTCTAAGTGGATTATTTAATTCCTGCGTCGGCAATTAGCACTCCCCCAAGTTCTAACCAGTCACACCCTAGGCCTCCAATAACCACAACTTACTCTTTAGCACATTGGTGACACCCATTTCTTAACAAACCTAAGCCATAACTTTCACTAAAACACTGTCAAGCCGACTATTTGATTAGATAATCATTGGGTTTACCCGGCCATGATTCGTGTGATGATTCACGTACACTTTAACCGATTGACCGGCAAAATCAGTTGCCGTAAAACTGACCCCTTCCAACTGTTACTACTTTACCATTAAATGCCATAACTCACGGGGAACCCGCGCAAACGTCATTTAATGCACGATAAAGTGGAGTTGCCGAGCACAATTTAATTGTGCCGTAAGGAATAGGTTAAAAATCCGCCTAAAATTAAGGGGCTCGTGAAGGCTAATACAATATCTAAGAGGACCCGCCAATACCATTTCAGTGCCGTCTTAGGTGCCGCTTGCAAGCGCGGTTCTCGGGCTGGTTGCGCCATTTTTTCGTAAACGGAAGCCGTCTGTGCCGCGGCTTTGCGTTGGCCCCGCTTCTTACGCCGACGAATCGTAGGCGCCTTCACGTCGCGGCTATCTTCTAGGATGACCCATTTGGCCAGCGCAAAGCACAGCAGACACAGCAAAAAGTACCAGTCAGCAATGGTAATGCCTGGCATCAAGCGCCACTGCGCATAATTCAGGTGGCCCAGGAGCATGAACACCAAGGTGAAGACCAACCCGATACCAGTTTGTTTAAGCCAATATGTCAGTGATAATTTCATGGGAAAACTCCTTTCCTTTTCCCGCAACCTTCGTTAGAATGGGACGTATCAGAAGAGGTTGAGGTGATTCGATGGCAAATTCACGGGATTTTAACCCGATCACGGCGGCCGGCTACCAAGAGCTGCAAGATAAGATTGCGGCGTTAGAAGCCGACCGACCGGAAAAAATTGCAATTCTGGCGGAGGCTAGAGCGCACGGTGACCTCTCGGAAAACGCCGAGTATTCGGCCGCCAAACGCGACCTACGCCATCTGGAAAGCCAATTGCGTTTCTTCAATAAGCAGCTGCAATACGCCAAGGTGGTCAATCCGGCCGCCAATGACACGGTCGAGCTGGGCAAATGGGTCACGGTCCAATTCATGGACGACGCCGATCAAGTCAGTTACCAGCTGGTCGGAACCCAAGAAGCCGATCTCGATGCCGGTAAGATTACCCGCGTGTCGCCGCTGGGCAAGGCCTTGTTGGGCCACCACCCAGGCGATACCGTGACGATTCACGCCCCCAACGCCAGCTATGACGTGCGGGTGGTGGCGGTCAGTCTCCAGGAACCTGACCAGCCAAACTGACTCCTATTGCGTCAATATCAGTTCAAAATACTAAGGCGTTGGGGTGTTTTTCCCCGCGCCTTTTTGTGTACCATGCCACCTCATCACTGCGCAGACCCCGCCGCAAAAATCGGCAGTAGGATCTCATCCACTATTTCTGTCTGGGCCGCCAGCGTTAACGTTTGTCGACCCAAGATTTCGTTCAATAAGAGTATACCGGGTAAGGTCACGACGCGGTCGGGCCAGTCGGCATGGCTGATCTCACCACGAGCAGCCGCCCGGTCCAATAGCGGTTGGATGAGGCCTTTGAGCTGTTCGCCCGTCGTCAAATGGCTGAAGATTTCGCCAAACTCCAGGTGTTGCAGGCGATCTGCTAACAAGCCGCGCAACGTATCTTCTTGCAAGCGGTCCAGCAAGGTGGCCATCTGCCCAAATAAATTCAGCAGGTCTCCCCGCAGACTCCCGGTATCGGGCACTTGATAATCCGGTAGATTACCAAACTTACTTAACGCTGCAATAATCAGGTGCGCCTTGTCCGGCCACCGCCGATATAACACGGTCTTGGTGGTCGCCGCCGCAGCCGCAATCCCTTCAATCGTCACGTCTTGATAGCCCTTGGCTTGGAGCTGTTCCCAGGCGGCCTCTAAAATGGCATCCACCAATTCTGCGCCACGCCGGCGCTTTTTTTTCGCCATCAAGTTATCGCCTCCCTTGTATTTTTATGATTTAAGGGGTACTATTTTTAAATATAAGATACGGCCGTACCTAATTTAAAAGTCAGGTGATTCTTATGTCTTCACAAACATCAACGAAAACACTCATTCAGATTGCCCTGTTTTTAGTCGTCGGCGCTATTGCACCATTGCTAGACACGACCATGACTAACGTCGCCTTAGACACCATTATGCAGTCTCTACACGTATCCGTCAACGCCGTGCAGTGGGTGACCACCAGTTACGTCTTGGCTTTAGGCATCGCCGTCCCCGTTGCTGGCTGGGCCACCAATTGGTTTGACGGCAAGCACTTGTACCTGGGCGCCCTGGTCATTTTCTTACTGGGATCCGTCATGTCGAGCTGGGCCACGACTTTGCCGCTCTTGGTCGTTGGCCGCGTCATCCAGGGCGCCGCAGCGGGAATCGTTATCCCACTGATTACGACATTGATCGTCCAGGTTGCTGGTAGCCAAGGCCTCGGCAAACTGATGGCCGTCGTCGGCATGCCCGCTGTCCTGATTCCGATTCTCGGGCCAACAGTCGGCGGCTACTTGATTGAAGCGGGTAACTGGCACTGGATTTTCCTAATCAACATCCCGTTGGTTTTACTTTCTTTGATTCTGCTGGGTTGGAAGATGCCACACTTTCCCGCACCCAAGCACGGCAAGCACCTGGACCTGCCCAGTCTTGGCTTGTTAGCTGGTCTTTTCACAGCCGCCATCATTGGTATCACACGGTTCAGCACTGGTGCGGGATTCACGTCTGCCCGCGTGCTCATCCCTTTGCTCATCGCCGTTGCGCTACTATTAGGCTACGTGGGTTATGCTTACTGGCGCCCACAACACGCCCTGGTCAGCCTCAACCTGTTTCAGACACCCACGTTTGACGCTGCCATCATTATTTTGATGCTGTCGGGAATCGCCGTTAACGGGGCAATGTTCCTACTCCCCCTGTATCTGCAAAATAGCCGTGGCTTAAGTGTTATCTGGTCCGGCACCTACCTGATTGCCCAAGGCGTGGGGCTGCTGGTCTCACGAAGCCAAATCGGCAAGCTGACCGACCAAATCGGCGCCCGCTGGGTCGTCTTGGGCGCCATCGTGATTGCTATCGCGGGAACACTGCCATTTGCCTACTTCACCGCACACACCAGCACCTGGTGGATTCTTCTGGCCCTCTTCATCCGCGGCATCGGCCAGGGGGGATTGACCATTCCCGTCATGGCTGACAGCTACACGGGCGTTCCCCAACCTCTGATTGCGGAAGCGACTACGGCAACCCGGATGCTCCAAAATATCGGTGGCGCACTAGGAACGGCCGTCTTAGCAACGATCATCCAACACGAACTTCCTCACGTTGGTCAGACCGCAGCTTACCAAACGGCCTTCTTATGGTCAGTCGGCTTCATCGCCGTCACAGCCATCCCCGCTTGGTTCTTGAGTCATCGGTCTACACACTAACTTTTTAAATGAGTCAGTAAATCAATTTCAAACTGGTCAGATCCCCGCGCGATAGCCGCGTTTGGCCGTGGGCAATGGGATACATGACGGAGTGGCACGACTTGCTGTGCGCGAGTCCCAGCGCGTGCCCCAACTCGTGAATAGCCACGGCATCGCTGAAGGCTGCGTTGTAATCGCCATTAAGGCTGGCGACCGCGTGATTTTCACTGTCTGTTTCCCAGGTATCACTGGTCTGCTCAATCTCCGGTCCGCCGTGACCCAGCTCGACCGTTGCGGCCCGCTTGCCCATTTCCTTATGGTAAACGGAAAAAGTGATGCGGTTATGGCCCGCACCATGCCACCCCGAATTCGGTACCAGGTGCACGATACCCGTCTGGTTGTACACCTTCACAGCATCCGCAAAGACCTGCTTGCCCTCGGCTGGTAGGTCTTTACTGAAATGATAGTAATACGTTTTGGACAGGCCCACGCCTTGAACGATGGAGACAATGGGCGTCGCATTTTTCGGCACCTTCAGCGAATGGGTCTGAGTCATCACGGGCCGATCACCACTCAGTAGCGTCGTCACCCGTATCTTGGCCTGATCGATAGCCGTCGCCGGCCACAAAAAAAGGTGTTCAACCAGCCACTTAAGACCGGTTGAACACCTTTTAGACGTTAATTGTTATTCGGTTTAATGTTACTTCAACGGCTTCCATTGCCAGTTGTTAACTTCTGGCAAATCAGTCCCGACTTCACGAATGTAAGCAGTGTGCTTAGCCACCATGTCGTCCATCCGTTGAATGAAGTAAGCACCCTTGACTGCGTAAGCTGGAATATCACTAACAGCTTCCTTAGCCAGATCGAAGCGATCCAATTGGTTAAGGACCCGCATATCAAATGGCGTGGTGATGTCCCCGTTTTCACGGTAACCATGAACGTGAACGTTGTGGTTGTGACGATCGAAGAAGAGATCCTTGATTAGGCCTTCAAAGCCGTGGAAGGCGAAGATCACTGGCTTGTCAGTCGTGAATAACCGGTCAAATTCTTCATCGGAAATCCCTCGTGGGTCCAGCTTAGGTGAACGCAACTTCAAAAGATCAACCACGTTAATGAAGCGAATCTTCATTTCAGGGAATTCGTCATGCAATAAGGAAATTGCGGCTAATGATTCCCAAGTTGGTTCCGTCCCAGCAGATGCGAAGACGATATCTGGGTCTTGACCTTGGTCCGTAGAAGCCCAGTCAATGTAGCCCAACCCATTGTGAACCAGGTTAGTGGCTTCATCAATGGAGAACCATTGTGGACGTGGATGCTTGGACGTCACGATCAAGTTGATCTTTTCGCGACTCCGGAAAGCCACATCACCGACAGCTAACAAGGTGTTGGCATCGGCTGGCAGGTATTCACGGATGAATTCAGGCTTCTTTTCAGCCAAGTGCGTCAGCATACCTGGATCTTGGTGGGTGTACCCGTTGTGGTCTTGCTGGAAGACAGTCGAGGTGTCCACAAAGTTCAAGGATGGGTAATCATGACGCCATTCTTGTTCGGAAGCTTTACGCAACCACTTCATGTGTTGTGTCAACATGGAGTCAACGACCCGGCCAAAGGATTCATAAGTGGCGAAGAAGCCGTGACGACCAGTCAAAACGTAACCTTCCAACCAGCCTTCAGCTTGGTGTTCGGACAATTGTGAATCGATGATCCGGCCTTCGTGGGCCATGTTTTCATCATTTGGTTCATGAATATTTTCCATCCATTGACGTTTGCCGTAGTCCAACGCTGCGTAAAGCCGGTTAGACTTGGTTTCATCAGGACCAAAGCCCCGGAAGTTGTTTGGATTTAATTTCATAACATCGGCCAGGTACTTGCCCCAAACGATCATGTCTTGGGCAATCGTCTTGCCGTGTTCAGTCGTGTCGACCGCATACTTCTTGTAGTCAGGCAGCTTCAATGGTTCTGGCTTGATCCCACCATTAGTGATTGGGTTCATAGCCATCCGTTGGTCACCCTTAGGCGCCATATCACGGACTTCTTGCTTGATTGAGCCGTCTTCGTTAAAGAGTTCTTCTGGCTTGTAAGACTTCAACCAGTTGACCAGCATGTCGGCGTGTTCCATGTCACCAGCGGCAACAGGAATTGGGACTTGGTGGGCACGGAAGGAACCTTCGATAGGATTGCCATCTAAGTCTTCCTTAGGACCAGTCCAGCCCTTAGGTGAACGCACGATGATCATTGGCCATACAGGTAAGGAGTCATCGTTGTTGTCACGGGCATTCTTTTGAATAGCCTTGATTTCAGGGATAACTTCGTCCATGGTCTTGGCCATGTCTTCGTGAGCCTTCATATGGTCAGCGCCATCGGTTTCAACGAAGTGTGGATCCCAGCCCATGCCTTGGAAGTACTTAGTCAAGTCTTCGTCAGACATCCGAGACAGAATCGTTGGGTTAGAAATCTTGAACCCGTTCATGTTGATGATTGGCAGAACCGCACCATCTTTGATTGGGTTGATGAACTTGTCTGAGAACCATGAAGCGGCCAATGGGCCAGTTTCAGATTCCCCATCACCGATTTCAACAGCGGCAATGACGTCTGGGTTATCTAAGATAGCACCAGTCCCGTGAGACAGACTGTAACCTAATTCCCCACCTTCGTGGATAGAACCTGGTGTTTCGGGGGCAGCGTGAGAAGCCACACCACCTGGGAAGGAGAATTGCTTGAATAAGCGCTTCAAACCAGCTTCGTCTTGGGAAATGTTTGGATAAATTTCACTGTAGCTACCATCCAGATACGAGTTAGAAACCATGACTTGGCCACCGTGACCGGAGCCTTCAATATAAAACATGTTCAGATTATACTTTAAGATTGCCCGGTTTAAGTGAGCGTAAATAAAGTTTTGAGAAACAATTGTCCCCCAGTGACCAATTGGCTTAATCTTTACATCGTCAGAGGTTAAGTCACGCTTCAATAACGGGTTGTCACGCAAAAATAATTGACCAACTGACAAGTAGTTTGCTGCACGCCAATACTTGTCAACGCCTTCCAAGTATGCCTTGGAGTCGAAGTCTGCATTTGCCATGTAAATAACACTCCTTCTTTGAATTCGTAACGACATTACCTAACTGCTAGATAACTTAGTAAAATTTATCCCATATTTTTACCGGGATGCTTTTTACAAGTCCTATGATAGTCTGTTTGAAATAAAAGTCAACCTTTTTGACAATTGGACCGTATCAATTTAACGAGTTAGCGAACCAGCTGTCTAACTACGTGCGCTTGTTGCATCAACCACCCTACCATAGACCTTGCGCCAACAGGTATTCTCACAGTTTGGCGCCAGCCCAAATCGGACTATCTCTACTGTATCAGGGGCCCTAGCCGTTGACCAGCAATTACCGTTGGCCACGTCAGCGACTGAACCTACCGGCTTAACAGAGCGGACACCTGCCATCTAACACCCTCTGATAAAACAAAAAAGCCCGGGAAATTTATCCCAGGCTCGTGGTTGTTGCGCTTCTACTCTTCATCTAGGGAGACAAAGGTGTTATAGTTCAAATACTGATAGTGCAGTCGCATGTTGGAGACCTCAAATGGCGTGCCATCATCTAAGAAGAAAATACCTTCCATGATGCCCACCGGTTCGACCGGCTTCAAGTGCAGCAATTCTTGATCCTCCGCCGTCGAGGGCTGGGCCTGAATCGACATGAAGGATTTGGTAACGACCTTGTCTTGGCTTTCCAGATAATTAAAAATGGAATCAGACACCGTCGTCTGCGTCAGGTTCGGCGCGATTTTAATCGGAATGTAGCCGGTCTCAATCATAAAGGGCTTATCGTCAAACAGCCGCAACCGCTTGATTTCGTAGACAAAATCACCGTCATCTAAGAAGAGATCCTGCTGGATTTCCTTGCTGGCGGGAACCACGTTAAAGTTTAATAGCCGAATGCCGGGGGTGTTGCCCGCCGACTTCATGCTGTCAGTAATTCCTAAATTAGAACCCTCATATTGAAAAATTGTCTGGTTTTTCATATATAATGGGTTAATGAACGTACCGGAACCGCGCTTCTTAAAAATCAATCCCTGATTGGCTAAGATGCTGAGGGCCCGTTTCACCGAGCTACGGCTAACACCGTAAGCTTCGCTGAGGCTCCGCTCGTCTGGTAGCCGCTTGTTGGGAAATTCATTTTGATGGATTCGTTTTTTTAAGTCCCGCATCACTTGTCGATAGACTAAATCTGCCATGATATCTCCTCATAACTCTGCAAATAAACTTGCGCCACGTGTTGGGTGGTATCCCTACCCAACATAACTTCTCTGTGTTAGAGTATAACAGGTTTTACCGGCGGTGTCTTCTTTTATCGAAAAACAACCGGACCAGTTGGTTTTAAAGTGCGGTCCAATTTATTAATAATTGAAAGGTGACTCTCATGTCCAAAAAGAAAAAAGGGAAACGACTCCACAAAACACTTGTGGAACAGATTTTAGATAAAAATAAGATTGCATACAAACAATTTGAATTTGCCACCCATACCAAGGGCGACGTTGCCCAATTAGAAGTCGACCACCAAAGTGTGGACGAACACCATATCTATAAGACGCTGGTCCTCAGTGGTCCGACGACCGGTCCCGTTGTGGGCGTGCTGCCCATCGACGAACACCTGGACGAAAAGAAACTAGCCAAGGCCTCTGGCAACAAGAAGGTCGACATGGTTCCGCTCAAGGACTTGGTCAAAACGACCGGCTATGAGCATGGCGCCAACACGCCCGTCGGCATTTGGGAAAAGAACCACTTCCCCATTTACTTTGACAACACTGCGCAAGAACAAGGCGACATTCTGGTTTCTTCCGGACAAATCGGCCGGTCGGTAGAAGTGAACGCTGCGGACCTGGCAACCCTAGTCCACGGCACCTTCACCGACCTGCTGGAGTAGGCGGATGAACACCGACCTGGGGATAATCTTCAAGAACTTGGGCATCGTGGGGCTGGATCTGATCGTGATCCCGTTCGTGTTCGTGGCGCTACTGACCTATTTGAACCGCGACACCAAGCGGTTTTTGGCCAACGGCTTTGGCGTGAACAGCGAGCTATACTTGGGCTTCATCGGCATCTTTTTCCACGAACTCAGTCACCTGCTGGCGGCTCTCGCGTTTGGCCACCGCATTGAACAGGTCCGACTGCTGAAACGGCCCCATCCCCACCAACGCGGCCGTGACGGTCAACCGGACCTGGCGCTGGGCTACGTCAATCACACCTGGAATCAGCACAATTGGTACCAAACGACCGGCAATTTATTCATCGGCGTGGCCCCCATCTTCGGCTGTGCCGCGGTTCTGCTGGGATTGACGGCCCTGTTGATTCCCAGTTGGTTTCAAGGCATGTTGACGCTGATTGCCAATCCTTTTGCCTTGGATTGGACCGGTTTCTTCGGTGCGCTGGGCGGTGATTCCCATCCGTGGGTCCGTTGGCCCATCATGATTTTACTGTCACTCAACCTTAGCATTGGGGGCTTCGACCTAAGCGCCGCCGACTTCGCCAATTCGCGGATCGGCCTGATTGGTTTCATCACCATCGTGGTCGTCTTAACGGTTGGCCTGACGCTGTTCAATGCGGCCAGCGGTTTTCTCCGCTTGCTCACGGCGGCCATCATTTTGCTAGCCGTAGTATTAGGGTACGCGCTGCTGATTTCCCTGCTGACGAACTTGCTGGTGCGCTTGGCCTTACAAATTAAAGAACATTAGTCTTACTCGAGGCGTTTGGATATATTTTCCAAACGCTTTTTTGCTGCCACGTCGATAATTTTTTGGCATCATCGATTACCTGTCCATCACCAGTCGTAACCGTTTGCATGATTAAATAAATATATCCTTTACAAAAATAATATCTCACTTTTGCAAGTACTTTACATGGGTTCGATAACATACTTCTCGTACCTAATCTGAGAGAAGGACGTGTTACTTTCATGTTTAACAAACGAAATTTTGCAATCGCCGCAGCGGCACTGACGCTGACTGCTACATTAGCCGGATGCTCGACCAAGAGCGCTGAGGGCACCTCTGACGACTGGAAAACGATCGAAAAACAAGCGAAGAAGGAAGGCAAGATTGCTTCCGTCGGCATGCCCGATACCTGGGCCAACTGGATCGGCACTTGGCAAGATATTAAATCCAAGTATGGTATCGCACATACCGACACGGACATGTCCAGTACGCAAGAACTTCAGAAATTCAAGCGCGCCAAGTCCAGTGACTCTCCTGACATTGGGGATATCGGTCTAAACGTTGCCCCAACGGCTGTCCAACAAAAATTAGTAACACCTTATAAGACGAAGTACTGGAAGGAGATTCCGAGCTGGGCCAAGGATAAAAAGGGCTATTACTCAGCCGGATACTCTGGATCAATGGTCTTCATCACGGATACCAAAAACGTGAAAGCCAGCGACGCACCTAAGTCCTGGGCAGATTTAGCCAGCGGTAAATACAAGGTGTCCTTAGGTGACGTGGCCACCGCAGCCCAAGCACAATATGCTGTCTTAACCGCTGCCTACGCCAATGGTGGGAGCGAAGATAACGTGGAACCTGGTCTGAAATACTTTGCAAAGATGCACGCCAAAAAGCGCCTTTCCACCGTCGATGCTACCGTGCAAAACCTACAAAAAGGCGAGATTCAGGTATCAGTCATGTGGGACTTCAACGCCCTCAACTATGCCCACCAGATCGACGCCAAACGCTTCAAGATCACGGTACCTACCGATGGGACTGTGACGAGTGGGTACACAGAAATCATTAACAAGAACGCGGCCCACCCGAACGCAGCCAAGTTAGCCCGCGACTTTATCCTCTCTGATCAGGGTCAAATCAACTTAGCAAAGGGCTATGCACGGCCAATTCGGTCTAGTGTCAAGCTCCCAGCAGATGTGAAGAAAAAGCTCCTGCCTCAAAGCGACTACAAGAAGGTCTTCCACGTGAAGAGCAACGATGTCTGGAACAAGGCGACGGTGAAATTAGGTCAGCAATGGCAAAATGAAGTTCTCGGAGCGAAATAAATGCAATGACAACTCGACTAAAAATATTTTTACCACTGAGCCTATTGGTCGTCCTGGTTCTCTTGCTGCCGATTATCGTCATGGTCATCGCTAGTTTTCAGAACCTCGACGGTGGCTTTAGCCTGGACAACTATCATCAGGTGATCAGCAACCACTACTATAGCGAAGCGATTCGCAATAGTCTGGGAATCTCACTGATTACGACGACAGTCTCCCTGGTGATGGCCATCATCGGGGCGTGGGCCCTAACCCGGCTGGCACCTAAAACGAAGAATGTGCTGTTGTCTTTGTTTAATATGTCCGCCAGCTTTGCAGGGGTCCCCCTGGCGTTTTCATTGATCATTCTCTTCGGTAACGCCGGCATCTGGCAAGCGCTCACCACAGCGCTGCACCTTCCCCGTTTCTTTGAGATCTACTCCTTGACTGGCACCACTTTGGCCTACACGTTTTTTGAAGTTCCTTTGGGCATCATGTTTTTGTTTCCAGTCTTTGAAGAGCTCAATCCAGAATGGCATGAGATTTCAGCGGTCCTCGGGGCCTCACCCTTCTTTTTCTTTAAACGGGTCATTCTACCAGTCATTTTCCCCAACATTGTCGAGGTTTTTACGCTGTTATTTGCGAATGCCATGGGGACTTACGAAACTACCTTTGCCCTAACCGGTAATAGTATCGTGACCATCCCCACTTTGATTGGGACTCTGATCGATGGTGGGCTGACCGCCAATGTTCCTTTAGCTTGTACCTTCGCCACCTTATTTGCCTTAGTCATGACGCTCATTGTCTGGCTAGGCAATCGGGTCACCCACACGAAACGGAGGGTCAAGGCTTAATGCACAGTAAAGCAAGCACCTATCTCGCTCGCGGAATCATCACCGTCTTATTTGTTTATCTAGCCACACCATTCTCGTCACGATGATTTACTCGTTCGCTACGTCATGGATCAAGACGCTCCTGCCGAGTGGTTTAACGCTAAAGTGGTACAGCCAGCTGATCACTAATGCCGATTTCACTTCCGCACTGGTTCGCTCGTTTGGTCTGGGGTTCTTAACCACCGTGATTGCGTTGATTTGCTTTTTACCCGTTGTGTTTTACGCCAACGTGTATAACCCGCAAGTCAAGTCACGACTACGTTTTATTACCGTTCTCCCCTTCACTATTCCCGGCATCATTCTGGTGACCGGACTGATTCAACTCTACGCGGACTTGCCAATTCCCAAGCTACTGATTTTGGTATTGGCGATTTCCTTGCTCAGTCTGCCGTTAACCTACCAGGCATTGGACAACGCCTTCATCGGTCGCGATTTCCGGGCCATGTTTGAACAGGCACTAGTCCTGGGTGATTCCCCCTTCAAGGCATTTCTCAAGGTCATCATGCCAAATATCCGCGCGGGGATTTTAGTAGCCATGCTATTGACCTTTACCAGTGCCTTTGGCGAATACGTCCTGACCAACATTTTGCTGGGCGGTAATTTTGAAACGCTCAAGATCTACATGTACCGGCTGATGCAGAGCAACGGCCAGGCAAGTAGCGTGTTGACCACCATCTACTTTGTTTTCTTGGCGCTGGTCTCATTAATTCTAATCGTCATCATGCAACGATACGCCGCACCACACCACTCTAAACAGGAGGATACAAAGCGCTAATGCAGTCAGACTTTCTACAGATACAAAACCTCAGCATCACCCTCTCTGGCAATCAGGTCATCAAGGACATGTCGTTCAACGTTCGCCGCAATACCCTGACCACGTTTCTGGGGCCCAGCGGGAGCGGTAAGACTACCGTCCTGCGAGCGATTGCTGGTCTCAATACGTCAGTCAGTGGCCAAATTCTGTTGGATGGGCAAGAGATTCAAAGCCAATCCGCCAACCAAAGACACATTGGCATGGTCTTTCAATCCTACGCGCTGTTTCCAAACATGACGATCTTTGACAACGTTGCTTACGGGTTACGTGTGCAAAAGAAGTCAGCGGCTGTCATTCAACAAGAAGTCACCGCGATGCTCCAAACTGTTGGGTTAACCGCCAAGCGTGATGCCTACCCCGACCAATTGTCGGGTGGCCAAAAACAACGTGTTGCCATCGCTCGAGCAATGGTTCTCCGACCTAAGCTCTTACTTTTGGATGAACCGCTCAGCGCTCTAGACGCCAAGATTCGCGTGAGTCTTCGTGAACAGATTCGGGAGTACCAACAAAAGTTGGGAATCACCATGCTATTTGTCACCCATGACCAGGGAGAAGCCATGGCGATTTCCGATGACATCGTTGTCATGAACGCGGGTTGCGTGCAACAACAAGGCTCTCCTATGACCATTTACACGCAACCGACTAATGATTTCATGGCGCAATTCATCGGCAATCATAATCTGTTAACGGGCCAACAACTACAGCAACTGGGCGTGGCCCCCACAACGCATCACGCCTTAGCATCCACTGAGCACTACGTCGTGCGTCCAGAACTACTTTCACCTGAACCGCAACCCGGCGCCGTGGCGATTCCTGGAAAAATAACTGCGGTCACTATGCTGGGGGATCGTGTCCGCTATCAGTTCTTAAGTGATGCTGATCTGCCCCTCAAAGTCGAGTTGCTGAACCATAACACGCCTCTAGCTGTCGATGCGACGATGACGCTTTACCTGGACCCCGCAATGATCCATCTGGTGGGGGCTGCTCATGTTAAGTAACTCAGCTCTCCGGACCATCGACCGCCAGACCTGGAGCGGCCACAACCACACGGAATTTTGTCCCCACGGATCCGGCGAGGACGTTGAAGCATTCATTCAAGCAGCTATTGCCCAGGGATTCAAGACCTACAGTATCACGGAACACTTTCCGTTGCCGCCAACATTTTATGCCCACCCGGTTGGTTCGCGGCATGCCGTCTACACCGCCGCTTGTGCTTTTACTGAGCTACCCGCTTATCTGGAAAAGATGACCCGTTTAAAGGAAAAATATCGCCAGCAAATGACCATTCTAGTTGGCTTTGAATTTGATTTCTTCCCGGAATTCGCAGACTGGACCACGGCCCAACTGGCCAAATTTGGCAATCAGATTGACGACGCGATTCTATCTGTCCACTTCTTACCCACAGCCCAAGGCTTTCGGGCGATCGACGATAACGCAGCTGATTTCAAATCGGGGGTCGTCGCAGCATACGGTTCCCCGCTAGCCGTGGCTAACGCCTATCTGAAGCGCCTGCAAGCAGCCGTAGACTGGTCAGTTGACAATAAGCCCACGCGATACGGTCATATCATGTTATACCGCAAGTGGCGTAACACCTTCCCGGCAACCACGGTTTGGGCTGATGCCGCGACAGATGCTTTGCTACGCCACCTGCTGGATACCATCGCCGAAAAAAACGACCTGTTGGACTGCAATATGGCGGGACTTTTCCGACCGGCCCAAACGGAGTTCACCCCGACGCTACCCTGGATTCAAGAAGCAAAGGCGCGAAGCATTCCGTTAGTCTTCGGTGCGGATGCCCATGCCGTCAGCGCTGTTGGCCAAGGGTTCAACACCTATCTTGAAAATCACTTTGCCAATTAAGAAAGGCGTGATGTGCCATGCAACTTGCCACAACTGGGCAAACGCCCTTTAGAATCTGTCAACTGACGGATATCCACTTAGGGCCAGTCCCCTTAAATACCGCTAGTCAACAAACGCTCACAGCGATTGATCAGCTACTGCAGACACATAAATTTGATTTAATCCTGCTCACAGGGGATTTGCTCTGGGGCAAAGACGTCCCCAATCCGGCCGAAACTCTGGCCGCCTTGTATATGGTCTTAAATCATGCGGAAATCCCAGTCGCCGTCACCTATGGCAATCATGACACGGAGGGGGCCGCGAATCGTGCCGCCTTACGCGAGCTGGAGAATGGGCTGACTCATCGTGCGGACAAGCACCACGCCAATGTCATTGCCAATCGGGAAAGCTACACCCTGGAGATTTCCCGCGACGGTAGGCTTGCCCACGTTCTTTACGTCTGGGACAGTGGCGCCTACTCGCAATGGCCAGAGTCCGAACAGTACGCCGCCATTGACCCCGCACAAATTGACTGGTTCTCCCGACTCCCCTACGCGCGGCAAGCCGAACGCACAGACCTGGGATTCTTGCACATCCCCTTGCCGGAGTATAACTTGGCTGCTCAGCAGATCTTGACCGGACAACAAGGTGAACCCGTCTGCTCACCCGTCACAAATTCCGGCCTGTTCTACACTTTGCGGCAAGCCCAAAATGTCAAAGCACTGTTTGCTGGTCATGATCACGACAACAATTTCACCGCCAACTACCAGGGTATCGGTCTTAATTACGGTAATGTCTCGGGCTACAACACCTATGGCTCACTGCCCCGCGGTGCGCGACGCATTACGTTGACACCAACTGGGTATGACACAGAAATCATTTTCTTCTAATTTTTACCCCCAATCCTGCTCGATTTGCTGAGAGAGATTGGGGGTATTTTTATACAAAAAGGCGAGGACCCCCCAGCCCTCGCCTCATCACTATTTATCATTTTTTTGATACCGGAACACCACAAAGTAAAAGCCAAAATTAATGATACTTAACACGAAGATCAGGCCAAACGCCAATTGGCTCCCAATCGCCGTTTCATGGGCGTAGGACATGCCACTCACCTTCACCGATGACATCAGTGCGGCCAAAATCGTCGTGCCGACCGACCCGGCAAACTGCTGACCGGTATTGTAAATGGCGTTGGCATCGGCCCGCTGGCTCATGTCGACTTCCTTGAGTCCGTTGGTCAGCGTGTTACTGAAGGCCATCGACCGCCCAATACTGAAAATAATGTACATCACTGCAATCAAGACGATACTGAGGTGTTGGCCGAACACGGTAAAAATCAGTGCGGAGAACAGAAACAGACTGCTCCCCAGTAAAATGGGCAACCGGGCACCGTGCTCATCTAACAGGTGGCCGAACCACGGCTGTAAGACCGCTGTGATCAAGCTCCCGGGCAGTAGCATCAGTCCCCCAAACAGGGACGTCGCGCCAACCACGATTTGGGCATAGTTGGGCAGGGCAAAGTTGATGCCGATATTACAGAACTGCAGGATAAAGTAGGCAAAGAAGCTGTAGGTGAATACGGGATTTTTAAAAATCTCCAGCTTCAATAATTGCTGGTCGCTGTGCTTGGCCAACCAAATGTAGCCGACCACTGCCACAACGGCCAACGCGAGGCCACCAAGGAACTGCCAACTGACAGCGCCAGCCGTGGATACACTATTGAGCCCCAGGGTAAAGCTGATGAAGGCCACCGCCAACAACAGAAATTGCCCCCAGTTGAATTTAACTTTACGGACCGGTGAGAATTGCTTGATGGCCCCGAATCCCAGCGCTAGAATCAGCGCTTCAACGGGCAACGTAGACCAGAAAATCATCCGCCAATCAGCCAGATAGACCATGATACCGCCAAATGTCGGGCCACTAGCTGGGGCAATCATCAAGATCAGCCCAGCCATCCCCATATAAAAGCCTAACCGCGACCGCGGGACACTTTCCACAACAATGTTAAACATCAACGGAATCGCCAACCCGGCACAACCAGCCTGAATCAGTCGACCAATCAATAAAATCGGAAAGTTAGTTGCGAGCGCACAGATTAAATCACCTAAAATAAAGGCCGTTGCCGCTGCGACAAACAACTGGCGGTTGGTGAAGCGCTGTTTCAAAAACGCTGACGTGATCATCAACAGCGCCACCGTCAACAGGTAGCCCGTCGTGATCCACTGCACCGTGTTCAAGGACACGTGCATTTGCGTCATCAGGGTCGGGAACGCCACGTTCATGGACGTTTCCACTAAAATTCCCAAGAAAGCCATGAGGGCAATCGCAAAAATAGCGATCAGGTTGCCGCGGGGCACCTTCTCGGGTTGGACAGTCGTTTGCATCTTATTCGCTTCTCTCTAAATTTAGCATTACTATCCATGATACGCATTTTCGCCGGGAAATGCACCAGGTAATTTAGACTAAAGCGATTCCAATTGCAGAAAAAAACGCGGTCAGCCTAAGCTTCCGCGTTCCATTCGGCCTTGTACTCGGCCAGGTAATCCAACATCACCTGTTGCCGGTGTTCTGCGATTTGTTTCGCGGCCGTGGTATTCATCAAATCCTTCAAGGTTAAGAGTTTTTCGTAAAAATGATTGATGATTGTTTCGTTATTGAGATTTCGATATTCGGCGTGGGTCATTGCCGTACGCGGCTTTACAGCTGGATCATAGATCTTTTCACCAAAATGGCCACCGAAATAAATGGCCCGGGCAATCCCAATCGCACCAATGGCATCAAGGCGGTCGGCGTCTTGGACGATTTGTCCCTCTAGCGGCAAGGGCCTCGCAGTCCCATCGAGTGTCTTATGATAAGACATGTTGTCCATAATCAAGAATACCGTGTCGATCTGCGCCGTCGTCAATCCTTGCGTCACCAAAAATTGACGAACCTCCGCACTGGCTGCGGCGGTATCTGTCACCAATTTTTCATCAATGACGTCGTGTAAATACGCCGCCGTGAGCGTCTCTAAGTGGTCGACTTCTGGGTATGATCGACTGATGCGATCAGCCAGGCCGACGACGCGCTGAATGTGATCGAAGCCGTGGCCCGTCTCATCATCCCCCATTTTATCTTGGGAAAATTGGCGAACTGCTGCTAAAACTGTGGTCTCTGTCAAGATTTCTCCTCCTTGGTCGGTTGCGGATGGTCCACCGTCGCGGGAACGCCCGCAAACCCGTAGAAAAATAAATGCATTAGTTGGTCAACGAGTCGCTGGTACTTTTCCGGCGCAATATTAGCCGTGGTAAAGTACGACACGTACATTTCCAAGTATAACAGTAATGCCTCATCCGAAACATTGGGATTGATCATCCCCGCTGCTCGTCCGCGCGCGACCACGGCGTCCCAGAACTTTTTTTCACCAGCAACGTAGGCTTCCTTCACCACATTACTGCCGTTCTTACCACTCATCTCATCAATGACAAACTGGTAGAAATCCGGGTGAATCTTGTCGCTGAGCTTGACCTTGTTGGCCATCATGGCCTTGACGATATCGGGAAACGGGACCTGATCATCGTCGATCAGCTTTTGAAAACTGGCATAGCCCTGATTGATCATCTCAATGACAACCTGGTGCCCCAATTCCAGCTTACTATCAAAATATTTGTATAGCGTCACCTGCGACACGCCCGCTGCCTGGGCCACGGTCTTAACGTGCGTGGGCTTAAACCCCTGTGTGTTAAACAGCTCGATTGCTGCCGCCAAAATTCCCTGCCGCTGCTGGGCCTTGCGTTCTTGATTGGTTGCCATTTACCGTCACCTTCCTCACAGATTCCTTACTGGTCTATAGTCTATCATACCGCAAGTTCCTCTTCACCGACATTTTAGTGAACTATTTTATAAAAATAGTTCACTTTTTCGTTGACTTTCGGTGACCAGGGGCTTACGATGTAATCGATTTTAAAACTGTGAGGAGGGGATTCTCTATGACAAATCCTGTACTGCAAATTAATCATCTACAAAAGAAATTTGGGCATTTCCAAGCACTCAAAGACATCACGTTTGACGTACGACCAGGCGAGGTCTTTGGTTTCATCGGCCCCAACGGCGCGGGTAAATCCACAACGATTCGGGTGTTACTGGGACTCATCCGTGCGACCGGCGGGACAGCCAGCATCTTCGGTCAAAACGTCTGGACCGACAGCGTCGCCATTCATCAACGTCTAGCTTACGTTCCCGGCGACGTTTATCTCTGGCCAAATCTGACAGGTGGCGAAATCATTGACCTCCTCCTCAAGATGAACGGCACGGCCCACTCCGCTAAGACCGATGAGCTGATCAAGCAATTTGGGCTGGACCCAACCAAGAAGGCCCGGACCTATTCGAAGGGGAACCGGCAAAAGGTCGCGTTGATTGCGGCATTTTCCCAGAACGCCGATTTCTACATTTTTGACGAACCCACCTCTGGCCTGGACCCGTTAAACGAACGTATTTTCCAAGATGCCGTCATGGCACTAAAACAACAGGGCAAGGCCGTCTTGCTCTCTAGCCACATCCTATCTGAAGTTGAGCGCATGTGTGACCGAATCGGTATCATTCGCGAAGGCCAACTCATCGAGACCGGGAGCCTAGCCGACATGCGCCACCTGACACGAACGATGGTGACCGTGACCTTAGGCGATGATTTTGATGTCACCACTCTCCCCGGTGTTCACGGGGTCGAAGCTGGCCACGCCCCACATGAATGGCAATTCTCCGTTGAGGCCGAACACCTCAGCACCGTGATGGCCACGTTGGCCCAACACCAAATCGCAGCGCTACAAAGCACGCCACCCACACTGGAAGACCTCTTCATGCACTACTACACGGGGAAGGAGTGAGCATCATGACACGTTATGGACGTACAGGACAGTTGGTGCGTTTGGCTCTCCGCCGCGACCGCTTCCGTATTCTCATGTGGATCCTGATTCTGGCAGCCCTCATGGCCAGTGTGGCCTGGAAGTTTGAGGGGATTTACGGCACACCTAGTGAAATCAATGCCATCAAGGGTACCCTCGCGAGTCCGGGCATCGTGGCTATGTTTGGCACCTTTTCCTTTAAGGGACAGGTGACCACGGCTGAAATCTTCGCCAACGAAATGTTGCTCTTCATGGCCCTGATTCAAGTTGTCATGAACTTGGCGTTAAGCGTTCACGCGACCCGGGCCGAGGAGGATCTCGGCATCACCGAACTGGTCCGCGCACACGCTGTGGGGACCACCGCACCACTGCTGGCCGCCACCATTGAGTTGATTCTGGTCAACGGTCTACTGGGTATCCTCTACAGCGTCGGACTAAGCGCCGCCAACATGCCAGGAGCCACCACCGAGGGCAATTGGCTCATCGGCCTGGGGTTAGCCGCGACCGGTCTTTTATTCGGGATGCTGGGGCTACTCACCGCTCAGGTCGCTGACCACGCTTCGAGCGCGACCGGTCTGGCCTATGCCGTCTTTGGCATTAGCTACCTGGGTCGGATGATCACGGACGTCCAGCATCCCCGCTTAACCTGGTGGTCGCCGTTGGGCTGGGTCGAAAAGCTCGCGCCCTACAACGATCCCCGCTGGCTCCCCGTGGGGTTAAGTCTCTTATCGGCTTTCGTCTTCCTGCAACTGGCCTTGCTGGCCAACGACCACCGAGACATCGGCGCGGGTGCTATCACGACGCGACCTGGCCGTGCCCAAGCCTCTAGCTTCTTGCGTGGACCCGCCACGCTGGTTTGGCGGCGGCAACGCAACGTGATCATCGCTTGGATCATCGCGGTCATTATCTTCGGCGTCGCTTATGGCACGGTCTTTAACACGATTGGCGACATTCTCAAAACGAATCCCACGATGCAACAGGTCTTCGGGGCTGCCATGGTTCACGAAGCCAATCATAAGATCTTATTGAGTTTCACGTCACTATTAGCCATCGTCATGGCCGCGGTGGCTATCATCCCGGGCATGCAGTTGATTTTGAAACTCCATACCGATGAGACGCGTGGCTGGCTGGAAGCCCTCTATGCGCGACCAGTCAGTCGGACCCACGTGCTCTTCAGTTACGTGGGAACCGCCTTTGTGACCAGCACACTGGCCTTCATTGGGGGGCTGGCCGGTATCGTCGTTATGGGTGACGCCAGCCTGACCCACGTCAAGGATGGCATCAGCGCAACCGAGTTTTGGCACGGGGTTGCTGCCCAGCTGCCTGAAATCTGGGTATTTCTGGCATTGAGCGTCTTACTGGTTGGCTGCTGGCCACGACTAAAAGCCATCAGCTGGTTATACCTGGCCCTGGGTTTCATCAGCGTTTACATGGGGAGCCTCCTGAAGTTGCCCGATTGGGTTAAAAATGTCACCCCTACCGGCTGGATGCCGCGCGTTCCCCTCCACGCCATGGACTGGACGACTTTCAGTTGGATGGTTGGTCTTGCCGTTGTGCTCGTGCTCATTGGCTGGATTGGGTATCGTCGGCGTGATTTACAGATGAGCTGAACCTGACAAATTTGACTATCCTGACGAGACTAGACGATTGCGCTAGTCTCGTTTTTTGCGCTGAATTGGTCCGTGTAGCGCGAACGGGCGTGACGGCCAAGACAGCATCCCCAGTCAAACTTAACGCCAGCATCATTTGTCCTCCCCTAGCTAGAGAACCGCAACACGCGTAAGTCGCTACTGTTTCTAAAGCTTACCTGATTTTTCGCCAAGTATCAAGTGTTAATTATCCACAATATTATCTATATTTTATTAACGATTTATTTATAAAACAACTGTCTGAGCACCACCTTTTTTAGTTCAATTGGTTAACCCCTAAGTAACCAACTAAATTAGTTAGATATCACTCGCAATTCGGCTAAACATCAGGTATGCTATAGATACGTTGGCTCCCCCAGCCATTTAGACGTAAACAAAACCGCACCCCCTCGGCTCAACCGATGAGGTGCGGTTACGTTTACCCACTAGTTTACTGCAACACCACGTCATAGTGATTGCCCGTGATGGCGGTTCCGCGGTCATGCACGACGCCCATGCCCAGTGGTGTCATGATCTTAGTGCCAAATGGCACGCTGGCTGGGGCCGCGACGACCCGATAGCCATTAGGGTCCAGGCCGTTGGCGCTGATTTGCGTGCCGTCAGCGGTCAGGCTACCAGAATAATACGTCCATTTATTGCCATTGAGGTAGACGACCCCCTGCTGCTCAAACTGTGCAGCGGTAATCGTTGCCCCGGTGGCGTTGTTGCTGGTACTCGTGGTACTGGTTTGACTAGCCGCTTGCCCGCGGAGGCTCACGGCTGAAGCGGTGTAAGTGCTAGCTTGCGATTGTTGGTATTGGGTGTTCGCCGCTCCCTGTAAGGCGTGGGCACTGGCAGTGACGCCGGAAAAACCGATGCCGGCGGCGAAAACCGCAACGGCGCTAAAGGTGGTAAGTAGAACTTTTCTAATCATCAAGTGGTTCCTCCCTTTTGATTGACCCTAGCTTACCGCCAGGATATCTCAACGCCGTTAGGAACAAGTTACTACTCAATTAAAGAATGCCGGTCTTCATGACAATTTGTCACGGTCTTTACCTAACTGACATAGTGGTCAAGAAAGGGTTAAGCCCCTACTTAAGGCCCCGTTAACATGGTGATGCTAGGGTATAATGAAGGTATGTTATCGGTATTTTTAGGAGGGACCAACGATGCACTTACATTATGATTTACGCGGCCACGGCAGCCCCATCGTGTTTATTCACGGCGCTGCTATCGACCATGATGCAATGGAACAATGGTTTGAGCCGCTCATGGCCGACCAGCCCCACACGCGACTTTACCTCGACCTACCCGGCATGGGCGCCACGCCGGCCTTACCACCTGACCAAACAGACAGTAACCACGTCTTAGCAGCCATTCAAGAAACCATTCACGCGGTCTTGGGCAATCAACCCTACACCGTGGTTGGTTACTCCTACGGCGGCTACCTGGCGTTAGGCTTGGCCTTTCAGCAACCCGAACGTGTACAACGCCTCTTTTTGGTCTGCCCGACACTCACTGGCATCAAAGGCGAGCGCCACGTTGCCGACCGCCAAGTCCTCACGACCACGCCAATTCAGGTCACGGAAAATGCGGATTATTTTGCCAACTACCAAAAGGTCACGGTCGTGCAGACCCCCGAGACCTGGCAAGCCTTTCAAACGCAGGTCATCCCCGGCATCCGCCGAACCGACCTCGACGCCTTACATCAGCTACATCGCGACCACGGCCAGCACTACCGCTTGACCTTCGAAACGGATCTCAAGGCTACTCGTTTCACGCAACCCATCACCCTGCTGTCCGGCCGACATGATGTGACCATCGGCTATACCGACCACTTGGCCTTCATGGCTCGCCAACCCAACGGCTCCCTGGGACTCTTCGCAGATGCCGGCCACAACCTGCCCATCGACCAATACCAAATGATGGCCACCTACTTCCAGCATTTTCTCGCGTCGTTTGACTAAAAAACGCCGCCCCATACCGGAGCGACGCTTTCATTGACTATTCAGTTAACCGCGCCACATCGCGCACAATCATCAATTCTTCATTCGTTGGCACAACCAGTACCTGCACCTTGCTGCCGTCAGGGCTAACGATGTGTTCCTCACCACGGAAATCATTCTTAGCGGGGTCGATCGCAATGCCAAAGTAATTCAGCTTGTCCGCAACGGCTTGGCGCATGTCCACGCCGTTCTCACCGGAACCGGCCGTGAAGACAATGGCATCAACGCCACCCAGTTCAGCGATGTAACTGCCGACGTAGCTGACGACCCGGTCGACAAACATTTGCAGCGCCAATTTTGACTTTGGCCGTTCGTCTTGGGTCTTTTCCAAGTCCCGTTGATCAGGCGATAGCTCGGAGATTCCCAGCAGACCGGACTTATGGTTCAAAATATCGATCATTTCCGGCATGGTCTTGTGGAGCTTCTCGGCCAAAAAAGCAACCAGTGACACGTCAATGTCCCCAGAACGCGTCCCCATCATGACCCCGGCCAGCGGCGTGAAGCCCATGGACGTGTCTAGGGCATGGCCGTGGTCAAACGCTGTGATGGATGAGCCAGAACCCAGATGCAACGTGATCAGCTTCAAATCGGACAACGGTTTGCCCAAGATTTCTGCCGTCCGGTGGGCCACGTAACGGTGACTCGTACCGTGGGCGCCGTACTTCCGGGCACCAAATTTATCATAATATTCATAGGGAATGCTGTACATATAATTGACGGCGGGCATTTCCGTGTATAGCGACGTGTCAAAGACCGCGACCTGCTTGGCTTCTGGCAATAATTGCTGGAAGACCTCGATGTAGTAGGCCTGCACCGGGTTATGCAACGGCGCGTAATCCTTGAGTTCCTTGATCTGCTTCAACACGATGGGCGTGATGACCGCGGAGTCCTTGAAGACTTCCCCGCCAGCCACGACCCGGTGGCCGACACCCGTAATCTCGCTCAGATGCTTAACGATCCCGTAGGATTTCAGCCGCGTCAGTACCATGGCCGCCGCCAGCTTATTGGTGATATTGTCCTGCGTATCCGTAATCTTCTTGCCATCGGGTAACTTGACCTTGAAAATGGACCCCGGTAGATTCAACCGGTCGACCATCCCTGAGGCAATCACCGTCTCCTCTGGCATGGAAAACAACTTCCACTTCAATGTCGAGCTACCTGCGTTAATTGCTAATGTCTTTGCCATAGTACTGCTTCCTCCCAATCATTTTCTCGGTTACTTCCCAGTTTAAATGATTTTGTAACCGCTTTCAAGAAAAGATTGGCTTTCTGTGAGAATTTTTAGGGTCGGCTTCCAGTTAGTGACAGCAAAAAAGCCACGACCGCAGCCGTGACCCTATCATTTACGTTAATTTGTTAGAACCAGCCGTAGCCCAACCAATGACGCTTGGCCTTGGTCCAGGAACCGTACCGGTTGTGTGCGTAACGATCCGCGGTCTTTTCTTGGTTGGCTTTACTGTAGTCACCTTTCAACATGGAAATGGTGAGTTGGTACTTGCCGTAGTACCGGCCGTTTCGGGCGCGGTAATTGCCACCAGATTCCTTAACGGCGATCCAGGCTTTAGCCCGTTGTTCCTTCTTGGACAGCTTGCAAGTGTAAGTCACACTGGCTTCGGCCGTCGTAGCAGGCTTGACCACTGACGAGACACTAGGAAGGGCCAATGACACGACCATGACGATTAACATGAAAACGGTTTTTAATTTCAACTGTGGGCCCCTCCTAATGAATTAATTAAGAATATCATAACGTTCTTAAGTTACAGCCAGGTTTTCCGTATGTTACAAACTTGTAACGGGATTCACCATTTCGGGTAACTTGGTGTAACAATATGTCGTTAAACGCCGGTCTAGACACGAAAAAGAACGGCCAGTATTCTTTCACTGGACCGTCCTTTTTTCAGGGATTTATTTGCTTAATCTGGTTTAGTACCAGCCGTTTGCTTGCCAGAATGACTTGGCAGCGGCCCATGACCCGTAACGGGACGTCACGTATGCGTTCGCAACCTTTTCTTGGTTAGCGGCAGAGTAGTCCCCATTCAGGTAAGACTTGCTCAATTGGTACTTACCGTAGTAGTTACCATTGGTAGCGGTGTAAGAGCCACCAGATTCCTTGTTAGCGATCCAAGCCTTGGCTGAAGAGTCAGAGCCCGTCGTGGACGTAGACGCCGTAGAAGCGCTGCTAGTCGTCCCCGTTGAGGCGCTCGTGCTGGCTTGGTTGCTGTAAGTGTGGCTGTAGTTTGTTTTAGCGTTATTTGTTGTGTTGGTCGTCGTTGTGGATTGGCTAGGCGTGGTTGCCGCACTAGTCGTAGTGGTCGTTGAAGCGCTCGTGGCGTTAGGAATCTCCAAGGATTCGCCCACATAAATCAAGTTAACATTTTTTAAGCTGTTGGCTTTTTCGATAGCAGAAACGCTGGAGTTGTATTGGTTAGCGATTTTAGCAACCGTGTCTCCCGACTTCACCGTTACCCGGACGTCGGCGTTAGCGGAAGTAGTTCCGGCGAAGATACCGGCACCTAAGATGGCTGCAGTTCCTAAAGTAGTGATAAAAGCTTTTTTGATATTCATATAAATGAATGTCCTCCTTTTGATTAGTGACTCTGTCTATCAATTACTTAACGAGACCTATCATAACCCGCGGAGGTTACACCGTGATTGTTCCTGAGTTACGCCCACGTTAAGAAATACCGGCTTAAATGACAAAGCGTAATGTGGTTAATCCGGTTGCAACATTAACCGGGTTTTCGGTTCTTACGTTGCGTGGGTGTGACGGGAAAGTCAGTGTCTCTGGGTGGCAGTCGCCAAAGATCTGGCTGTCAATCAGGTCTTTTAGAGTAAATTTCACCGAAAACTACAAAAATAATTGTGCTACCGACCGCTGGCTAGGCGCATGCCACGGAAAGTTGCTGGGACTTTTCCCCAAGATATACTACTTTCGGCAGCTTCTACAACCGGTTCTGCTGGGCAGCCTGTTTCGCTTAACACGCCTAAGGTAATTTCCACGGATTGGGAAGCGCACTAGCTAATCATCCTAACCCACATGACAGTAGCCAGATTCATGGTGACATCTGAGTTTATGGCAGCAAAACTAGTCTTTGAACATAAGGTAGTCCGTGCTGACCGCCTTACCGTTCGCCAAATTCGGACCGTGACGCTGCGGGAAGGACCGGTCGAAGCCAAAGGGCGGTCTTCAACCTCGCTTCGAGCCGAAAAACACGTCTCGAAGACGCCAGTTTCCAAGCAAATCACTTGAAAACTCCCACGGCTGAGTCCAAATTTAGCTCACTCACGGCTACGTAGTAGATTACCCATTAATGTAGATGTATATCGCTTTTTCAGCGATGTTCCTGCCAACTTTATGGTTGCCACTGACGTAACCGGAGGCAGTCAGAGATGTAGGTTGCTGTGGCAACGGTGTTAGCTGAGCGCTTTTCCTCAGCTTACAGCGTGGGACGTGTTTGGAGATTGACGGGGTTCGTCAAGCTTCAAGCCGAGTCGGTGGACCGCTCCTTAGGCCACCGGCGTTCCCCATAGCTACCGGAATCTCTGACGGCCGCAGGTGATGGTGTGGACTAATTTAATGTTCATAATCCTTGTCAGCTGGGCATTATCAGGTGTGTTGTACTTGCAACCTTCAGACACTTAACCGACAAAAAACGCCCGCGGACCTGCATCCGGGGGCGTTACTTGATTTTAAACGTAAATTAGTTAGCTTTTCTAAGCGCTGGTCAGTTTAGTACCAGCCGTTTGCTTGCCAGAAAGCTTGGGCCGCAGACCATGAGCCGTAACGGGAAGCGACGTATGAGTTCGCAACCTTTTCTTGGTTGGCAGCTGAGTAGTCACCGTTCAGGTAAGAAGAACTCAGTTGGTATTTCCCAATGTATTGGCCGTTAGTGGCTGAGTATGAACCGCCAGATTCCTTGTTAGCGATCCAAGCTTTGGCGCTGGCTTCGGAACCAGACACACCAGTTGAAGCAGTCGTGCTGCTTGCTTGAGTGTTGTTGGTCGTCGTTGCTTGGTTAGTCGTTGTTTGACTAGTCGTGGATTGGCTAGCTTGGTTGTTCGTAGACGTGTAGTTTTGGCTAGCAACGCTAGAACTGTTAGTGGTAGCCGTCTTCGTGCTGCTTGGCACGTTCAACGTTTGGCCCACGTAGATCAAGTTGCTGTTGCTCAAACTGTTGGCACTTTCGATGGCACTAACGGATGAACCGTATTGGTTAGCTAATGACCAAACAGAATCCCCCTGCTTGACCGTAACATTAGTGTCGGCGTTGGCCGTGACGTTGGTGGCGAACAGGCCGGCACCGACAACGGCAACCGTACCCAAAGTATTAACTAAAGCTTTTTTGATATTCATGATAAATGAATGTCCTCCTTTGTTTGCTTAACGGGTATTAGAATAACCGATGGTTGTGTCAGTTAGATTGGGGTTACGTTACGCCCGCGTTAAGAAAAATATTACAGTATGACAATCTGTAATATTTGTAACACTGCTGTTATATAAAACGCTTTTTTGGGCCCATTTTTACCCATTTTAGTGAAAACGGGCCGTGTTTTTCCGTGCCTTTTGCACCAAAAAACGCAAAAAAAATGGCCGATTTCATGAAAATTTGATGAAAACTGGCCAATTTTACTCGGATTTTTATGATTGCAGTCGTTAATAATTAAGCGAAATCGACCAACTTTTCCATCAATTTTGCCTAAGGGCCCTAATGACCACCCACTACTAATGTTCATCACCCACCACCATTTACGCTTAACTCCCAGTATAATATAGTAGAAACACGCACTTTTTATCTACCCGATAACCGTCAATCCGTCGTCAGTAGCGGGATCACGCGTCACGCCAACCCTAAAAAAACTAGGCCAGCCTCCCCGGGTAAAGGGAAACTGACCTAGCTTTAACGAGAGTTGTGCCTTGAATACTGGTGAAAACCGTTATTTCTCAACGTTTTTCCCGTCGTATTCGTCAATCATAATTTGTTTCAGTTCAGAAACCAGTGGTTCGCGTGGGTTAGCGGTCGTGCATTGGTCTTCGAAGGCCAGTTCGGCTAATTTGTCGACGGCCTTGTCGAAGTGGGCCTTGTCGACACCGTTGGCCTTCAAGCTCAGTGTTACGCCAACTGAGTGGGCCAGGTCGATGATTTTGTGGACCAAAGCTTCCTTCAATTCTTCCTTCGTCGTGCCTGGCAAGCCCAGGTACCGCGCAATTTGGGCGTAGTCTTCGTCGGCCCGGAAGTATTCGTACTTCGGCCACATGGTCAACTTGGAAGGTTCCTTGAAGTTGTACCGGATCACGTGTGGCAAGGTGATGGCGATGGCCAACCCATGCGGTAAGCCGAATTCCCCACCCAGTTTGTGGGCGATGGAGTGGTCAACCCCGAGGAAGGCGTTGGCAAAGGCCATCCCGGCTAAGGTCGAGGCGTTATGCATTTCTTCACGCGCCGTGATATCGCCGTTGTAGGAGTTAGTCAGGTTGTCCATGACCAGCTTGATGGCCTGCAGTGACCATGGCCGAGTGTAATCGGAAGCCATGTTGGACACGTAGGATTCGATAGCGTGGGTCAAGACGTCCAGTCCAGAGTATGCGACCGTCTTCTTTGGCACCGTTTCGATGAATTGGGAATCCACGATGGCAACGTCTGGCGTCAAGGCGTAATCGGCCAGTGGGTACTTCACGTGGGTCTTGGAATCCGTGATGACGGAGAATGGAGTTACTTCAGAACCAGTCCCTGAGGTCGTTGGAATGGCCACGAATTGGGCCTTGTGTGGCTTGTTAAACTTGTAAGCCCGCTTCCGAATGTCCAGGAATTTTTGCTTAGCCCCAAAGAAGCTGGCTTCTGGGTCTTCATAGAACAACCACATGTTCTTGGCAGCGTCCATCGCAGAACCCCCACCTAAGGCCACGATCGTATCTGGCTTGAACATCCGCATTTGCGTGACCCCACGGTTGACCGTGTCAGTCGTTGGGTCCGGTTCAACGTCGGAGAACAGGGAGTATTCGATGCCGTTTGGTTGGCGTTTCAATTCGTTCAAGACCGTGTCCACGTAGCCCAACTCAACCATTGCTGGGTCGGTGACCAAGAAGACGCGCTTAATGCCCGGCATATCGTCGAGGTAACGAACAGAAGTCTTTTCAAAGTAAACTCGAGGTAATTTAATCCATTGCATATTATTTCGCCGCTTTGCAATCGTTTTGATGTTCAACAGGTCAAATGAGGAAACGTTGTGGGACACGGAGTTCTTGCCCCATGAACCAGTCCCCAAGGTCAGTGATGGCACCATTTCGTTGTAGAGGTTCCCGATTCCACCAATGGCGGATGGCGTGTTGACCAAGACCCGGCTGGCCTTCATCTTGATACCAAATTCAGTGGCCAAATCATCGTCCATGGTGTGGATGGCTGCCGTGTGACCCAGCCCACCGAAGTGTAGCAGTTGGTCACAGAGGTCAAACGCATTGTCCTTACTGGTAGCCTTGTAAACGGAAATCATTGGGCACAGTTTTTCTTGAGACAGTGGGAACTTTGGCCCAACACCGGTAATTTCGGCAGCTAAGACCTTGGTGCCGGCAGGAATCTTGATACCCGCAATGTCAGCGATCTTTTGGGCAGACATCCCAGGAACGGGGCCCTTCACGCCACCTTCAGGCTTAAACATGGCTTCGGCCAAGGCCTTTTCGTCGCTCTTCTTAATGAAGAAGACGCCGCGGTCTTGCATTTCCTTCTTAACTTCTGCGTAGATTTCTTGGTCGATGATGGCACTGTTTTCAGACGCGCAGACCATCCCGTTATCAAACGTCTTGGACAACACAATGTCGTACACGGCCCGCTTGATGTTAGCCGTCTTTTCAATGTAGGCTGGGCCATTACCAGGACCGACCCCTAAGGCTGGTTTCCCAGTGGAGTAAGCGGCCTTGACCATGCCAGGACCACCGGTAGCCAAGACACTGGCAACCATCGGGTGGTTCATTAAAGCAGTAGTGGCTTCAATGCTTGGCGTTTCAATCCAAGAGATCACGCCCTCTGGTGCCCCGGCTGCGATGGCAGCGTCGCGAACGACTTTAGCAGCCATCACGGAAGACTTCTGTGCTTGTGGGTGGAAGGCGAAGATGATCGGGTTCCGCGTCTTCACCGCAATCAGGGACTTGAACAGCGTCGTGGACGTTGGGTTCGTCACGGGGGTGACCCCGGCCAAGATACCCAGTGGTTCAGCCACGGTAATCAGTTGCCGTTCGTGGTCGTCTTTAATGATACCAACCGTTTTGTCCTTCTTGATTGAGTGCCAGATTTCTTCAGTGGCGTACATGTTCTTGATGGCTTTGTCTTCCATCACACCCCGACCCGTTTCGTCAAAGGCTGCCTTGGCCAGTTCCATATGGTGGTCCAACCCGGCGATGGCCATTTGATGAACGATGTGGTCGACCTTAGCTTGGTCGAAATTATCCATAGCGCACAGGGCGTCGTGGGCCTTGGCGGTTAAGCGGTCGATCATTTGATCAACAGTTTCATTGTTTTCTTGTTTTTTAGTAGTCGTTTTCTCTTTCACGTCTTTTAACATGGTTATGCCTCCATCTTTGAAAACATCTTTGTTAACTTCTTCACGAGATATATCATATCATGATTTCAAAATTACGCAAGCCTTTTTTGTTAAAATAATCACAATTAATTCGCTTGGCTTACTATGCCTTGTTTGCCGGTGTTTACAGCTGCTTTGAATGTAAGCGCATACACGATAGCTAAAATAATTTCGTCGTTTTTCTTTCTGTGAATAATATCACTACCTAACCATTTCGTTTTCATAACTATCGATCAACTTTTTCATAAACCTGGCCATTCTTCGTGATGGCGACCGCTATTCCTGGCCCGCTTATTTTCTCAGGTAGCCACCGACCCATTGTGCTAAAGTAGTAGGTAAACACATACCCTAAAGTTCCGGCATCCACTGGGACTTTTCGTGAATCGAGAGGAGTTGAGAACTGTGCAAGCTTGGCGGTTCTGGCGGGAAGCAACCCACCACTTTTTCCAACACTGGGGGAGCTACGTCACGCTGGTCTTCGTGACCAACCTGGCGATCAGTTATTTGGCGGTGCCGGCCTTGACCTGGCTGACGTCCGCACTGATGGACTGGCAACACGTTCCCTACGTGTCTTATACCAATATTGGCGCCATTGCGCTGAACCATCCCCTGGCCATCATTGGCCTACTTTTAATCCTATTAGTGGTTGTTACCCTAATTTACTGGCAATTCGCTTATCTGTTACTGGGAATCATCAATATCCGTAACGGCCGCCCGGAAACGACCCGCGCCCTGCTGGGTGACACGGTCCGCAGCATTGCCGGGGCCTCACCCAGCACCTTTTTCTTCTTTATTGGCTACTTTATCGTCATCATTCCGTTCGGTAGCGAGCTGTTCACCACGCCTTTGCTCAACAAGGCAAAGATTCCCGCCTTCATTATGAGTTATCTCTTGGACAATCCGCTGTGGGCCGCGTTGCTAGCCATCCTCTACGTGGTGGCGGCCTACATTGGCATTCGCCTGATTGCCGTCCTACCGCTGATGATGCTCGACCACTACCACAGCCGCGAGGCCATCCGGTTGAGTTGGCAACGCACCCGCTATAATTTCTGGAACTACTTTAGCAAAATTATTTTGACGTTGGTCTTGATCAGCGTGGTCGTCTTCGTCATTTACGCCGTCCTGTACGTTGGTCAGGTGCTCTTCGACAAGACCGGCGTGGCGCTGGTGGCGGCGACCGCCAATCTCTTCTTGATGGAAGTACTCACGGAATTTTTGGTGTGCTACGCCACGATCATCTTCATGATGATTATCTTGAGCAGCCACGACACCCATCGGCAAACACCACTGTCGCTCTTCAGCTTCCGTGAACCTGCCAAGACCAAACTGCGGACCCGACTCCTGATCATCAGCAGTCTGACCGTCATCAGTGCGGCGCTAGTTGGTTTCAACCTGATTTATCTCAACGGTCTGGCCATGACTAAGCCCCTGACGATTGCCCACCGAGGCGTCGACAACGGCAATGGCGTGCAAAATACCATTCCCGCCATGGTCAAGACTAGCCGGGAAAAGCCCGACTTCGTGGAAATGGACATCCGCATGACCAAGGACCACCAGTTTGTCGTGATGCACGATGGCAACCTCAAGGCGCTGGCTGGATTGAAGCGGTCCGTGTCCAAGATGACACTTAAGCAACTGACTAAAGTGACCGTCACGGAAAACGGCTATCAAGCCAAGATTCCTAGCTTCAATCACTATTTGAACACGGCCATTGCTCACCACCAAAAGCTCCTGATTGAGATCAAGACGGGTAGCGCCGATACGCCCGATCTCGCCGAACGTTTCTACCGGCAATTTGGCAAACGCATCCTCGCCAATCACGAACAGGTTCACACGCTCAGTTATAAGATTATGAATCAATTGAAGACGGCACACCCCGACCTATTTGTCAGCTACATCATGCCGTATAACCTGACGTTCCCTCACACTAAGGCCAATGCCTACACCATGGAATCTACAACGCTCAATGACACCTTCATCGACCAGGCCAATCGCCAGCATAAAAAAGTTTATGCCTGGGACATCGACACCATCACCAACCTGGACCAGATGATGTTCATGGGCGCCAATGGGGTCATCACCAACAACTTGTCGGTGATCCAACAGGAAATCAAGGACAACACGGATCACCCTAGCTACGCCAACCTGTTGTTGACACTTATGAATGACTTATCCTTGGAGACCCAAACGCAATAATTTTACACGCAAAAACGACTGCTGACACAGGTCCTGAACCTGGTTGGCAGTCGTTTTTTGTGGGAAACATTAGCTCCAAGCAATTCCTTTGACAAATCGTCAAAATCTTCGTATCCTCATAATGTAATACGGACGTAAACGAGCAAAGAGAGGAAGCGACTTTTTTATGACCACGCTGATTCGTGATAAAACAGTTTCTGCACGTGTCACAGCTGACATTAGTGACCGTGCTAAAAAGAACTTAGAAAAACAAGGTTTGACACTTTCGGAATATATTCGTTTATCATTAGTTAAAGCCGCCAACAATGAAGTTCAATTAATCAGTTTTCTAGATTCACCTGAAGCATTAGCCGCTAAAAAAGAGGCTGAATCGGGACGCACCGAAGATATTGGTACAATTCACGACCTGGAAAATTGGTTAAATAACATTGACGAAAATAAAGATTAGACAAACGCGGACGTTTAAGCGTGAATTAAAAACACTTGGCAAACAACATTATCCGGTAAGTCTAATTGCAGACTGCATTCAAGCAATTGTCACCAAAGACAATGCTAAAAAAGCCCGAATACACGACCACGCATTGCAAGGGCAATGGCAGGGATTTAGAGAATTTCACCCCGCCCGTTTGCAAAAACATCACGGCCATTACGATGGCTGGATTGTCATTTACCAAATCGACCAAAGTATATTAACGTTGACGCTTGTCACCACAGGGTCACATGACGTGTTGCGAATCAAAAAGAAATCTTCGTTCTAGTCTAAAGACGCTTTCACTGACCTCATACTAAAACGACTGCTGACACTAGTTTGCATCTAGTCAGCAGTCGTTTTGATTTTTTATTTTCTAAATAAAACATGGTAACGATCATTAAACCTTCCAAACATTCTCTTTCCCCACGGCACGGCCGTTGTCACCAAGGTTCATCGCCGCAATATCCGCTCGTAAATCATCATCCGGATGCTGTGCAAAAATATTCTGTTGAACTGGTACGAAGGAAATAATGCCATTCGTTTCCTGAATCACGTCAAATTCTGCGTTCGCTTCAACCTGCAAGCTAGCTGGGAGTGCCACTATCAACGTCTCACCTTGCTTTTGAACTTTTACAGTCATCTTCACCTCCACTATGATTATGCCTGCTACCTCGAATTCTGACAAGCCATTAAAAAATGCCATCCCCAACGAACTCGAAGATGGCATTTCACGTTATTTCTTTTCAATCTTACGCAACGGCCGTTTGATCAAGTGCAACAGCTTTTCTGACTGTAAACGCGCCACCACAGCATCGACAGCGACTTGCATGAGCTTTTCGTTCAAGTCCTTTGCTGCCGGTTGAACCTGGTCCTCGCCTAAATGGTGGAGCCGGTCTTCCAAGCGGTCAATGAAGTTGTCATAGGCCTGCTTGGGGTAATCGCCCGCAGTGATCTGGTCAATTCCTGAGCGCACCGTATCCGTTTGGAACATGGGCTTGAGGAGGCTGATCATTAAAATATCGGTCAGCTGCATGGTCTGATATTTCTTCTTCACCGGCGCCAAGATCACGTTATGCTTCACGTAATTGTTGATCATAGCGGGCGTGATCATATCAACACCCAGCGGTCCCAGCACGTCATTGATCAGTGCGGTCACCTGGTCCATGTACAGGTCAAACTTCGGTAAATCATCCCAGCGCGGTAATTTCACGCCGTGCATCTGGTGTTCCCAACGGGTGTATTGATTAAAATCAGCCATGTCTTTTCCCTACCCTTCCGTTTCTAGTTCCAATTATAACATATAATCTAGTCCCAATGACTAGCTAAAACTCGAATTCGGCAATTCATCTAGCGCCAACGAATCTTACTTAAGATCCGGCGACCCAAGACGTCTTGGACCAGGATAAAGACTGGCACCACGCTGGCCATCAGCGGCAAGTAGAGCAGTGCTAATTTCCAGTTCAATAGGCTCACCAGCGAAAAAATGGGGCCAAAGAAGATGAAGATGATGGCAAACAGCCCCGCCATCAGCGCTACCAGGCCGACCTTGAAACGGTTCAACGGCCGGGCGACCATGACCAGCGCGTTAAGGCTGATCAGGCCGGTCATTAGCACGCTCAGCGTCGAGGTCGTCGCAAAACTCAGATTGAATTGGGTGCCGATGGCCATGATGACCAGGATATAGCCGACCACGCAAACGGCGGCCGGTGCAGCAATCTCCATGACTTGCTTCATGAAGCGTCCCGTGATTCGGGCATAGTTGGGCTGCAGCGCCAGGAAGAACGTGGGGATTCCCACCATCAATGACGAAATCGGCGTCAGCTGTATCGGTTCAAACGGATAGCTCCGGCTCATGAAAATGAAAATCAGCGTCAACGCCACGGAATACATAGTCTTGATCAAGAAGAGCGAGGCCACCCGTTCGATGTTGTTAATGACCCGGCGGCCTTCGTTTAAGACATTGATCATCGCGTCAAAGTTGGAATTGACCAGCACGAAATCGGCCAGACTCTTGGTGGCTTCGCTTCCCGAGGCCATGGCAATACTACAGTCGGCCTGGCGCAAGGCCAACAGGTCGTTGACCCCATCACCGGTCATGGCCACCGTGTGCCCGGCTTCTTGATACGCCTTGATCAGCGACTCCTTTTGTTGCGGGGTCACCCGGCCAAATACGTTGTAGTCCGCGACCAACTGGGCGTAATCGGGGCTGGGTCCCACCTGGCTCATGTCGATCAACTGTTGGGCCCCGGCGATACCAGCCCGCTCGGCAATGCTAGCGACCGTGACCGGATTATCGCCAGAAATGACCTTCAGGGCCACGTCTTGATTCGCAAAGAAGCCAAAGGTATCCTTGGCCCGCGGCCGGAGTTCATCAGTGATCAGGATCAAGCCAATGACCTGCGGGGTGGTCGGCCGCGGCGTCGCCAGATCAGCGGCCGTCGCTAAAACCAGCACCCGGTAGCCCGCAGCCGCCAGCGTTTGAATCCGTTGTTGGACCGCAGTTGGGACCGTTTCGAAGATAAACTCGGGGGCACCCATGATGGTGGCTTGCCCATCTAAAACGGCCCCACTCCATTTGCGGCCGGAGGAAAACGGGAGGACCTGGCCAGACGTCACTGACGGCGTACCCAAGGCCGCCTGAATGGCCTGGGCCGTTTCGTTATCGTCACCGGTTGCCGCGACCAGTTGCGCCAGCCGGTTTTGGGCCGTCTGCTGGCTCATAGTCCCCAGAGGTTCCACCCGGTCCAATTGGAGCTGACCGTTGGTAATGGTCCCGGTCTTATCCAAACACAGCACGTCAACGCGGGCCAACGCCTCAATGGCAGGTAATTCTCGCACCAGCACGTGATGGCGCCCCAGGGTAAACGCCCCCGCGGCCAAGGCCACCGATGTCAGTAACACCAAGCCCTCGGGAATCATCCCGACCATGGAGGCCACCGTGCCTAAGATGGCGCGGTTTTGGCTCTGTCCCCGTAGCACGGCGGCAATGAACAGCGCGGCACCTAACGGGATAATGGCAAACGTGAGCACTTTAATAATCCGATTAATAATCGTGAGTAATTGGCTAGCACTGCGGCGGTTTTGCTTGGCCGAGTGTGCCAGCTGTTTGACGAAGCTCCCGTGACCGACCGTGGTCGCTTGCACTACCGCCCGGCCGCCGAGAATGACGCTACCGGAGACCAAATCATCGCCCGTTTGCTTACTGATGGGCGTCGCCTCCCCGGTGATCTGGGATTCGTCGACTTCTAGGCCCGCAGTCTCGCGGATGACGCCATCGACGGGTAATTGATCTCCCCGTCCCAGCGCCAGAATATCGTCGGCCACGATGGCGTCTTGGTGGTACGCCGCCACCTGTCCGTCGCGGACCACCTTGATCTTGCCTTCCGACAATAGGGCCAGCTTATCGACCTGCCGTTTTGAACGAATTTCCTGGAAGATACCGATCCCCGTGTTGACCACGACGACGCCCAGGAAGAGTAAATTTTTATAGCTGCCGGTGAACAGGACTAGTCCCCCCAGCAGCACATTGATTAAGTTAAAGAGGGTTAATAAATTATCCCGAAAGATTTGTTGCACGCTTCGGGTCAGCGGGGGTAAGGGATCGTTCTGTTGACCCGCCGCCACCCGCTGGGCAACTTCAGCGGCCGTTAAGCCCAAATCAATTGGTGTCTCGTGACGTTTCGTTGTGGTCATTTCCCCGCAGCCTCCTTCATTCATGTTTACCCCTTCATTGTACTAGAAAACCCCACCGACTCGCCCCTATTTCGTTCAGATTCGGGTAATCTTTTAAGGAATCGCAACCAAATTTGCCACGCGTCTAGTACCAGAAGACTATACTGGAATTGGTAGCAAACTAGTCAAAGGGAGGGTTTATTTTGAACCATAAATCTACAGCGGTTATTTTATTTATTCTCTACGTTATTTTGCTAGGGTGTATGTTGGCCCACCAAGATATGTTGGCGATGTGGCTGATGACCTTTGGGATGCTGATTGAAGCCAGTGTTAACCTCTACGACCAATTCAAACGCCGGTAAGCGTTGTCATTTCTGCGGTTTTAGCTTAAGATTAGAAGTATTATGTGTGGCGCGCCACACACGAAATGACTGACGGTATCTGCCGTCAAGGAGGATTTTTAATGGCACCTACCAAAATTACCAATACGATCAAGCTCGCTGACGGCAATCGCATGCCAGTAATGGGCTTTGGGACTTACAAAATCGGCGACCAGGAAACCATGAACACCGCTATCGACGCGGCCTGGAACGCGGGTTACCGGATGTTTGACACCGCTATGTTGTACCGTAACGAAGATATCTTGGGACCAACACTACAACAACTGGGCTTGCCCCGTGAAGGCCTGTTTTTGACCAGCAAGGTCGCCGAAGTTGTTCAGGGTTATGACCGGACCATGAAGGCCGTGGAAGGCTCTTTGAAACGTCTCCAGACCGATTACCTGGACTTACTGCTGGTCCACTGGCCCGTGCGCGAATACTTCTTTGACACCTGGAAGGCCATGGAACAGCTCAAGGCTGACGGCAAGGTTCGCTCGATTGGTGTATCCAACTACACCATTTCTCACCTGGAATTACTGGCCACGCAGGCCAAGGAAATGCCAGTCGTCAACCAGGTCGAATATCACCCCTACCTGAACCAACAAGCCCTGTTCGACTATGATAAGGAAAAAGATATCGTGACGGAAGCTTGGAGTCCATTGGGCCGCCGCGCCGTGCTGGACAACCCCATGCTGATGAAGATGGCCAAGCACCACCACAAATCAGTCGCGCAAATCGTCTTGCGCTGGGAGCTGCAACACGAGCTGGTCACAATTCCCAAGTCCACGCATCCCGACCGCATCAAGGAAAATGCCGAGATCTTTGACTTCGACTTGGACGTTGATGAAATGACCATGATCGATATTCTCAACCGCAACGAGCGGACGGGTAACGAGCCAGAAATCGTTTACGAAACCGGTAAGCAGTACTAGTTCTGCTGAACTAGGCAAGATTGTGGAAAATGGCCGCCTCCCGTCCGCCAAATATGGGTCGGAACGCGGTGGGCGGACGGGTCGAGCCAAAAGTCGGTCTCGACACCTCGCCTTCGAGCCGAAGGTCGCGTCTCAAAGACGCCAGTTACCTAACCGGCATAACCCGTGCCGCTAAGGTAACTCCCACGGCTGAACCCATATTTGGCGAACTCCGGCTACGGTTGTGATTGTCAGCAGCGATTCGTTCTGCTACGACTGGTCACCATCGCTAATATCATCAACACTCAAAAATGCAACTGACTTGCCATCTCAATAGGTCGGTTGCATTTTTTTAGTCATTGGCAAGTTGAAAATCACTTATCATCTGACACTATCGCCTCAGTTTTCCGCGCTAATTGGCTTTATCGGTCACGTTACTGATCAGTCCTCACCCGCCGGAGCCAGCTAGGGATGGCGCTAGCTGTGTCGACCCAGTTAGCTGGCGTCTTATGCCAGGTTACTGGGTGGGACGACTTGAGAGACTGGCGAATTTTGCCAGGCTTTCAAGCGAACCGGAAGACCGCTTCTCAGTCTGGAGGTGTTCCCCAGAGCAGGCGGAATCCCTAGCTGGCGTAGGCTGCCAGTTCTGCCAAGCGTAATCAAAAATGCAACCAGCTTGCCATCTCAGCAGGTCGGTTGCATTTTTTACGAATCATTTTTAATCATTCACATGCTTGCGTTGGCGAATGTCGTACCAGATGATGCCCATGACGCCGAACAGGATTGGCCCGACCAGCATCCAAATGGTACTTTGCACGTCGCCGTTTTCCAAGATGGGTTGGATCAGCGTGAAGGTGTTGGCCCCCAGGACCACGATGAACACGACCCAGCTGATGATGGTCGTCCAAGTTGGGGACTTGTAGACCTCAAACGGCTTCATGATATCGCGGTTGTGCTTGAATTTTGGAAAGGCGTAGACCAAGAACAGGTACGGCAACGTCATGGAAACGTTAGCCATCAAGGTCAGGATGTTGTAGAACGCCGAGGCATCGGTTGAGGCAAATGACGCCAGCAGGATGATCACGATGACCACCGCACACTGCAGCATCATGGCGTAGCTTGGCATGTCATTGGCGTTGAGCTTGGTGAACTTCTTTGGCCACATGGATTTGGGCGTCCCCATAATCAGCGTCTTCAGTGGCGAATACGTCAGCGTGAAGAAGGCCCCAGAGTAAGCCAGGAACATCCCCAGCCCCGTATAACGAGCGAACCACAACCCAATCGTGGTACTCGTCGCGGCGCTCAGACCTAACGATTCACCCAAGACGTCCCCGAGATTACGCATCATGACGTAACTGATATTCCCCATGTTGGTCGTCGGGTCAGACAAGACCTTTTGCCAGTTCGTGCTGATCCCCCAGCACAGAATCCCAATGGCATAGCCCAACGTGATGACGATGGCCGAGATGACAATGGCCTTGGGGAACGTTTTTTCCGGATTCTTAGTCTTATCAACCATTCCTCCAAGAACTTCCAGGCCCCCGTAAGCGAAGATGGCAAACACGGCAAAGCTCATGATTCCCATTGGTTGCTGATAGTTCGGATGTGGTGAATGCAAGAAGGTACTCAGGGGTTGGGAAAATTCGCCGTGACGTAAGGCCAAGACGATGCCGGAAATGACCAACAGGATGGCGTTTAAGCTCATAACGGCTAAGCCACCCAGACTGGTGATACGCACGATGCCCTTGACCCCCTTGATGGAAACCCAGGTCACCAAGATCATCCACAAACATGACAGAATCCCAATGACCTGCGTGGCGTTCATCCCAGCAAAGGCGAAGTTTTGCGTTTGGTCGCGGCCAAAGAAGGTCGTGGTAAACGGAATCCAAACCTTGGCGGAAGTGGAAACCAGCCAGATGATGTAGGAGGCAAACCACATGAAGGTCCCGATAAACGCAAACCGGGGGCCCACACTGCGGTCCAGCCATTGATACATCCCACTCCCCTCGTCGGATTTAATGGCGGCCCCGTATTCCGCCATCATTAACGCAAACGGAATAAAGAACAGGACTGCGGCGGCTAAGTAAAATAGAATCGACGAGTACCCCATTAAGAAATAGGCCACCGTACTGTTGGCAAAGCCAAAGACGGTCGTAAAGATCATCATGACCAAGGCCATTAAGGTGATTTTATTGTTATTGTTATCAGCCATTATTTTCTCTCCAATATTTTCAAACTGCCCGATTGTAGGCGCTTTTATCAGTTTACATGAGCGACAATACAATCCGCTGGCATTTCAATAATAGCTGGGTAAATTTTTCGTGTGATAACTGGGCGTTTTCTAATGCGGTGTGGGGTGAGTACGACTGGCGGCTTGGTTATCGGGCAACTGACTTTACGATAGGCTTAACTTCTAACGTAGAAATGAAACGACCCCTTCAGCAGAGCTTTTCACTTCTATTTGTCTTCACTTTAGTGTACAGTTCAATCCAGAGGTGAGTGCAGTGAGCAATATTAAAAAAAGTGATGACGCCCCAATTTTCGCGCGTAACAATACCGATCTCATAGCTTCTTTACAGGAGGTAGCCGACGACCTCTCTGGTAAACGTCCACTTCCCAGCGCCTCTACTCTCGAGGAGCTGGAGAAACTACTAAATAAATAAACTCACGGTCTCAAAAAAGCGTCCCCGCCAATTTCAGCGAGGACGCTTCATTCATTTACGAATCGATTAGTCGATACTAATGTGATGGTTATCTTCAACTTCAGTTTGCTTTGGCAACGTCAAGGTCAAGACGCCATCATCGTACTTGGCTTCAACCTTCTTCAAGTCAATGCTTGGCAGGTAGAAGGAACGCGCAACGTTTTGACTGCTACGTTCTTGACGGAGAACCCGGCCATCGTCATCCTTCGTGGCTTGCTTAACTTCGGACTTCCCAGAAATCCGCAGCGTGTCGTCACGATAATCAACGTGGATGTCTTCCTTCTTGAAGCCCGGCATATCAGCCGTAACCACGTAATCCTTATCGTGTTCAACCACATCAGTCTTCATGGAGCCATCGCCGCTAAACATGTCGCGCCCCAGGTTGCCCACTTCATTAAAGAAATTCATTGGATCAAAGAAATCAAAGTTCCGGTTCATAACATCGTTAGTCATAATCAATAACCCCTTTCTGTCTTCCTTGTTTACATTTTCTATAATAGTCAGTATTGGTCAGAAATGCAAGTAATTAGCACTCGACTATCTAGAGTGCTAATTTTCGGAGATAAACACTGATATTTCGGTGTTTATGTAAATGCATTGTAAATCTCGCCAACGGTAAGGTCAATTATTTTGTCTAAAGGTCAAAGAAAAACTAGTCGATAATTGTGCTAAATGATTTAAGCGCCCGATACCTTTACCAACGAAATGAAACGGCATTTTGTAACCCCCTACTGGCAAACTGTCATCAAGCTGAGATATATTGCCACCAATTGTTCCGACATCTGACCATTTCCAGCGCAAACTAAAAGAGCTTGCCTGGGGCAAACCCTTTCGCTATAATTTCTTTAATTTAGAGAGCCGCTGTTCCGCGGTATGATACACGCGCTTGTCTGCACGCTGACCAATCGCCACGATTTGGATCACCTGAATCTGTTGATCCACTTGACGAAAGACAATCCGCAAGCCTAGCCGCTTATTTTTCAACTTATGGCAATGACTGAGCTCGCCGGCTAATGGTTGTCCAGCGCGCATCCCTAAAATACGAATACGAGCCAGTCCCTTATCGACAAAGACCTTTTGCGACCCATCAAGATGTTGATAATCTTGCCAAGCCGCAGGGAGATACGTGAGTTGGTAGGGCTTATCCTGAGTAGCCATTACGCCCACCCATCATTTTCGTCAAGATGCGGGGCCTCATCAGCCGCTGACCCGCGCACTGTTCGGTCATCTACCAACGATGCCTGTTCACGCTCCTGGTGCTGCAAGCGTTGTGCTACCAGATAATCCTGTTCTAACTCGAACACGCGATCTTGAAGCGCCTCATTTTGATTGACTAACGCCTCATAATCCGCCACGTCCAGAACCACGCCAGCTGGCTGGTCCCGATTGAAAATGTAAACGCCGGTCTGCTTTGCTGCCGCCCGCGCAAATAGCTTAGCTGGCGATTTTTTCAAATCGGTAATATTACTGAATGGTACGTTCATCGTTCGCATGTCTGTGACCTCCTTTTGGCTTTGATTATACCGGATGTCACGATGTTAAGATAGCCAAACAACTTATAAAAAACCTTATACAGTCTTTTAAAAAACTACACCGTCTAAAAAGAGCAACCAGGTCATCCCCAGCTGCTCTCATATTAAAATTAGTAGGTTTCTTGCTTCACAACATTATTAATAATCTTTTCGCCCAAGGCTTCTGACAACTTGTGTAAGCCGGCTTCACGCGTCTTCACGATATCCATATTGAAGATGATGGAATCAATGTCACCACCGTCAAAGTCGAACTGTTCGAAGTAGACGTAAGGATCGTGGTCATCGTCGTCGTTTAAGAAATGCTTCATAACTGCATCAGATAAAGCGGTTGCCCATTCTAAATCTGCCATCTTTGGTAAATCTTTCTTCGTCACATACCCCGGATCAAGAACCAACTTCGCCGCTTTTTCCACGTCTTCCTTAGGAATTTGTACGGTCGTTTCTGCTTTTTCCTTATCTTTAGGTGTATCTGCCATAATCAAAATCTCCTTTGATGTTACTGACTTCAGTCTAGTCCTTTTTGGTCGAAACGTTAAGTATTCCTTCGTAGTTTGAATCAGTTGGTGAATCATAAGTCCAACCAAGCCAGTTGATTGCATTTAAAATACCTTTCTGATTGACTAGATGCGCCTCACAATTGTTGCCCCCTATCCGGCATCAAAAGGCCGTTGGACCGGCGTTTAGCGGTCATCATTTTACCACCGCGGCTGGCAAACGCCAGTGACGTGGTCAAATTTCAACGAATTCGCGAAAACTTTGCGATGTTCGGTTGCTATACGGCCCCAGAAAGGGTAAAATTTGCTTCAATTCACCCCCTGTGAAAAGGGGGTGAGACGCGCTATAATGAAGAGATAGAACGATATGAAATGAGGAATGATGTGTGGATAGCGGTCAGATAGTTGTGAATCTAATTATTATTTTAATTACCTTCTTTTTTGCAGCTTTCTTTGTTGCCTGCGAGTTTGCTTTGGTTCAGACTCGGCCCAGTGCTCTGGAGGAAAAAATTGCCGAAAGAGACAAGCCGTCGACCAAGCTCAATCGGGCCATGAAAATGGTCACCAATTTAAATGAATATTTATCAACGACTCAAGTGGGGGTTTCCCTCGCTGGGATCATCTTAGGGTGGATTGGGGAGACGTTCTTCGTTGACCTCTTGTTAGGCGGTATCGCCCCAGCTCACCTGAACGGCGCTACGGCCCACACTATCGCGGTTATCGTCGGGGTATTATTGCTGACGTACCTCGAAGTGGTCTTCACGGAAATTGTCCCGAAGAACATTTCCATTGATATGCCCATGAAGGTCTTAATGTTAGTGGTTACACCACTGCATTACTGCCACGTCCTCTTTTACCCGTTCGTTTGGTTACTCAACAGCAGCGCGTCTGGTGTGGTCAAACTGATGGGCCTGAAAGTGGCCAACGAAAGTGACGAAGTCTTCTCCCAAGCTGAAATTTTAAACCTCTCACGGAGTGCCGTTGAGGGTGGCGAACTGGAAAAAAACGACCTGGTTTACATGCAGCGGGCGTTCGAGTTAAATGACAAGGTGGCCAAGGATATCATGATCGACCGAACCCAATTGGTGGTCATCGACATCACGGCTAACGTCAAGGAAGCCTTGAACGTTTACCTGCAAGAGCGCTTCAGTCGCCTGCCGGTCGTCGCTGATGGTGACAAGGATAAGATTCTGGGATACGTCTACAATTACGATTTGATTCGTCAACAACAAGTGGATTCTCACATTCGCATTGATAAATTAATTCGTGATATCTCGACGACGCCCGAGACGACGCCAATCACCCAGGTGCTGCAACAAATGATCAAGAAACGGACCCCAATCGTCGTCGTTGTTGACGAATACGGGGGAACGTCTGGGATCATTACTGATAAGGATATTTATGAAGAGTTGTTCGGGACCGTCCGTGATGAAATCGACGATGCCAATGACCAGTACATTTTCAAGCAACCCAATGGCACTTATCAGGTCAACGGGAAGATGACGACGTATGACTTTGAACGCTACTTCAACACCGATATCAAGGGCTTTGAGGCCTCCGATACGGTCACGATGGCCGGGTTCATCATTGATAATTACCCGGACGTGAAGGTCAACGACGTCATCCAACTGAAGAACTTCGACTTGAAGGTCTTGGATTACGAGAACTCCTTCATCAATTGGTTAGAGGTCACGGTCAACCCACCGCAGAAGCAAATCACCACGGTGGATGACGAAGATCACGACAGCAAAGATAAGTAATGAGAACCCCGCTGCTTGGCTTGAGTAGCGGGGTTTTCGTTACAACAAATTCGCATAGGCCAAAAATGCCCCCACCACCGGGTCCAATGGATGGCGACGGTAACACCAACCCACCGCCATCGTGTTGGGTTGCGATGTTTTAAGCGGCCGGGTAGTCAACCCAGTTAGAGACGGTGGCACCTGAGATTCCGGCAACAACGCAAAGCTGGCTGTCATTTGCAGGCGGGTGAATAGGACGTCAAGCGTCGGTAATTTCTCGACCCGAAACGCATGTCCCGCTAGCAAATTTCTCGTCAGCTGTTCAAATTGCGTCGCCGGTACTTGTGCCAACGTCACGTAGGTCAATGCCGCCAGGTCATCTAGGGTCACTGCGCGTGGTACTGTTGCCATGGTCGGCGGCGAGGCCACCACGACCAACCGATCCGCCAGCTCCTGCTTCCAGGTCAGACGGCGTTCAGAATGATCGACAATGCCAAAGCCCAGATCGGCCTGGTCCGTCAAAATGTCCTGAACGGCCTGTTCTGAATCGCGTTCGACCAGATCCACCGAGATATTGGGGAAGTCCGTTCGGAAACGCACCAGCTGGTCAATGTACGGCTGAAATTGCTGGGCAATGTAAAAGGACACCCGCAACTTGGCTGGCGACTGACTCTGCTCATGCCAAATGTCCCGCATCGCACCGTGGTAGGTCGCTAACATCTGCTGGGCAGCCCGGTAAAAGCGCTGACCAGCTGGTGTCACCGTGACGTGATGGTGGTCACGCACCAATAGTGGCTTGCCCACCGTTTCCTCCAGCTGCTTGATTTGTGCGCTCATCGCTGGTTGTGAGATAAAGTTGCGTTCCGCTGCTTTGGTAAAATTAGCCAAATCAACGACATCGACAAAATACTGACATGTCGTTAAGTCCATTCCGGTTCACCTACCTTGTTATAAGCTTCACTTATTACCAATGACAATTATCCGCTATTTCCGTTTTGATGTAAACGCTTTTAAAATAGACCTGTAAACAACTAAAGGGAGGCAACTTTCATGTTACGGAAATCAGTTTATTGGCCTAGTGCTGGTGTGGCAGAGTATCACGAAGAAGAAGCCAGTGCCCCAACTGGCAAGTTTTTGCTCATCGCTACACAATATTCTTTGATCAGTCAAAGCAGTGAACACAGTTGGTTCGTCAACGACAAAGCCCACGTGGTGTTGGGAACCACTTTCCCTTTCATCCCTGGCTACAGTTCCGCCGGCGTGGTGGAAGCCGTTGGACCAGATGTCACCCGCTTCAAGCCCGGCGACCGTGTCATTGGCGCGCCGGTCTACGGTGCTCATTCCAATTACACCTATGTCACTGAAGACGCGGTCTACGCGGTACCTGACAACGTTAAGCTCGACGATGCCGTTTTCTACAATTTAGGAATGACCGCCCTCTTTACCCTGGATAAAGCAGATTTGCATCTCGGTCAATCTGTGGCCGTTATCGGTGCTGGTGTCGTCGGTCAGATTGCCATTCAAGCAGCCAAGGCAAATGGCCTGCATCCCATCATTGCCTTTGATATTCAAACCCAACGCCGGCAAGCGGCCCAACAAGCTGGCGCCGACATTGTCTTAGACCCCAACGACACGGCCGCCATTGAAAAGGTGATTGGTGAACTTGACGGCGGTGTCAATGCTGCCCTCGACGTTTCCGGGAGCAATGCCGGAATGAACTTGGCCATCCATTTGACGCGGCCGCTGGGCAAGGTCGTCTTCTGCACGGCTAACAATGATCAGCAGACCTTGAACTACGGCGAGTTCTTTATCAAAAATCTGACCATCTTGGGCGACTTCGTCAACACGGAAATGGACCGACAACGGCGCGCCATCAAGAACTTCCTGTGGTTACTATCAACACAAAAGATCACGGCGCCAGACCATCACGACACCATCTATGCCCCAACTGACGAAAACATTAAGATGCTCTATGACAAGGTACTTAAACACGACAACACGATCAACAACCCGATCTTCAAATGGCGCTAAGGAGGACTCTTTCATGAAAGTACTAGTTACAGCTTCATACGGTCATATCGGTCAACAGGTGATTCCCCTACTGGCTCAGCAACACGTCGAAGTCGTCGCGGTCGATCCTGACCCAGCCAACCAAGCCCCACTGAAAGCCTTAGGCGCCAGTCAAGTCATCGTCGGTGATATTCGCCGCGACGAAATCATTGACCAAGCCGTGGCCGACGTTGATAAAATTCTGCTGATTCTACCAGACGCCCTCGATGGCATGGTCCCGATGGCTGAACGTCTCATCACCGCTGCCGAGAAGGCCCACGTCACACACTTTGTCTTCTCTTCTTGCCTGAACACCGTCATGGAATTGGCGCAACATTGGGAAAAATATGAGATTGAAGACCGTTTGATGGGTTCGACTTTAAACTACACGATTACCAAGCCCAGCGGCTACATGGAAGGTCATTTTCCCACTGGCCCTGACAGTCTATTTGAAACCGGCGTCTTGACGACCTTTATCAAGGTTGACCAGCCATCTAACCTGATCAGTCTTAACGATATCGCGGCCGCCAATGTCAAAGTCCTCTTGAGCGATGACGACTACTACGCCTGCTCACTGGACCTCTGCTCAGCTGGCAATCGGACTACCCGCGAATACGCGCAGGAAGTTTGCGACAAGACCGGGAAGACACTTAAAATCAATTTGATTCCCGTACCCGACTTCCCGTCCGTTCACGCCAACGACCAATTTGGTCGCATCGCCACCTATCACGGCAATCACCCGTACAAGGGGAACCCATTAGATTTCAATGCGCTCATGGGACGCCCCGCTAAGACCTTTAGTCAGTACGTTGACGAAGTCTTGGCTGTTAAAGCCTAACCTCAAAAGGACCAGCCACAACAAATCTTGGCCGGTCCTTTTCATATGTAGAGCCAACTACCGCAAGCGCACGAGCCCCTTAACCAGGTAGAAGACGCCGCCGATAAACAACAGGAAGCACACCCACCAGAACACACTGGTTACCCGAAATGGCAGGATATTCCAAATCATTAAAAACATAATGAAGAGTCCACTCCAGAAATCCAGTGAATGGACGAAGCGCTGATTGAATTGCATGGCTACCTCCTATTTTCTACGCTGTCCGGTCGGTCGAAAAATGCCGCGATACAGTTCGTAGATCCCGATGATGACCAGAATTGCGGATACGACCCACTCGAAGACGCTGTTGCCCGTCAGTGGCGAGAAACCCCAGCCACTCAACACCAGTGCCACCAGGCCACCCCAAAAGTTAGACGAACGATAAAAATCCTTGTTTACCCTCAATGCTCTGCCGCCTTTCTGCTTACCTTCCATTCTAGCACGAATGATTAGGGGATTGACTAACCAATCGTTGACACACCTAGAAATTAGTCTCAAGATGAACGTAGGAAAGAGAAAGGCAGGCTACCCGCTTGGATATCACGCAATTATCAAATCAAATTATTCTCATGTTTATTTTAATGGCGGTCGGCCTCCTGACTAATAAGCTGGGCTTCATGCACGGCCAAACGGCTACGGACCTGACCAACATCCTGCTGTACATCGTGTCGCCTTGTCTAATTGTCAATGCCTTCGAGCAACACTTTTCAGCCAGCCGCTTGCAGGCCTTGGCCTGGGTCATGTTGGGCATTCTGCTGACCTATGGCGTGATGGTCCTGGTCACCCAGCTGGTGTTTAAACGCGTGACCGACCCTAACCTGCAACGCATCATGCGATTTGGCGCGGTCTACTCCAACGCTGGCTTCATGGGCGTGCCGCTGGCCAGCGCGCTATTTGGCAGCACCGGTGTCTTCTTTGCCGTCGCCTCACTGGCGGGATTCAACATCTTTTGCTGGACCCACGGCATTGCGCTGTTCACGCCCCACCAATCAGCCGATCATCACATCAACTGGCGGCAGATTCTGCTAAACCCTAACATTGTCGCAATTGCGGTTGGTCTGCTCATCTTCGTTAGCGGCGTCCATCTCCCCAGCCTGCTCAACCAGACCATCACCTACGTCAGCTCCATCAACACGCCGCTGTCCATGATCGTCATCGGTAACAGCTTGGCTGCGGTCAAATTAAACCGCCACACACTGGACCGCCGACTGTGGTGGCCTTTGGCGCTCCGCAACGTTGCGTTCCCATTGGTCTGTCTACTGATTCTACAAGCCTTTGGTGTTCGCGGGATTCCGCTGTACACGACCGTCTTGATGGCGGCGTGCCCGGTCGCGGGTAACGTGGTGCTGTTTACTCTAAAGGCACACGGCGACACCAGCCCCGCCGTCACGCTGATGAGCGTGTCCACCATTCTATGCATGGCCACGATTCCACTGGTCTTTGCCCTGAGCAATTTGATCTAACTGGATACACTGGCCGCCTTGCCATTCGCTAAATATGGTCTGAAACGCGGTGGACGGACCGGACTAATCCTGAGGTCATATTTAGCAAACTATCTCCAATTAATGGCTAGCCACAACAATACATGGTTTAACACAACACCTCTGATAAAATCCCATATCGCCGGAGGCAGCCAGGGTGAAGCCAGCTGTGTCGGCAGTGTTTACTGGCGTTTTGTACCGAGTTACTGGGGACAAGCCATTATTGGCAACAACTTCGTAGCCGAGAGTGAAGTGAAATCTGGGCTCAGCCGGGGAATTTAGCAGCGCTCTTTGCTGATCAATTGGTGTCTTTGAGACGCGCTTTTCGGCTCAAAGCAAGGTCCGAGACCGGGCTTTGGCTCGGGCCGTCCTCCCCCAGCGTTCCAGCCCAGAGTTTCACGCAACGGCAGGCGACCACGTTTAATCCAAAGAAAAATGGTGTCCAGCCGCAGTGGTTGGACACCATTTTTTAACAGTTAAATTAACGATCCGCCTTAGGCAAGCGCAAAGCCAGCAGGAAGCCGACTAAGGCCAGGACAAAGGTGAAGTAGAAGCCGTAGTGCGCCCCATTGACGAATGCACCGGCGGCGTTGGTCGTGCCATTGGCCATGTAGGCTGCTTGGCCGATTCCCAACAGGCTGGTCGCAATCGCCGTCGCAATCGCCCCGACAATTTGTTGCAGGGTGTTCATGATGGCACTCCCATCGGCGGCGATTGGGCCGGTCAGGGCGTTTAACCCGTGCGTCTGGGATGGTGACATCGCTAACGGTGCCCCGATCATCAAGATGACGTGTGCCACGATAACGTACCAAACGGCGGAATGCGTGGACGTGAACGCCAGCATCAAGGCCCCGACCATCGAGATGATGAAGCCTAACCGGGCTGGCATTTGTGCGCCGACATGGTCGTACAACCGACCAGAAACGGCGGAGACAATCGCGTTCATGACCCCACCTGGGAACATGATGATCCCCGTTAAGGCAACGGGAACCAAGAGACCCTTTTGGATGTACATTGGTAACAGGTACATCGCGGACAAGATAATCCCGAAGTTGATCATGACCAGAACGGCCCCGATTCGGAAGCCAGGGATGGCAAAGGCCCGCAGGTTCAAGATGGGCTTTGCCACCGTTAATTGCCGGTGCGTGTACCAAGCCAGGATCAAGATGCCGACGATCAATGACCCAATCACTGCGGCAGAGCCCCAGCCTTGGTCACTGGCCAAGCTGACCCCGAGCACTAAGCTCCCGAAGCCTAACGTGGACAAGACGATGGACAAGAAATCCACCTTGGGACGGGAAACTTCGGCAATGTTCTTCAACGAAGTGACCGCGAAGATAAAGGCAATCACTAAGAATGGAACGAACAGCCAGAAGATCCACCGCCACGAAGCGATACCCAAGACGATACCGGCTAAGGTTGGCCCCACAGCTGGAGCGAACATGATGACCAAGCCGACCATACCCATGGCAGCCCCGAGTTTATAGGGTGGGAAGATCTGCATTGCCACGGTAAACATCAGTGGCAAGATCAACCCGGTGGCGATTCCTTGAATCATCCGCCCGAACAGCAGAACGCCGAAGCCTGGTGCTGAAGCGGAAATGACGGCCCCGACCGCAAAGTCGATCAAGGCAAACAGAATCACCTGCCGCGTCGTGAACCATTTCGTGATAATACTGGACAGAGGTAAAACGACCCCGACCATTAACATATACCCCGTCACAAGCCACTGAACGGTGGCCGTTGAGACGTTTAATTGCGCCATTAATTGTGGTAAAGCAATATTTAAGGACGTTTCGGAAAACATCCCGACAAAGCCCCCAATTAGCATGCCCATCATGGCAAGCATTGGGTGCGCGACTTGAACACGCGCTTTCTTTGCCATTTCTGGTTGGCTACTTTGTGCTGAATCCATTTGTTTTCACACTCACTTTCATTTAAACACAATGGATTACTTTAGCAGAAAAAAGCCGGCTTCGTAATAGCAAATTTAGAAAAATTTAAATTAAAACGGTTTCAGAGCGACATTTTGGGCAAATTGACCTACTTTTCTGCTTTGGCGGCCGCGATTTTCTGACGCAGGCGCTGTAACAGGGCCGTATCCAATTCCGGCGCCATCATCGCCTGGTCATACGCAAATTGCAGGCGGGGCAGATCGGTGGGCGGCGTGCCCTTAGCCGTTTTCGCTGGGTCTTCGAGCTGGTGATTCGTAAAAACCAGCGTTCGGGTGGCCACGTGTTGGCGAAATTCTTGGTCATGGGCGACGAACAACACCGTACCCGGATACCCGATCAGGTAGTCTTCCAGCGCTTGTAACGCCGGGAGGTCCAGGTAGTTGGTCGGTTCGTCCAAGATGAGGAGGTTGCTGGCACTCACTAAAATCGCCAACAGTTGCAGCTTGACCTGCTCGCCCCCACTGAGGTCGCCTACCAGGCGGTCATAGAAGCGTGCCGTTAAGCCAAATGCGCCCATGACCTGGCGGGTCCGGTCGGCATCTAGCGCGGTGGCCGCGGCCATGACTTGCCACACGGTCTTTTCAGCTGGCAGTTCGGTCATGTCTTGATGGAAATAACCAACCCGCGCGCTCGGTGCCAAGTGGGTGTGCGGCGCGTGATTGAGAATCGCCGTGATCAGTGTCGACTTGCCGCAGCCATTGGGTCCGGCCAACGCCACCCGTTCGCCGGGGGTAATGCTGAAGCTGGCGTGGTGCAACAGGTCATGCTGGCCGCGTTGCAAATGCAGGTCTTCGGCGGCCACTAAGCGCTTGCCCGTGACCGGTGGTAAATCGGTCGCCACCAACTTCAATGCGGATGCTTCGTGTGGCTTAACCGCCGTCGTTTGCCGTTCCGCCCGGTCGCGTAGGGCTCGGGCGCCGCGTTCCATCTTGCCGGCGTTTTGTTCACGGATTGACCGCGAATTGGCGCGTTCACCTTGACTCATGTTACGCCCGCCCTTGCGAATACGGTTGGCCTTTTCGTGGCGAGCCTGCACGGCTTGTTTTAATTTCCGCCGTTCGGCCTGCTCGTGTTGATACTGACTCAACGCATTCTCGCGGCGCTGGTCGCGGTAGGTCGTGAACGCCTGGAATCCACCATTGTATTGCGTGTACTGGTGATCTTCTAACGACCAAATCTGTGTGGCCACGGCCGTCAGGAGTTCCCGGTCATGGGAAATGACGATGAGCAGCCCCGCAAAATGTTTCAGCTGGTTGGTTAACCAGCGTTGATGCTCGTCGTCCAAGTTGGCCGAGGGCTCATCTAAAATTAAAATGGCTGGTCGCTGGGCCAAGGCGCGGCGAATCCGGTCCAACATGCTTTGCCCACCAGACCGGCCCGCGGTGGGCGCAATCTGGGGAACCAGGACGACATCGTCCGTGACGTGACGCTGGCCCGCGAAGTCAGTATCCGTGCCCGCAATGATGTGGGCCAAGGTACTCTTGCCCGTCCCGTTGGCGCCAATGATACCGACGCAATCACCGGCCTGGGCGGTTAAGCGTGCGGCGGTGAATAGCGACTCGCCCGCGATTGTTTTGGTGAGTTGATTTAAGGTTATTTGTGTCAAAAGGTCGTCCCCCCTTCTGTGGCTGACTAGCGTTGGCGGCAGTCCGGTGTTGCGCATGCTCCGGCTTGGTGAGCTGGGCGTGAATTGCTTTGGATCGGGCGTGGTCAACTTGATAAGCGGCTAATGGGTTGATCTGCGACTGTGCTATGCCAGTCGGCAGTGAACGATGATTTGTTTGAGTCATCAGGTAATCCCCCTTTAAAGAGCAGGGATTGAGGGTACAAAAATAGTGGCCGCATTTCCCGTTCGGAAATGGCGCCCACTGGTTGCGTTTGGCAACTCAGTCGGTACACCATCAATCCCAATTGCAGGCCCACTCCACCCCTTGTCTTTGGGTGAAGCTGACTAACATTTGTAGATTGATTAGAAGCGCATCGGCTGAATACCTCGTTCTTTCTTAAAGTACCCACAGAATAGCACAGCCGGTTAATTTTCGCAAGTTTACTTACTCAGCTTGGCCAAAATCTCTACAGCATTTTGCGAAGAATCCGAGTACACTAGGAGTAATCATAGCCATGAAATCGGAGGGACTTGTATGCAACCTTTACGTATCTTATTTATTTCCATCGAAGGCAATACGCGCAACTTTGTGGAAAATCTCACCGCCTATGCGGCCAAGCAGCACGCCAGCGACGCCAGTCTGCCTACCATTACGGCCACCGAAATCAGTGAGGCCAGTGACTTTGTCGCGGAAACGCAACCGTACTTTTGTTTCGTGCCCACTTATCTGAACGGCGGCAACGGCATCGATAATGGCGTCAAGGAACTGATGACCAACGTGCTGGGCGAGTACATCGCTTATGGGCAAAACGCCACGCACTTGTTGGGTGTCGTTGGGAGTGGCAATCGTAACTTTAACGAACAATACTGTCTGACTGCCAAACGCTACGCCGCCAAGTTCAACGCACCCTTCGTGGCCAACTACGAACTCCGCGGCGTCCCACGAGATGAGGCCCGGGTCTACGACGCCCTGGTCACCCGCGCAAAGGAAGTGATCGGCGCATGAACAATCCTACGTTAACGACGCTGTTGACTCACCGTAGCGTTCGTAAATTTACCGCCGAGAAGCTAACGGCTGACGAAGTGGCCACGCTGGTCAGCGCGGCCCAACACGCGGCCACCAGTACCTTTTCACAGCAGTACAGCATCATCAGTGTCACGGACCCACACAAGCTTGCCGTGTTGGGTGAGATCACCGGCCACCACTGGCTGGAAAGCGCCGGCCACTATTTTCTCCTGGTCGCCGATCAGTACCGCAACGCCCAGTTGGCACCGAAGACTGACACGACCATCGCCAATCTCCACAGCGCAGACAAGCTGCTCGCGGGAATCTTTGACGCCGCCATTGCGACGGAGGCCATGGTCACGGCTGGTGAGAGCTTGGGTCTCGGCAGCACCATCATGGGCAGCATTCTAAACGACACTTTACGCGTCATTTCGCTGTTCAACTTGCCGAAACTGACCTTCCCCGTGCTGGGATTGGCGGTCGGCCATCCCGCAGAAAAGCCGGCATTAAAGCCCCACCTACCACAAGAATTAGTCCATTTCGACAACGACTACCAGCCTATCACGGCCGATAATCCCGTTCTGGCCGACTACAACCGCCTCATCACGGCCTACTACCATGAGCGCGGCAGCAACCAACGCGACGAAACGTTCACCCACCACATCATTACGGAAATGAGCCGTGATCCTAAGCAACGGGCAGAAATTCTAGTGGCGTTGGCCCAGCAAGGCTTTTCGCTGAGTGCCGCGGACTGATTGCTAATTTCAAAATTAAGATCCCTACGCCAGCCAGGACTCTGTCTTGACTGGTTTTTCTTTACTCGCAAGGAAAGTCAACTTAACGCGTTGACTCCCGAAATGACAATATGCGGTCCACCAAAATTAGTGAAACCAGGAACCTGCGTCTGCCAGGGTTCCACCTGCTCTGGGGAACACCTACAGCCTGAGAAGTGATCTTCCGGTTCAGCCGGCTCCACCCTAGTCGCCTCCAGCAAGTTGATGACTATCAGTAACATTGCATTGGACAAGAGTTAAGTGACAAACTAACTGCTACCAAGGGTTAAGTCGACTTTTGTTGGCAAGCACACCTGTAACCGAGAGTCCGCCAAATATGGGTTCAGCCGTGGGAGTTTCCTTAGTGGCGCGATTCATGCCACTTAGGAAACTGGCGTCTTTGAGACGTGTTCTTCGGCTCAAAGGCGAGGCGTCGAGACCGCTCCTTGGCTCGACCCGTCCGCCCACCGCGTTCCAACCCATATTTGGCGGACAGTAGGTGGCCAGCACAGCCCATCATCCCTACAAGCCCGCCGCATCAGTCAAAAAGGCTGTCTGCAAGGTCCGTACATCGATTGCCGGTTCACTAAGCTGAGTCGGCCCGGTGGTCGTGGCTGCCGTAAGTGGCTGTAACGTGCTTTCGCCACGGTAATTTTTCTCGGCTAAGTAACGCTGCGTGGCCGCCGTGGGCTGGGCGAGCAACGCTTCATGCGCCGTTGAGAAGATAAACTGACTCCGGTTAACATCCCCCGCCACCAGCCCCAGCAAGGCTTGCGCTACCTCTGGCCGCACGGCGCTGGCGAATTCATCGGCCAGGACGGTTTGCGGCGCGGGGGCCACTTGGGCGGTGATGAAAGCTAATCCTGCGGCGACCAGTTGCTGCGTGCCACTGGAGGCTCGGTCGAGTGGCAACTCAACCACGTCTTCTACTTCGCCCTCTTCGTCGTATTTCTCATACAATAACGCTAATTCCGGTCGCAAAAAGCTGGACCCATCCAGGAACTGCACGGCCATTTGTCGCTGGGTCACACCTGCCACCTCGTTGCCCACCGCGTGTAAAAACTGCGTTAACTGGGGCACAATCCAGTCTGCCAGCGCAATATCGGCCTGGGGACGATCCGTCAAAACTACCAGATCCGTCGCAAACCAGCGAAAGACCACCGCGGCTGGCTGATAATTGGCCGCCTGTAGATTGTACAGAAATAACGCATTCGGCCGGGTATTGGCCGCCGTGACCTGCTGACCAGTGGGCACTTGGACCAGTGCGCCGTTTCGTCGGCTGAATAGCCGTTGAGACTGGCCATTGGGCAACAGTAGCGTCAATTCCTCATCAATTACCCGGGTCGCGTTGTACCGCAGTGCATAGCGATATTGGTGGCCATCACGGGCAATCGTGACGGCAAACTGCGTCGGCTTGAGATGACTGGTCGTGTCGAGCGCAAACGGCTCATAGGGCAAGTTGTCCGTCACCTGTTCCGTGGGGGCCACCACCATCTGTTGCAAGACCGTTAACCCGGCTAAAATCGCGCTTTTCCCCGCACCATTCTGTCCACACAGCGCGACCCACTTGGCATCAGCAATCGCCAGGGTCGCGGGTTCCTTATACGACCGAAAATTTTGCAACGAGAATTCAACAAGCATGACAAGACCTCCCTTTTGCTTTTAGGCTACGCTACTTGGCAAAATTCACAATCATTTTCACCCGAAATCGCCAAATTTGCTATTACAGATTTAATAATCCTTCGAAATTTGACTTGAATCTGGTTAAACCGCATCATAGCAGCGTTCATTAAAATTCTGAAATTGAAATATGATTAAGCTGTTGAATCATAACCAGATAGTATTTAACTTGTGAAATTAGGGCAAACCAGAATACCACCTGCTTTAGAAACGTGGCCAACCTATGTATCGGGCTCCCGGTTCGTCTGATTTACTGCCGGCCGACTTCAGTGGGTTGGCGCTCATCAGTGCTGGTTGGCGTTGATTTCCCCCATCCATGCCAAGGATTAAACTGTTTGGCGATTAATCACCCTCGTAGCCGGGAGTTCGCCAAATATGGGTTCAGCCGTGGGACTTACCCAAGCAGTATGGTCTATGCTGCTTGGGTAAGTGGCGTCTTTGAGACGTGTATTTCGGCTCAAAGGCGAGGTGGCGAGACCGCCTTGTGGCTCGCCCCGTCCGCCCACCGCGTTCCGACCCATATTTGGCGGACGGGAGGCGGCCAGTTCCAACCATACCTCTCCTTTCAACCGCCTGAAAACAAAAAACGTGGTCCCCAGACACCGGACCACGCTAACCTTAATCATTTTTAATCGCGCTTCACTCGCGCCGCTCCTCGGTGATTGACGATCATCACCGCAGCCAACGCCAACAGCATCAGCGCCGTGACCGACCAGAACAGGGACCGATAGCTGCCATACTCAATGATCAGCCCGCCATATAGCGGTCCGACCGCCCGACCAAAGGAAATCGCCATGTTGTAAATGCCTTGGAATTTCCCCTTGTCGTTGTCACCAGCCAAGCCGTCGATCCACGCCGGAATCCCCGGGAACCCGGTCATTTCACCCAGCGTCAAGATGACCATGGTCACCACGAACATCACGTAGCTCTTGGCAAAGACCAGCAACAAGAATGACAGGATGAAGACCAACGTCCCCACCCAAATCTGCGAACTCAACTTAAAGTCCGAGCCGATGCGGTTCACGATTGGCTGGCCAAAGACGATCATCAAGCCATTGAGCGTCCACAAGAGACTGTATTTTTCAAATGAGATGCCCAGATTGGTCATGTGGACCGAGATGACACTTTCCCATAAGGAATAACTCATGTACAGGGCGAAGACCAACGCGCTGATCAGCCAGATCAATTTCAACCGGGCTGGCTTGACCGGCCCCTTGGCGTGCGTGTAAGTCTTCTTCTCAATCTTAGCTCTGAAGTCAAAGAAGAAGATCAGTAGTAGGGCCAAATAGCTGACCGCCGCCACCGAGAAGACCAGCGTGACGCCGTGTTTCATCAGGACCCCGACCATCAAGGTCCCGACAACGACCCCTAAGTTCATCCCAATATAGAGGTAATTGAAAACTTTACGGCTCTGTACCGTCTTCACCGTGGCCGCAAAGGAATTGACGACGGTCATCACGATACCGTCGCCCAGTCCGATCAGCAGGAGCATCACACCAAAGATCGGCCAACCATGGAAGAATATCAGTGTCGTCATCGGAACAAAGGAACACAGCGTCCCCACGATTCCCGAGTAAAACGGCGACCAATTGTCAAACAGCCACCCACCAAGCCAATTGCCCAGAATCATACATAATGACATCCCCAGCAACGCAATACCTGCTAGCGTTAACGTCTGGTGGAGCTGATTGTGCATGTAGACTGTAGTTAACGGCCACATACACGCCGCAGCGGCATTAAGCAGTAAGGTCGCCGACACAATCCCCGCCATACTGACTTCTCTTTTGGTTTTCCACATTTACTGTCCCTCACTTATCTTCAATCTGCCTTCATTGTCGCATATTTAAAATATTTCTGAAACAGTTACCTCTCCAAAAGGCGATTAAACCGCGTTTTTTTGCGAAAATCACCAATTTTTTAAAGAAATTCACGATTTTTTGCCTAACTTGATCTGAGTCAAGTTCTTTTCGCCCAGTCGCCCGTATACTAAGTCATGTAATCAAGGCAAACGAAAAAGCCGAAGGAGGTTTTCATTATGAGTAAAGTAACCATGAAGTTAGATGATCTGACCTGCCCGTCTTGCATGACCAAGATCGAAGGCGCGCTAAGTAAGAAGGCTGGCGTCAAAAACGTCAAGGTCCTCTTCAACGCCAGCAAGGTCAAAGCCGAATTCGACGACCAGACCGTTTCAGCCGAAGATTTAGCCACCACCGTAACCGATTTAGGCTACGCCGTTCAGAGTAGTAAAGTTAAAGCACTTTAAAACCATTAGGAGGTTTTCAATTATGAGTAAAGTAACGATGAAGTTAGACGCATTGACCTGCCCCTCTTGCATGACCAAGATTGAAGGCGCGCTGAGTAAGAAGGATGGCGTGGAAAACGTCAAGGTCCTCTTCAACGCCAGCAAGATCAAGGCAGACTTCGATGACAGCCAAGTGACCGCTGAAAGCCTCGCTGACACGGTCACCGACCTCGGCTACACCGTGAAGAGTTCTAAAGTTAAAGCCCTCTAATCCATCCCCTAAAAACGAAAGGAAGTTCAACCAATGACAACTACCACTATGAGTATCGAAGACCGCTTTGCAGCAGAACAAGCCCAAACTGACCACGACCACCACGTACCAACGGCCGGCGCCATGACCAACCACATCCTGTCTAACCTGCACATCTCCATCGTGAAGTTCCATCAAGTGCGGTGGTCCGTCAAAGGCCCACTGGCATTGAGCGTTCGCCAATTACTAGCCGGCTACATTGACACTTACCGCAAGCAATTTGATGCCTTGGGCGAACTGCTCTTGGACGAAGGCGAAACGGTGTCGACGACGACCAAGGAATACCACGACTACAACATGCTGCAAGAAAGTGGCGCCAAGAAGTACCTGAGTGCCGAAGACCAAGTCAGTGAGCTGGTCCACGACGCTGATACCCACAACCTCTTCATCGACCGGGCTATCAAGCTTGCCGAAAAAGAAGAACGCCCAGCGTTGGCTAGCTTCTTAACTGACCTCCGCGGCACCAACAACCACATCATCCGTGAACTCCAAGCCGTACTGGGCAACGATGCCCGCGACGGTCTGGACGAAGAAGACGATGATGACGACGAAGATTAATCACTAGCATCACGCACTTACGAAATTGTTTCATCCTGCGAGAAAACGCGATTCACTCAGTACACTGCGAGGTGCTGAGTGAATCGCGTTTTTACTTATCACTGGCCAACCTGTATGTATCTGCCTACCTAAGATCCGGGCTACGCAATCTTGAGTTTACATCCCTTGCTCGGACCTCACCGCCATGCTATTATACAGGCGTAAACATGACGGACCAATGTTATTGCACCAGTCCCCTCTTTCTAGCAAGCCGCTTTAAGAGCGGTGACTAGAAACAGAAATGATTAAGGCAGTCCCATAACTCGCCAAAGTTAATTGAAGTTATGCACGCTAGTCGTCACAAATTGTTTTACTGCGGCTACCATTGTCTTCGTCTTCTCAACCCATGGAAGAGATGGCCCGCCCTAAAAAACCGAGGACGGGCCATCTCTTTTTAATTCATATTTCAATACGGTCAGTTTTTAGGTGCTTACATTACTAGCACTACGCGTTACCTATGAACCTTACCAATTGCTTGCTCCCGACCAGCATAGTATGATATGGGAGTGAATGAGAAGGGATTCGTAGAAACACACTAATCCCAGGCAGTCGTTTTAAAGGCGGTGGCCAGTTACTTAAAGATTGTCGCCCTGTAACTCGCCAAAGTTATAGTCAGGACGGCTTTGTAGTTATATGCAGCAAAAAAGATGGTTCACCTTCAAAATATCGGGGTGGATCATCTATTTTGTTCTATATCCAGTGCAAGCGTGAACGATTTGGCGCTGCATCAACTATTTTTCATCATTTTCCCCCAAAAAATAAAAATAATCCCAACTATTTCCTCCAACTTGATTCGCATCAAGTTAATCTCCCCCATTCCAAGGCATAATGAATACATAAACAAGGAACGAAACATTAGCACTTAGGAATTATCAATAGAAAGGATGCTCTCCCATGAAATTTCAACGTTTTATTTACAGTCATACCAATCCCATTACCTTCTGGTCAGCCGGCTTAATCATTCTTGGCTTCCTGAACGCTTGGTTCACCAAAGTCCCTTATGTCACCGATGTCGCTTGGATCATCGCTTCTGTGATTGCCGCAGCGCCAATCGTTTTACGGGCTATCAGCGCGTTGAAAGCCAAGGTTTTCAGTATTGAACTCCTGGTCGGCATCGCCGTTATTGGGGCCTTCGCCATTGGTGAATTTGAAGAATCTGCTATCGTAACTTTCCTCTTTCTCTTCGGGTCCTACCTGGAACAAAAGACGTTGGCCAAAACGCGGGGCGCTATCCAATCCCTGACTGAAATGGCCCCAACGACCGCCCAATTGGTCAACGATGACGGCACGACTGAAGAAGTCGACGTCGATGACCTGGAAGAAGGCAACGTGGTCTTAGTCAAGGCCGGTGGCCAAGTCCCAGTCGATGGTAAGATCGTCGACGGCTCTGGCTACGTCAATGAAGCCTCCATCACCGGTGAATCTCGCCCGGTTAATAAGCAAAATGGTGACGGCGTTTACTCCGGTGCCATGGTTGAAAGTGGGACCTTAACCATCGAAGCTACGCAAGTTGGTGACGAGACCACTTTCTCCAAGATTATTGAATTAGTTGAAGAAGCGCAAGACACCAAGTCTCCTGCTGAAAAGTTTATTGATAAATTTGCCCAATACTACACCCCAGCCGTCTTAGTCATTGCCATTCTAGTTTACGTCTTCTCACAAGATCTCCGGTTAGCCATCACCGTCTTAGTCCTCGGTTGCCCTGGTGCCCTGGTTATCGGTGCCCCCGTTTCAAACGTGGCTGGGATCGGTAACGGTGCCAAGAATGGGATCTTAATCAAAGGTGGCGACGTGGTTGAAAGCCTCGCCAAGGTTGATACGATTGTCTTTGACAAGACTGGTACCTTAACCACTGGTAAAATGACCGTCGCTGACATGAAGCAATACACCACTGATAAGTCTCTCTTAGCCGGTGTGGCCCAAGTCGAAAAGACTTCCGATCACCCGCTGGCTCAAGCCATTGTGGCTCACCTAGATGCGCATTTACAAGACAACGCCAGCGCCATTGAAACTGAAACCATCAAGGGTCGTGGGATGGTCGGTCAATGGCACGACAACGACCTGTACGTTGGTAACGCCGCTTTATTAAAGGACCACGACATCACATTGACGGACGACCAACTCGCTGACCTCCACAGCATGCAAGACGAAGGCCAATCCACCGTGTTAGTCGGTTATCAAGGCCAACTTGCCTTTATCCTGGGCGTCGCTGATACGGTTCGGCCAGAAGTTCCTGCCGCTTTAGCCGCTTTGAAACGCCAAGGTATCAAGCACTTAGTTATGTTAACCGGTGACAACCAAGCCACTGCCCAAGCTGTTGCTGAATCATTGGGCATCGACGAAGTACACGCCGACTTACTGCCAGCCGACAAGGTTACCTTCGTCAAGAAGTTCCAAGACATGGGCCGCAACGTTGCCTTCGTTGGTGACGGGATCAACGATAGCCCATCCTTAGCCACTGCCAGCGTTGGTATTGCCATGGGTGGTGGGACCGACGTCGCCATCGAAACTGCCGACGTGGTCTTGATGCAATCCAGCTTTACCGCTTTGAATCACGCGGTTGGCCTGGCCAAGAAGACCTCTGCCAACACCAAGGAAAATATCACCATCGCCATCTTAACGGTTGCCTTCCTGCTGATCGGGTTGGTTTACGGTTACATCTACATGGCCAGTGGGATGTTCGTCCACGAAGCCTCCATCCTCGTGGTTATCTTCAACGCGATGCGCCTGATTGGCTACAAGCCTCGCGGTACCAAGCAAGCTAAGCCAGCTACCCAACAATTAGCGACGAACTAATCAAACGTTTTTAAAAAAGTCCTGGTCACCATCACAACTGATGGTTGGCCAGGACTTTTGGTGTCTTTAGATTTTAATCGCATAACATTTTAACCCACTACCTACGACGAGATACAGCAGGTAGCCTAGAATCAGCCAGTCAAAGCCGGTCCCCACCAGCGTGGCGTACCCACTGATACTCACGACGCCCAACACACCGCTCAGCAACGTGATGCCGCGGAATCGCAGCCAAAAGAGACTCACGGCAAAGATTACGGTCGCACTGGCTGTCAAGACCCACAAGACTAGCTCGGAACCCGCGGCCTCCCCATATGAGACGGCCACATCATTGGCCATGTACCCCATGGCTAAGCCAGCCGCAATCGCCAATCCCGCGACGCCCAAAGCTGTTAAACTGATTCTGATTGACCGTTGCACCGGCGCTCTCCCCTTTTCCCTGAAATGTCAGTTTCTCTAAACATCTTACCCTTTTCTGATTAAAGATACAAAAGGTGTTTCCGCTTTACCATTAATTTGGATAAACGAATTTGTGACGAATCTTTATAGAGGCTGCACACGAGTAGTCTGCGGCTGACTCCGGTGGGCGGTCACTTTCCTTTGTAGGTGGCCAACCTGGACTAATTTTTTAATAATCAGCTCAAAATAAAAGAGGCCAGAACCAAAGTCCCGACCTCACTACGCTAACTGGGCGTTAGGCCCACGTTTTACGCGTCATTATTTGAATTAAGCCTTAGTGAAAGTCCACTTAGCAGCTGGGGCAACGCCGGCCTTAACGGCAACGGCCTTATCCTTACTGTTAACGATCTTGAACTTCTTAGCAGACGTGAAGTGCATGTAGAAGCTCTTAGACGTCTTAGAACCCTTAGGCGTGTAAGTAATCTTCCAGAACGTTGGGGTCTTAGCGTTTACGCTGTACTTGGCGTAAGAAACTAGCGTCTTGACCTTCTTACCATTCTTGTAGAGCGTTTGGTTAAAACCAGTCTTTTGACTGAAGACAAACTTTTGGGAGTACTTGTTCGCCGTGTTTGACTTCCAAGTCCCAGTTGGTGTCTTAACGGAGAAGCTAGCCGCCGTGGTCTTCTTCGTAGAAGTCTTGGTAGCGGCCTTCTTCGTAGTCGTGGTCTTAGTCGTCGTCTTCGTTGCTGCCTTAGTCGCAGCGGCTTGGACCCGGATGATCCGGTAGAAAGACGTCTTGGTCTTAGGGTTAGTTGCGTAAACGTAAACGTTCGCGTTCTTCTTCAGCTTCTTGGACAGCTTGATGCTGTACTTGCCAGTCTTCTTGGAGGCAGTACCGCTAGCCAAGTTCTTCTTAGCGTTCTTCGTCGCCTTAACAGTGATCTTAGAACCCTTCGTTGCCGTCCCCGAAACCTTGTTGGAAGACGTGTAAATGGCGTTAACACTCAGGCTAGGCCCAACGTGCGTTGCCGCATTTGCCGTTACAGTGGGCGTCGCCACAGAAACTGGGGCAACAGCGCCGATAGTAGCTAAAGTGACCAACCCGGTCATCGCAACCATAAATTTTTTCATTATATCCTGACCCCTATTCTACCGGCGTTTCCCACCGGCAATTAATTTTTTAACCGCTTAGTAGTATAACAGATTTTATAGGAAAAAGAACCAAAATCGAACAGGAGTTTAGCTTTTTTTAACCACCCTTAAGATTAACTTGATTTACCATTAGAAACGAAACTAAATGTTTGCTTCTGCCGGTTAAAAAGACTAACTTATTGTCAGTAAACTTATTCTATTTAGTTAGGTGGTACTCTAATGGGGAAAACATTCAAATTTGATGATGATTTAACGGTTAATCGGTTGGGCTACGGCACCATGCAGCTGACTGGCAAGGGTGTCTGGGGCCCCGTGGCTGACCCAGATAATGCGGTCAAGGTCATTGAAACGGCCATCGATAACGGCGTCAACTTTATTGATACCGCTGATGCTTACGGTCCCTTCTACGCCAACCTGTACCTGCGTAAGGCCTTACAGGAACGGCCGAACAACCACGTTATGGTTGCCACCAAGGTTGGCCAGACGCGTCAAGGCCCTGACATTTGGACCCCAACCGGTGTGCCCGCCTACCTGCGCCAACAGGTTGAATTGAACCTGTTCACGTTAGGCCTGGATCACATTGATCTGCTGCAACTGCACCGAATCGACCCGACGGTACCGCTAGCCGACCAAATCGGCGAGCTGAAAGCGATGCAAGACGAGGGCAAGATCAAGCACATCGGCCTCAGCCAGGTCTCTGTTGACCAGCTCAAGGAAGCCGAAAAGATTGCGCCAATCGCCTCCGTGCAAAACATGTACAACCTCAGCAATCGTCAAGATGAAGACGTCCTGGACTACGCTGACGCCCACCACATCGCCTTCATCCCGTGGTTCCCATTGGCAACGGGTCAGTTGATCGACAACCCAACCCTGATCAACATCGCGAAGAAGTACGACGCCTCACCCGCACAAATCGCGTTGGCATGGCTGTTGAAGCGGTCCGATGTCATCTTACCAATTCCTGGGACCAAGTCCACTGACCATGAACTGCAAAACATTCATGGCGCAGACATCGACTTGAGCCAGGCGGACTTTGACGCCCTGAAGGCTTTAGCTGATTAAAAATTGAATCGTCCGGTGGTCGCTGTTATCTCTAAGATAGCTGCGACCACTTTTTTAATTGCGGATTGAAAGGTGAAAATCGTCTAAAACACCGCCACGGCATTTGGTGCGCTAAATTAGTTTTGTGCCGGTACACAATCTGAACTAGCCGTCTGCTGTCTCCCAACTATGGGTCGGAACGCGGTGGGCGGACGGGGCGAGCCATAGTACGGTCTCGACGCCTCGACTCTGAGCCAAAAGACCGCTGCTAAGGTAGCTTCTACCATATTTGGTAGACTCTCGGCTAAAAAGAAGCTTAACCATCAATCAGTTTAACCCTTGGCGACGTATTCTTTACTGTCAAATACGCTTTAATCCAGTAGAACTGCCAGCTGACGGAGGCATTCTGCTTTCGCCAATCTCAACGGCTGGAAACCATCCGATTGGAAATTATGGTTTAATCAAACCTTCCGTCTACCCTTGCGCGGCGTCCTTAGCCCGATAGTACGTCCGGGCAAAGTCGACCAGCTGGCGCATTGACATGACGCGGGCCGTGCGGTGATCACCGATAGTCGCCTCCTGGACCGCTTGTGGGTATGCCGCCATGAAGGCCGCCCCCATTTCATTGAAATCATCATACGGTTCCAGCGGTGCCATTTGAAAGCTGATCCACTTGGTCTGTCCATTGATCTTGATTGGGGCACGCTCCAAATGCGTCGGCCGGTCCAGCGTCGAATCCGCCAAGTGAATGGCCGTGGCGTTCTCAAACGGCGTGCCTAAGCACAATACCTTGGCATCCAGGTCGTAGAGCTTCTGTAGCGGTCCCTGGGCCCCAAACGGCAGATCAAACGTGGTGGTCGCACAGATTGCCGCGGCATCCCGGCCCCAGGCGGTCATGGAACAGGTCGGATGGTTACTGCGCTGGGTATCCGGTAGCGTCCGAAAGTATTCGGGCGTCACCCCGATCATGTGACACGGCGTTGAGTCACGGTCAAAGGCGGGCATCCCCGCAATGACCTTCGCCTGGAGGTCAGGACGCACTGGGGGATTACCCCAGTCAGTCGGGTCAGACCAGTCCGCCGTTTGGGCGGGCATGGCAATATTGCCTTGATTCAGCGTTGCCTTTAAAGCTGAAACTAGTGTCTGCTCGCCGCCGGGGATAAAGCCAAACGCACTGAGCGCCGTGTGTACCAAGCAGGTGTCTGTCACCGTTAATCCCAGCTGCGCAAACAGCCGCTGTAGGTCGGTCGCCGTCGTCACGGTCTGAATTTCTCGTTGATTCCAATTCGTTGTCATGGGAACCCCTCTTTTCGTGTGGGTTAAGTGTACCATGCTGCTGGGCAAATGGCGGGGCCTTACGAAACTTTCTCACCAATCCGCGTCGTCTCACGTTACACCCAAGACCTTTTCTGCTAGACTACAGGTGGTAGCGATTCCAAAATTTTACTTGCGGAAAGGCGCTTCCATGAGAACCGGCCTAAAATATAAACGTTTTCATGAAAACGTAAGATTCATGAAAACGTTGATTTTACGCCAATGCAACCGGTTGTCTAAAATTTAAATTCTTGCTTTAAAAAGGTCGCGTTTCACGGCAAAGTAGCGTATAATAACTTTCTGAAGTGGTCTAGACAGTGTCTAGGCAACTCGCGGACCTGAGGTGGCCTTGCTCACCGCCTCGGATAACCGATAGTCTCTAACGCATGTATTTGTAGATACTGCTCATATAACGTAATCAATCTTAAGGAGTGACGATCTCGTGGCAACTGAACGCACAGCTTTATTCATGTTCTTCGGGGGTACCGGTGACTTGGCTTACCGGAAACTTTACCCTAGTCTGTTTAACCTTTATCAAAAAGGCAGCTTACGGACCCATTTCGCCGTTATCGGGACTTCCCGGCAAACATTAGACGACGACAAATTCCGCGCCGCAGTTAAGAAGTCTTTGGCTGATAGCGGTAACCGCGCCGACTCAAAAGAAGCCAGCGATTTTATTTCTCATTTCTACTACCAAGCTCACGACGTTACCGACACGGCGCACTATTCCGTCTTGAAGGACGCCGCCGAAAAGCTGGACAAGAAGTACAAGTTACAAGGTAACCGGATCTTCTATCTGTCCATGGCCCCACAATTCTTCGGCACGATTGCCCAAGACTTGAAGAACCAAGGCTTAATGTCCAAGAACAAGGACGCCTTCAACCGGTTAGTCATTGAAAAGCCATTCGGCCGCGACTTTGACTCCGCTAAACAATTAAATGACGCCTTAAGCAAGTCCTTCAAGGAAGAACAAATCTTCCGGATCGACCACTACTTGGGTAAGGAAATGATTCAAAACATTGAAGCCTTACGTTTCGGCAACACCTTGGTTGAATCTCTGTGGAACAACCGTTACATTGACAACATCCAAGTCACCCTGTCTGAAAAGTTAGGGGTCGAAGAACGGGCTTCTTACTACGACAACAGTGGGGCTTTGCGGGATATGGTCCAAAACCACATCATGCAAATCGTTTCTCTGTTAGCCATGGAACAACCTGTTGCCTTCACGGATACGGATATCCGGGCTGAAAAGGTCAAGGCTTTACGGAGCCTGCGCGTGTACAACGTGGCTGACGCCGCTACCAACTTTGTCCGGGGCCAATACGGCTCGATCGACAATCAACCTGACTACCGTCACGAAGACAATGTGCCGGCTGATTCAACGACTGAAACGTTCGTTGCTGGGAAATTGTTATTCGACAACTACCGTTGGTCTGGTACCCCATTCTACGTCCGGACTGGGAAGATGTTAGCTGACAAATTCACCCGGGTTGACGTTGTCTTCAAGCGTCCATTGGTTGATATCTTTGCCTTCCCACAATCTCAAAACACGCCATTGGCTGCCAACGTTTTGACGATCTTCGTGGAACCACACGCTGGGTTCTCTCTGCAATTGAACGCCAAGACCAACGACGCTGGGTTCTCAACGGAACCAATCAAGTTGGACTACTTGGTAGATGCCAAGAAGTCTAAGGAAACGCCAGAACCTTACGAACGTCTGTTACACGACGTCTTGAAGGGTGACGGGACCAACTTCTCCAGCTGGCCAGAAGTTTCCTACGCTTGGAAGTTCGTCGACCAAATCCGTCGTGTTTGGGACTTACAAGAACCAAACTTCCCGAACTACACGCCACATTCTATGGGACCAGCCGCCGCTGAAGAACTCATTCAACGCGACCACCGTGAATGGATCTACCGTTTGAATAATTAAATTAATTGATAAGAGTCTGGGACAGACTCCCAACTCGCATATTAAAAGGGGTCCTCTCAAGAAATCATCCGATTTCTTGAGAGGACCCCTTTTAAGCTTATGTATACACAGAGATGGTAATCCCTGCTATTCTTTAGGTGCTGAACCAAAAAAGAAAAGAGATAACCAACTCCATGCAAATGAATTATACCAGTAATCGCACCACTTTGGAACTCAATCTATCTTGGCAACCTCAATCAAACAGCGTCGCCTGGGCTATTAACGCTATTGTGGACGATATTCCGACCGCTACTTTTCAAACCAGTTCAGCTCCTACCGGTCGGCCTTCATATCCACCACAGTTACTCTTAAAGCTTTGGCTCTTTGGCTATTTACGCCAGACTTTTTCGGGGCGTAAGCTTGTTCAATTGGCTAACGAAAACCTAGTGATGCGTTGGTTCATCGGCCCAAATCTAACTATTCCGAGTTACCGAACCTTCAATCGATTCCGCAGTAATCCTGGAACTCTGAGACTAATCGAAGGGCTCTTTCGCGCCTTTCGTGATTACCTGACGATGATCGGCCTCTTCAATAATTCCGCACTTTTCATTGATGGGACGAAGATCTTGGCTGACGCTAATAAATATACGTTTGTCTGGCGTAAATCCATTGAGAAGGCTGAACCTAAGCTCGATGATAAGACGGCCTCGCTTTATCAAGAATTATTGAATTATCAAGTATCCATACCGCGTTTCTCGCCGCGAGAACGCGCGTTAACTAGTGCTGACCTGATTAAATTAACCACTAATTTAACACTCGCAATCAATGGTTTAACCGAAAAAATCAAATTTGAAAAGCCGCGTCGTGGTGGTTCACAAGCCAAACGTCATCGCCGGAAATTAAAGCATTTTCTCCACCTGTTGACGACTGACTATTTACCTCGTAAACAGCGCTATGAGCTGGCTGAGAAGACCTTTGGTGACCGAAATAGCTTCTCGAAGACTGATCATGATGCAACCTTCATGCGGATGAAAGAGGACCCCATGAGAAATGGCCAACTAAAACCAGGATATAATTTACAGGTTGCCAGTCAACGACAATTTGCCCTTTATTATCAGCTTTTCCAGCGCCCAACGGATACGCGAACCTTGATTCCATTCGTGACGCATATCTTTAAACAGTCGCCGCGAGTCGTTCAATATTTGGTGGCGGACGCTGGGTATGGCAGTGAGATGAACTACCAAAAGCTTACTGATGACTTTCAAACCAAGTATCTGATTCCTTATGGCATGTACGAAAAAGAACAAACCCGCTCTTATCATAAAGACCGGCGCAAAGTCGCTAACTGGCAATATGATGAATTGAACGATCAGTACACCGATCCTGATGGCATAATCTTTAATTTTCACCATTACAGTACCCGTCATGACCGCTACGGCTATGAAAGACAATTTAAGGTTTATCGCTCAGTCAAATACTTTGAGGACCCAAAGCGCGAGGCTTTGGCGACAACCAAGAGAGGTAACCGCCGTCAAATCAGTGTGAACTATAGTTGGCTTTACTTTAAAGACCAGGCGAAGAAACAGCTGACTAGTAAGGTTGGCCACGCTTTGTATGCGCATCGTAAAATTGAGATCGAACCGATCTTCGCTGATTTAAAGACCTACCTGAAGTTCAAGCGATTCTCAGTTCGCGGCTTAACCGCGGCTACCAATGAGATTGGCATTGCCTTAATGGCTGAGAACCTATCAAAATTATCGAAGACAGTTAAGCAGGCTCATATCATGCCAAAGAAAAGTGGTGTTAATTGCCGGTTCGTGGCAATTAACACCACTTATTACTTCAGATTCTAGGTTTTTTTATATGAAAACTCCATCGAAAGAAGCGTACACTAAATAAAGACCTAGGTGGGTCCAAAAAAATAAAATTTGTAATTTTATATTCATGCTCAAAGGCAATATTTCGGGGTACTCACAAGTTAGGTGGATCAGTTTGTCCCTCGGCAAAGAGAAGTACCAATAAAACGACGATCACTAATCCTTCAATGATAGTTTGTCATCAACAGGTTAATGACCGTCGTTTTCATGTTTCGGGGTGTGCGGTAGCACATGCAAGTCTGTCCCAGACTCTTTTTGATGACACTCTTTTAAAATGACCAATACACTACAAACAAGCTAAATAAAAAAAGTACGATTACACTCAAACACGTTGTTTGATTAAATTTCTTACGATATACTCGAACGATTGCAATTAAGATTGCAAAGACAGCCCCAAATATGCCTAAGATTGTTAAAAAATTCAAATTACTTCACCTATTTTAGTTTTCTGATATTCGTTTGTTTCTGAGATCCCAAACTTGCAATTGGGAATTCATCAGTGGCCGTGACACGACATCCACCTTTTGAAGACCCCTTAGAAATCCATTTTTTCATGTCTCTTTGCGCCTCATCAAAATGGCCTCCGATTACAGTACCGCCAACCATGCCAACTAGTGCACCAACAGCAGACCCCAGAAAACCAGCAGACGCTCCTGCAGCCGCGCCAGAGGTTGCCCCTAGCCCTTTAAGAGAGAGCGCAGTTTTACCATAATATGAACGTAAATCGGCCAAACCGGATTTTTTGTAAGCAAAATCATTCAGACCTCCATTGACAAATTTCTCAGAAAACGAACGACCTCGGGCTTGTGCATGATCAGCCTCATCTTCGATATTATAATCGATCTGGGCTCCATCATACTTAGCAATCAATTCTTGATATTTTGCTTTTTCCTGTTCAGGTGTAATTAAAACAGATTGTGCAGTAACTTTGCGGGCCTCTTCACTTAATTTCTTCCAATTATCATTAACATGGACTCTTACTTTCAACCCACGTAATGCTAGTGGAACTGGATTATTTTGAGACGATCTGTTTGAAGATTGTTGCTCAGTTGTAGCAGCTAAAGATTGGGTTGTTGGAACTATGATACCCGATAACGAAAAAACTGTCATTAAAATGACACTACTCTTTTTAATATTCATGTTTTATAACTCCACCTTATATTTTTCGTTGATCCGGATCAACAATTCCAAGATTACCTAACTTAATTCAATTTAGAAAGAACCGATTGTTTTACGCTTCATCTAAGTTTCGGCATGTAAACTTCAAATTTACGTAGGAGTAAAACGTAAAGAGACGGTAAAATAATCCACGAATGTTTCATGATAAAATGGTATAGGCCAAATAGAATTTATTTTACGGAGGAAGGTCATTATGAACGCTATCGGAAAGAACCTACGGGAAGCACGTACGTCAAATCAAATGTCGCAAGAGGACGTCAGTAATCACTTGAATATTTCACGACAATCAATTTCCAGATGGGAAAATGATCGTGGGTATCCTGATATTGAAAAATTAATCAAGTTACGCTCACTATACAATGTAACGATAGATTCATTATTGTTGGGCGTAGAAGATCGGAAAAAGAACTCTATTTCAAAAATAGGGAATGAACCAAATTCTTCCCTCAAAACATTCTTAATTTTTGGATGCCTTGGAACATTAATTGGACATGCTTTGATAATGGCATTCATCTAACGCTTGTTCCAAAGTTCCATAAGCATTTCTATTTTTGAAAACTTGAAAGTTAGACGTAAAGAAACGGTACTTGATGGACACGATTTTTTTGTTTATTGCGTGATTCAATCAAGTGTTTGCGGGTACGTGTTAAATCACGCAAATCTTGAATTGTTTCATCGGGGACAAAGCTCGCAGGTATCAAGTCTAAACGAAGTAATTTGGCAATCCACCGCGCGTCCTTTTTGTCGGTCTTGTGTCCGGGAATCCCCTTTATTCTTTGGGGATTGGCTAAAATAAGGCTAAATTTATCAGCCAAGACGTGCCAGATAGGTCTCCAAAAGACACCCGTACTTTCCATCGCAACAGCTTGGCAATCAAACGTATTTAACCAGTCGGCCAACTGGTCAAGTTGTGATTGTGTTGTGCCAAAAGTACGTAGCTCAGCTTTTGGCCGCGTAGAAGTTCGTTTACCATGTAGGATACAAGCGACAACGGTTCCTTGGTGGACGTCCAAGCCGGCGCAGCAGTCATACGTTACATCCATATCCATGATGAAGCCTCCCTCGTATAGTATGTAGAAGGATTCCCTAACTGAATAAAATTTGTAATTTTATATTCATGCTCAAAGGCAATATTTCGGGGTACTCACAAGTTAGGTGGATCAGTTTGTCCCTCGGCAAAGAGAAGTACCAATAAAACGACGATCACTAATCCTTCAATGATAGTTTATCATCAAAAGGTTAGTGACCGCCGTTTTCATGTTTCGGGGTGTGCGGCAGCACATGCAAGTCTGTCCCAAACTCTTTTTTGCACAAAAAAACGAGGGCCCTGCTTGTCCTCGTCAAATACACCTCACAAATCCAGAATCCCCATTCCTTTGAACTCAGCGTAACCGTCGTCAGCCATCACAACACTCCCATTGATAGCGGCTGCTTCAGGCAAGGTCATGAGCCAGATTGCCCCGGCCAGCTCATCCGTTGTAATCAGCCGGCCCTTCATCAAGAGCTTTGACCCGTATGCCCGGGCTTTGTCCGGTACCATCCCCGTGTCGACCCAACCTGGTGCCACGCAGACCACCCGAATGCCAAACGGACTCAGTTCACGGGCTAGTGCCTTGGTAAACATGTGAATGCCACCCTTGGAGGCGTGGTAGGCAATCGACTCGTGGTTGGCCATCACGCCGTCAATGGACCCGACGTTAATGATGGTGCCGTTTCCCTGTTGCTTCATGACTTTAGCCACGGCCTTTGCCATGTAGATGCTCCCTAACAGATTGATTTGAATCGTCTGTTCCACGTTATCCAAATCCGCATCTGTCAAATCAACTTCTTTCGCTAGGATGCCGGCCACGTTGGCCAAGACATCGATGCGACCATACTGTTCCATCACGGCCGCAATAGTCTGCTGAACGGCATCTCGGTCAGCGACATTGCAAGTCAAAACGCTAAAGTGTTCGGTCCCAATCTGTTGCTTAGCCGCTGCTACCTTATCAGCCGCATCCACGCTGGCGGCCACGACCTCGTAGCCCTCCTGGACGAATTTTTGTGCCGTTGCCAACCCAATACCACTGGTACCACCCGTAATCACTGCCACTTGCTTTGTCATCCAATCACTCCTTAATGTCAGTATCTACTTACATTTTAGGCTATAATTGGAAGCGCTTATACATCAAGTGAGGTGGACACACAACATGCTCAAAATTCCCGAATACTACTACGACAGCACCTTTGCCGATTTTCAAAGTACGTTAACAACTGGGCGAACACCCCAAACTTTCCAAACCAACGACCAACTGGTCACGATTGGTGAATTCATGACCCACAGTTTTTACGTTTATCACGGCATCTTACGTTTTTACATTCTAGATGCCGAAACAGGTAGTGAAAAGACTGAACTATTTATCGGCCCCGGCGGTCTATTTCCCCTCTACAGCCCCATAGAACGGCAATACCGAATGGAACGGGACGCCTTCTTAGTCAAAGCGCAAACGGATGTGGTGGTCACACCCTTGCCCCAACGTGACTTGGCTTCCCTGTTGACCACCACGCCACCTTTTTCCCTGGCCATGTTGAGGCAGTACGCGGACTTTAGTAGCATCCTTCTGTACGACGCGGTGGTGCTCGCTACCCAAGACAGTCTGACCAAGGTCTGCAACTATCTGTATCAATACGAAAAGCTACTTAAGACCCACGGTATCATCCTGACCCAAGCCGCGATGGCCAGTAACGTGGGCCTGCCGCTATTAACGTTCACCCGCGTGCTGCAAAAGCTCCGAGAACAGGGCATCGTGACGACCGCCCGTAAAACGCTGACGGTGGTCGACTGGCCAGGATTGGTTCAACGCTGTAGCCCGGAACTGTTGGGCACGGAACTGTATGACTGATTCACATACAGCAATATACTGGTATGCCGTAAGAAGGCGCCCTTATGACCCCATTATTAAGTCTCCCACTTAACAATTTGCGCTCGTTCTCATTTCGTTTACCCGTTTTGAAACCCAATTGATCTTTTTCACTAAAATTAAGTCAAATAAGTTTCCTTTCAAATTGTTCAATGCTACACTAGCTTGTGGAAAGTCGTTACTAATTTTGACACAAAAAGGAAGGTTACTAATGGCAGATCAAAAAGCAAATATTGGTGTTGTTGGTATGGCGGTCATGGGCAAGAACTTAGCCCTGAACATTGAAAGCCGCGGATACACCGTGGGCATTTTCAACCGGACCAGCAGCAAGACTGAACAGGTCATGAAGGACCACAGCGAAAAGAAGCTGGTGCCTAGCTACACGATTGAAGACTTCGTGAAATCACTGGAAACGCCACGGCGGATCCTGTTGATGGTCAAGGCTGGGAAACCAACCGACGCAGTCATCCATGAACTGTTGCCACTACTTGATAAGGGTGACGTGCTGATCGATGGTGGGAACACCAACTTCCACGACACGATGGCCCGTAACGCCGAACTCGACAAGTCCGGGATCAACTTCATTGGTATGGGTGTTTCCGGTGGTGAATTAGGGGCCTTACAAGGACCTTCACTGATGCCTGGTGGTCAAAAAGAAGCCTACGACCTGGTTGAACCTATCTTGACCAAGATTGCGGCTAAGGCACCTCAAGACGGCAAGCCTTGTGTCACCTACATCGGCCCGAATGGTGCTGGCCACTACGTTAAGATGGTCCACAACGGGATCGAATACGGTGATGAAGAGCTGATCGATGAAAGCTACAACATCATGCGTAACGTCGCCGGCATTTCCGTTGACGACATGGCTGACATCTTTAAGGACTGGAATAAGGGTGAACTCGACAGCTACCTGATCGAAATCACCGCTGACATCCTTTCCCGTAAGGATGACTTGGGCGACGACAAGAACTTGCCAATCGTCGATGCCATCAAGGACCGTGGGAACAACAAGGGGACTGGTAAGTGGAGTTCCGAAGATGCCCTCAACGTCCAAGTACCACAATCCGTCATCACGGAAGCCGTTTACGCCCGGTACATCTCCATGATGAAGGACGAACGGGTCAAGGCTTCGAAGGTCTTACCAGCCGCTGAAAAGCAAGGCAAGGCCGAAATCGCTGACAAGGACAAGTTCGTTGAAGAAGTTCGGCAAGCCCTGTTCTTTGGGAAGTTAATGAGTTACGCCCAAGGCTTTGAACAACTGCGTTTCGCTTCTGAAGCCAACGATTGGGACCTGAAGTTTGGTGAATTAGCACAAATTTGGCGTGGCGGTTGCATTATCCGGGCCCAATTCCTGCAAAACATCACCGACGCCTTCGACAAGGATCCTAAGCTGACCAACCTGCTGTTCGATAGCTACTTTAAGGATATCGCCGGCAAGTATCAACAATCCATCCGTGACGTGGTTGCGACAGCCGTTCAAGCTGGCATCCCCGTTCCTAGTCTGTCCGCTGCCATCACTTACTACGACAGCTTCCGTGCAGAAGTCTTACCTGCTAACTTGTTACAAGCACAACGGGACTACTTCGGTGCCCACACCTACGAACGGAACGACCGTGAAGGCAACTTCCACTACACTTGGTACGAAGAACAATAATTTTAAAATTAATGTCGAGACGTCCCCTTTTGGGACAGCATTGACTAAGTAAAAGAGCAACAAAGTCTGTTTGGGCTTTGTTGCTCTTTTTGCCATGGCTAATTCTACATAAGTCAGTTACTTATTCAAACGTCACCTTTAACCGTTTTCCTAATGCATGCGCAATCTGAGCGTACTTGGCAAAGGAAACGTTATCTCCTCTCTCAATACGGGCAATGGTCGCCTGTGTTGTAGACGCTTGTTCTGCAAGCTCCTCTTGCGTTAATCCCGCTTCTTCACGTGCATAATAGAGTGCCATCGCAGTATCCAAAAGTTCGCCCTCATCACGATAGGCTGCAGAGAATTCGGGGTCTTTCAATTCTTCCTGAATTAAATCATCTATTTTCATGATTTAAATACCATTCCTTTCTCAAGTCTTTAGCATGTTGCAGTTCCCGTTTAGGTGTTTTCTGTGATTTTTTCGTAAACCCATGTGTAATCAAATACTCTCCACGAACGACATGAAAATATAATGCGCGCTGGATATTTGATCCGGTTTTACTTCTTATTTCATATAAGTTAACATCAACCTTTTTAATCCATTGCAATCGTTGAGCCGGTAACAAACCATTATCTTCAATTTGCGAAATCATTCGCAGTAATTTAGCCCTATCTTTCTTAGGCAACCCTCTAACCCATTCAACAAATTCGTCATGTCCATTTGGCCGCTTATACGAGTGAAATTCTAACTTTTCCATAATCAAATTATATCATATATTTCAAAAATAAGATATTATATGAATATACATTCAGGGGTATCTGGTCATAAAATATCAATCATGTTTACCGGAATATCACAACTGGAAGACCGCCAAATCAACCTTGCAAGCAAACTCAGCACAAAGAATTTAGGTGGATTTGCTATGCTTAACGCAAGATAACGGAGGAAAATTCATGGCACTCGGAGAAAAAATCAAACAGGCTCGCGCAGATCATCAGCTGACCCAACAGGCAGTGACGCAACAAGTTCACGTTTCCCGGCAAACCATTTACAGTTGGGAGACAGGGAAAAGCTATCCTGATATTGACAACCTGGTAATACTTGGCAACTGCTGTGGCCTGTCGCTAGACGTGCTGATCAATTCCGACCGCGGCATGCGTGATTACCTTCGCAAGTTAGTTGGCTGAGCTCGATTGGGCTTTGGCTCAACCGGGTCATCGGCCGCCTTAAGCACCAAGAGGCGCAAGCTACGCGCAAAAATTGATAGGCGTCTATCCCCGTCAGACCGGCAATGCAGAGAAACTTTGCTAGGCAATCTGCCGCCAGTTTGCTATGCTTAAACCATTATATGAGGGGGCACCACCATGACATTCGGGGAACGTTTACAACACACACGCTTAGAACAGCATCTGACCCAAACCGCGGTTGCGGAGGCCTTACACGTTACGCGGCAAACTATTTCCAGCTGGGAGACCGGCCACAGCTATCCCAACATCGACAGCCTGATTCAGCTCAGCGACTTCTATCATTTATCGCTGGACACGCTGCTCAAGGAAAACCACGACATGGCCGACACATTGCGCAAGCCCGCGGTCTTTCAGGCATTGCGACCCACAATTCGGAACCTGACCATCATCAATACGATTTCCATGATCACGCTCCTCTTCGCCGACCAACTGGCCTCGGTGCAAGGGATTTTTCTGCTAGTGGCCTGTCTGAACTTTTACGCGCTCAATCACCTGCGACTTTTCGCCAGTACGTTGGTACCAGACGACGCGCCAGCCAAATACGCCCGGTGGCGGCAACGACGAGGGTGGGTTCTCTTACTCGCTTTGGTCGCAACGGTTGGCCTCATTTGGAGTTGGTGGGCTCACCGTAACGGCTTGGCAACGGACTTTCTGCTCCTTGCCCTCGCCGGTTGGGGTGGCATCTTTTATGCTGAGGTCGGGCGGTTCCGTCAATCATCCACGCGATGAAAAAAGCTCTGACAACGGGAAAGTTTCCCGCCGTTGTCAGAGCTTTTGTTGCTTATTTCCTAAAGACTAGATCCTCGGCGTTACCCTTCTCAGTCGTGGCCAATGCCGGCTCAAAGCCGATGTGGGCGCCCCCGGCATCCATCCCCGCCAGGAAGTCAAAGTACGGTGAGGCGATGCCTAGCTCGTCTAAATCAGCCAGTGGCAAGGTGTAGCGAATGCTATCCTCGGCGCCAGCCTCAACCTTTTCGACCCAGTGTGGTTCGCGAATGCTCTCCCGGCCAATGGCGACGAAATCAATGCCGGCGTCCATCACACGCTCGGCGTCGACAGGTGTCTTGACGTTGCCGACAGAGATCAGCGGCGTGTCCTTGACCGTGTCCTGTAGCTGGTCGATCAGCGGCGTCTTGTCGCTCTTGTCGTTGATCGATGGCCGCCACACGTTGCCCATGGACACGTGCAGGTAATCCAAGCCCAAGGTATCCAGCTTGGCGACTAGCTGCAGCGTGTCCGCCATCCGAATGCCAGGTTCCTCGATTTCTTCGGGAGAGAACCGGTAGCCAACGACAAATGGCCGGTCGGCGTAGGTCTTGACGGCCGTTTGGACTGCATCAACCACGCGCAACGGGAAGGTCATCCGCTTTTCAACGGAGCCGCCCCACTTGTCGGTCCGACGATTGCTGTGGGGGGAGAAGAATTGCTGGATCAGGTAGGTGTTGGCGCCGTGAATCTCGACACCGTCAAACCCGGCCTGAATGGCCCGCCGCGTGGCTTCACCGAAGTCCGTGATGGTTTGTTCAATCTCGGCGTTCGTCAGTTCCTCTGGCGTTTCCATCCCCGGTCGCGGCGCCGCAACGGCACTGGCGGAAACAGTCTTTTGTCCGCGTAAGATAGCGGAACTGGACATCCGGCCAGCGCTGAAGATCTGGAGAATGGCCTTCGTTCCCTTCTGCTGGATAGCCGTGGCCAATTTGTTCAGGCCAGGAATGAAGCGGTCATTGTCGACAGACAACTGGCCTTCAAAGCCCTTGCCCCGCGCATTGACGTAGGCGACTGGGGTAATGAACATCCCCACGCCACCCGCGTGAATGGCGGCATAGCGCAGTTCATCGCGGGAAACTTCCCCGTTGGCCAGCGCCATGCATTCGGTCATTGGCGGCAAGACGACGCGGTTCTTGACCGTGACGCCGGATTTCAAGGTAGCAGACTCCAAAAATTGATAACGACTCATACTGATAACCTCCTAAGGGACTTGGTAAGAACTTTACTTGTCTACCATACCAGAATCGCTTATTATTAGTAACGAATGATTTGGTCGATTTGTTCATTTTTGAACAAAAAAGTTTTTTTATCTACTTTTGAGGAGGAACTGCTGATGGATATTCGTCGCCAAATCTTACATGCCGTCTACACCCTCGCCCAACGGCAGGCCATCAAGGACATTACGGTCAACGATATTCTGACAGAAGCCACGGTGAGTCGTGGATCGTTTTACAAATATTTTTCTGACAAATATGACGTCATCAATCGTTACTACGACGAAGCCATGACGGCCATTTTTCAGGACTGCGAGTCCTACACGTGGCAAGGAATCTTCACGAAAATGTTGGCCTACTTCGAGGCACATCCCGCCTTTTTTGACGCGGCATTTCGGGCGACCGGGCAAAATTCCTTCACCGACTTTTTCCGGCACCACCTGATGACGGAATTCATGGAAATTATCGATCACCACAGCACACACCGGTTGACCGCTGACGACCAGAAGGCCCTGCAGTTCTTCGTCGATGGCTTCGTGACTTACACGCGGCAGTGGGCGTTGACGGGCATGCACCAGCCGGCCAGCGACTTGGGAGCTGATCTGCATTTGTTCATGCCCGCCTGTCTGTGTGAAATTACGTTGACGGCGGTGCCGCTTGAAAGTTCCACGCCCACACACTGATGCTGCCCTAAAGACACGACAAAGGCCCCCGCAACCACGGAGGCCTTTCATTTAACCAAAAACTATTGCCGCGTATGACCACCAGCTGTGGCCCCGGCTAACTTATCTTCTAACGCCACTTGAATCGCGTGAAGGTTTTCCCAGTGGTCGATCTCGGCGGCTAAGCCCGCTTGCCACTGCGCCTTTTCGCGACTCTTGGCAATGAACCGGTCCCAGTCAATATCGGCTGTGGTCCGGTCATTCGTCTGTCGCCATTTGGCCCATTCATCCAGATGATGCGCTAACTCACGGGCTGCCGGCGGGGCTAAAACTAAGTTCTCAGTCATAACCGTAACCTCCTTAGCGAAAATCCTGACGGACACGTCCTATCAATACCTTTATTTTACCAAGAATGGTTGGCGGGCGCGACCAATATGCTCACAGCTGGTCAATGACCGTTTGGATCGGCTGGTCGCCACTGAGCAGCGGAATCGTCTTGCCAATCGTCTGTGGGGCGTGTAAGGCGGCGACCATGAACGCGGCCAAATCAGCGCGCGAAATGCTGCCCACGGCCAGCGGTTCGCTCTTCACCTTGCCAGTCCCCGCATGAAAGGACAGCGCGCCCGGCTGAACGATGGTGTAGTCCAAGTGGGTCTGGTGGACCAGCCAGTTGTCGGCGTAAAATTTCGCCACGTACAGCGGCTTGAGCGGGTCCGCCCACCGGTTACGGTCCTCTGCAAACAGCATACTGATCATCATGAACCGCTTGACCCCAGCAATCTCGGCGGCCTGCATGGTCTTAATGGCCCCATCAAGGTCAATCAACAGGGTCATGTCGTCTTTGGTGCGGCCCCCGGATCCCGCGGCGAAGATGACCGCGTCGGCATCCATCAGCGTACTGGCAATGCGTTCCGGCTTAGCTAATAAATCCACCCGGCGCACGGCAATGCCTTGGTCCTCCCAGTCTTCGCCATCTTCACCCGCACGCAAGCCGGCAATGGGCTCATCCCCATTTGCCAACAGCTTGGGCACTAACAGGCGCCCCACCTCGCCATTGGCGCCCACAATCATTACTCGCATCTGTCTCCTAACTCCCTTCGCAAAACTTCTGCCATCTATTATACCCTAAGGGCAGTTTGATTGACTGCCGAAATTTTTCGGTGAGTTTCCTTTACCCCAACCCGGGCAATGCCATATAATGTAGAAAGGGCACCGACCGATTTGACCGATACTCGTGAACGCTAGACATTTTGAGGAGGTCTCAAATTTTGCAAAATCCTGATTTAACCATTAGTGACTTGGACGAAACCGCCCAAAACACCGCATTAACCGACTTTGTTCATTTTTACTTGAAACACTACCGGACCAACGATTTGGAAATCTTGGCATCGTACAAGGTCGATTACGCCATGAACGATATCAATATGTACATTTACACCAACACCAACTTTAGCCCTGACCAATTGGCTGCGGGTGTCTTGGCCAACAAGCGCGACTTGTTCTTGACCATCTTAAAGACGGTCAACCTGCCCTACACGGCTAGTGGCGCGTTAAAGGACCTCACCTGGGACGGCTGGTACGCGCAACAGTACGCCGGCATCGCTGAAGGAAAATAGTTTTTTCTGCTTAAAAAAGCGTCTGAGACTTTCATCTCAGGCGCTTTTATTCTACTCTGATAACCAAAAACTTTTAAATCTTACCAACCAAATCAGTCCCCGGCTTCAAAGTCTGTTCACCAGGATGCCAGTTGGCGGGGCAAACGCGGTCGCCGTGCTCGGCCACAAACTGGGCAGCGGTCAACGTCCGCAAGACTTCGGCAGCATTACGGCCGATGCCCATGTCATTGATGGTGTAGGAACGCACCTTACCGGCCGGGTCCAAGATGAAGACGCCGCGGTAAGCTTGACCGGCATCCTCGTCTAAGACATCATAGTGCCGGGCCAAGACGCCAGCCGGATCCGCAATCATCGGATAGTCTACCTGGCCGACCTCGGTACTCTGCTCGTGCCAAGCCTGGTGAACGAACTCGGTATCCTCGGAAACACTGTAGATCTCAGCGTCTAACTTTTGAAATTCACTGTAGTGGGCCGCCAGATCGCCTAGCTCTGTGGGACACACAAAGGAAAAGTCAGCTGGATAAAAGAACAGTACGGACCAGTGCCCCAACAGGTCAGTTGGCGTCAACGCTTTAACCTCGCCGTCTTGATACGCATTTACTTGAAAATCGGGTAACGCAGAACCAATGTAATTCATGATAAAACTCCCCTCAATTCTTGATATTCTTTTTTGATACACCCCTAGCATACGCGAATCCCCAGGGCAAATCAAGAATGATTCTAAACTAGTTGGCAGCTAGTAAACCGCGCGTTATAAGTATATTTATAGTTAGTTATTATAATTATTATTCGATAGAACTTGGACTTTTTTCTTGCAATCTGGGTGAGAACCAGATATACTGTGTACGTAAGATAAATTAGAAGCTGTTAGGTGAGGCTCCTATACGGAAAATGCTACTGCTCAGAAACGTCGAGAAACGCCAATGAGTCAGCTGTTCAGGTCAACAGAAGGCCTGATCTAATGTAGCTGTTATGAACTAACTACGCCGTATAGTGCTAAAACTCAACGACTAGCCAATACTCACACTTGTTCTTTAAGGTGCGCTTAGCTAGTCGTGGCTAAGCGCTTTTAATTTGTCCGCAGTTGTCACTGTCGACTTACTACAGGAGGTGATTGAACATGACAACGCAACTTTTAGATGATCCTGGAGCGTGTTATTACTCGCCGGTGGGAAAGTTACCGTCTGTTCAAGCCTCTTGGTTGACGCTTTGAGGAGGACACTACTTTAGCTTTCCCTATCCCGGACCCCGTAGCTTGATGCGGCGGTTCGACTAGTAGACTTTAAACGGAAACGACTGGCCACTTTATTTCAGACGCTGTCGGTGTTGCAACCGACCGTAACTCGTCTGAACTTCCCGAATTCGTTCGTGTGCCAGTTGGGTTCCAACCACTTAATGGATAACGCAAGCTAGAGTTACCAGTCTTTCTCAGCAACTATGCGACCCTGATGCATTGACGTGCTAGTCCCATAGCGTTACACCACGTAGCGATGCCTCACCGTTGGGGGAACCTGATGGGGAGAAAAACATTTCGTAACTGACGCCGTTTCAACTAGGTCGGTTTTTAATCTCTTACGGTCGATACGAATAATGAATACCAAACTGAAACTAGTTATCGATGTCGCCTGTTGTGGCCCATGGGCTGATGGGAATCACCCCGCTAAGCCGCAACCACGTGACCTGGATGTGCTGGTATTTACCAAATGCGCACCACGAATAAAGCAGCATCACAATCCCGAAAAATGGACTGTGATGCTGCTTTTTTTGGTTATTTAGCTTTAGCGGCGCGAATCTTCTGTAGGTACGTCTGACTCTTTTCTTCACTGAATTCGTGTTCGGATTTCCCGATGATCACGGTCGCCAGCGAATTACCAACCACGTTGACGGCGGTCCGGCCCATGTCGACCAGCCGGTCAATACCGGCGATGAAGGTCAGCCCACTCATCGGTACCCCAATCGTGGAGACGGTCGCCAGCAGGACCACGAACGAGGCGCCAGGCACTCCGGCCATCCCTTTACTGGTAATCATCAGGACCACCAGCAAGGTGATCTGCTGCCCCAAGCTCAGGTTGATGTGATAGGCCTGTGCTAAGAATAAGGCGGCCAGTGATTGGTAAATGGCGGATCCATCCAGGTTAAACGTGTAGCCGGTCGGAATCACGAACGACACAATGCCTTGGCTGACACCGAATTTATCCATTTTATCGATCAGCCGTGGCAAGGCCGCCTCAGAACTGGCCGTGGAGAAGGCCAAGATGGCTTCGTCCTTGATCACGTACAGCAGGTCCCACAGACGAAAGCCGAACAAGCGCGCGGCGATGCCCATGAAGACGAGAATGAACAACGCCATGGTCGCGTAGGCCAAGACGATGAAATACCCCAACGGTGCCAAAGCCGACAATCCCATTTGCGCGATGGTGACCCCAATCAAGGCGCAGACCCCGATCGGTGCGGTGTGCATGACCCAGTTTGTCACGCGGAACATCACTTGTGACACGGCATCCAGCACGTCGATGATCACCTGGCCCTGTTTTCCGATTGCGGCCGTTCCTAGTCCGAAGAAAACGGAGAAGAAGATCACGGGCATCATATCGCCCTCTGACAGCGACTTGAAGATGTTGGTTGGAATGATGCCCATCAACGTGGACCAAATACCGGTGTTCCCAGCGGATTTTGCCGACGAAACGTACTGACTGATATCGGTACTATGTAGTTGATGAATGTCGATAAAGTCCCCTGGCTTGAAGATGTTCCCGACCAGTAGCCCTAAGGCAATGGCAATGGTCGTCATGATTTCAAAGTAAATGATGGTCTTACCACCGACTCGGCCCAACTGCTTGATATCACCCATATTGGCGATTCCCACGGTCAGACAGGACACCACGATGGGTAACACGATCATTTGAATGAGGCCAATGAACATGTTCCCAATGTTTTGCATCGCCGTGATGGCGACCTTGTTTTGGTAAAAGACGGCGCCTAAGACCACTCCGAGTACCAGGCCGATTAAGATTTGCCAGCCCAGACTCAGACGGTACTTACGGTATTTCTGCATGCTAATTCCACCCATTCTCTCTTTATATAATTGTTTTAAGACAACTTTAACGGTGTTTTGCTGCGACACTAATAATCATAGCACATTGGTCTTCCCTGGAAAAGATAGTGCCCAATTGAACTCACCAGTACAATCCCCCTTGTCAGCGCCATACACGTCGTCAAATTTGTCGGGTGTCGTTAGCGGACAATCAACCTAATCGCGTCCCTACCCCACTTAAACGGCTGATTTTCGGCGAATTCGGTCAACTGACCAAGTTGCAGGAGGAATTAGTGAAGATTTTTTCCAGTTTCAGTGGGAGCCCGTTGCCAGTCCTTGCCCACGAACCACGTTTGGCCACAGCCATTTTGCCAACTGAACAGCCAATACTGGCGGTGGGGGTCGCACCCACTTGTCCTCAGGGGTCAGAGTATGTTAAATGGTCGCGGGGGTCGACCTGAGAGATGGCAGTTTACCCGCAACACCGCCGTCATAGCCGTTTCACTCGGTCGCAGTCCGCCCGCCATCGGGTCTGTCTTCGTCTGCCACCTTAATTTTTGCACAAAAAAAGGAACCCTCACAGGGTTCCTTCACTCGCGTGGCAACGTCCTATCCTCGCAGGGGGCGATCCCCCAACTACTATCGGCGTGCTAAAGCTTAACTTCCGTGTTCGGCATGGGAACGGGTGTATCCTTTAGGCTATCGCCACCACACTATAAGAGAACTTATTCCCTCAAAACTAGATATCATCAATTTATTTTCTTTGAGAACACCAACTCTACTTGGTTAAGTCCTCGACCGATTAGTACTGGTCCGCTTCACGTCTCACAACGCTGCCAC
>NZ_JAMXAZ010000009.1:0-97941 GCF_024718525.1 Levilactobacillus yiduensis
GAAAACGTAAAATTCCCATCAAGCACTTGAATCATGTGTTTGATGGGGATTTTGGAGTTTCTGGTGAATAATTCAGGAATTCTTTGGCTCATTCTCTGGGGTGCAGCCGCCTACTGGGCGTTCAAGGGACCGCGACACCGGCGCGTGTTAGGTAGCGTGCTGGTCGGCCTTGCCCTACTGGGGAGCATTGGCGGTCTAGCGGCCAGCAATCCCGAGCCGACCGTTAAGACCAAGACGGTTCAGGTCGGCACCCACCGTTTAGCTAAGGCCCAGGCCGAATCGCGGCGTTTGGCCGTCTTGGTCAGTCAACAAGAAACCGCTAGCCAAAAACTCGATGACCAGTCCAGTTCACTGGCTGCGGCTAGTAGCCGTGCCGCCAGTCAGCAGGTCGCCAGCAGTCACGCTGCGGCCAAGCAAGCGGCTAAGGCGGCCGCTGCCAGTCAACGCGCTAGTCGTGCGCAAACTAGCAGCGCCACGCAAACCAGCAGCACACAGCGCGCAACCAGCCACCACACCACTAAGGGGGATGTCACGACCGGTCGCGCTGGCAAAATTATTGGTAACAAAAACTCAAAAATCTATCACGTTCCCGGTCAGGCCGACTATCACATGAATAGCAGCAATGCCGTCTACTTCCAGACAGAAGCTCAAGCCAAGGCGGCCGGCTACAGAAAGGCGCTCCGTTAAAATGAAAAAACTACTGATTAGTACCCTTACGATTCTCAGTCTCGGCGTGGTCGGACTAAGTGGATGCGCACGCAATGACGCCAGCGCAACTGCCAAACAGGCCAGTACCAAGGTCGTTTACGATCACCAGCCCCAGAAAAAGGCCAAACGGCTCGAAAAGCAAAATTCCGCGACCGCAGCGAAACTGGCTAGTGACCAGCAAGCGCTCGACCATAAACGTGCCAAGCTCAAGCAACGGACTAAAGCGAAGCCAGCTACACAACGCACCAAGTCCCAACCAACGCTGGCAAGCCGGACTTACGCGGGCCAACAGGAAATCACGCTAAGGCACAACAATCCCGGCTTCACAGCCAAACAATTGTCAAAATCCCACGGTGCTTGGCAGACTTACCACGCATTGGACCGGTTGAACCGGGTCACGGGCGCGGCGGCACTGTTGAATCAGTCGCTGATGCCCAGCGCACAACGTGAGGCCTTGACCGTCGATCCCACCGGTTGGCACAACAAGCGGACCCATCACGGTTGGCTTTATAACCGCAGTCATCTCATCGGTTACCAATTTACCGGACAAAATAATAATCCCAAGAACCTGATGACGGGGACGCGAACGCTGAACAATCCCCTGATGCTACACAATGAAATGGACATCGCCACTTACCTGCACGCCAGCGCCAAGCATTACGTTCGCTACACCGTGACGCCAGTCTTCCGCGGAAACGAACTGGTCGCCCGTGGTGTCCACATGCGGGCCCAATCGTTGGGCTCCAATGCCATTCGTTTCAATGTTTACATTTTTAACGTCGAACCCGGTTACACCATTGATTACGCGACCGGCTACAGTCACGCAAGCTAATCACTGCCCAATCCTGAAGGCACTAAAAGCTGAGAACGCCGATTTGGAGGAGTATTCTCATGAAAACCATGCGTCAAGCACTAGCCATCATTGCCGTCACCTTTACTTTAGGTGGCGTCGTTGAACCCCTGACCGCCCCCGTTCCCGATGCCCAAGCAAAGGCAGTTAAGGTCTGGATTGCCCCGAATCACGGGCACCGCTACCACTACAGTAAGACCTGCCGCGGCCTGAATCACGCTGGTAAGCTCAAACACGTGACTAAGAAATGGGCTAAGCACCATCACTATTCTCTATGTGGCTGGGAAAAATAACCGGCATCGAGGGTATCTGATTGCCCTTCAGCAGTATTAAATCAGCCGACAAAATGGCCTGGTAGATCCTACACCAGACCATTTTTATTTACTAAAAATCCGCCGCTGAGGCAAAACGGCACTTACTATTTCGGATGAAAATGCTATACTATTGAGAGATACGATTTTCTTAAGATAGCGCGGGAATTTTAAAAGATTTAAACGTAACTTATTTTAGTGAATCTAGAGGTCGACAGAAAATGAAAGAACAAGCACAGGAATTTACTGAAACTGATTGGCAACGGGCTCAAACAGCGGTCTTTGATGAGTATGATCTGTTCACGAAGCAGCTCCACGTGGAGGGTGTGGATTATACCATTTTGCAGGCTCGACGCATCGTCATTTACCAGGACTTGGTCGAAGAATGGCGGCACAGTGCCCCAACGCTGAAGGTCGACTTGGAGGATAACGTCCAGGCGCTCACGGTGTTTGAAGACCTCGCCACAGATGGCAAGAGCCACCTGCTTGATCGGTGTGCCACCAAGATGGAGAAATGGCCTGACTACATCCCCTCACCGCTGACCATTTGGTTGGAACTGGCGGAAGATGCTGAGCGAGAATAGGTTACTGGACAATTAATCAAGAAGCTTAACGGCCAGCGGTGACGCTGGTTTTTTATATACAACAAAATAGCTAGGACCGCACGTACGCACCATCCTAGCCATTCGCTTTACACCCGTACACCTAAATCAATCAGTTCCAAGTCCTCTAATTTATTCAACCGCGTGGCCACCTCCTGCGGCGACAGTTCCACTTCACCAGCTGGAATCACACAGTCGTTGGTCCATGACCAGTTGCATATCTGTTCCAATAATTGAATATCAGTATCGTCTAAGTGGTTAATCACCTGGGATAAGTGGTCCAAGAAGCCCATCGGTCCGTTGTGAAACTGAAACGCCAATCCTTTTGTCATTGGGTAACTCCCCCCTTCACCGAAGCACGCGCGAGTACTATAAAGATACTGGTAGCGTACCATTCAGTGCAGGCAGCTGCACGGGGGGCGGCTTGGCTGGATAGGTTGGTTTCTGAACGAACTGGGGGAATGAACGCCTCCATTGCCAAATACATGGAGCATTCATTGATAGCAAGATTTTAATTTAATACCAAGCAATCGTATATTGGCTAGGAAATTCGTCGACTTTCCCCATCTTAAATAAAGTACTCCTAAGATGATAGCGATAATTTTTAGCATACTCATCAATGAGTCGAGAATTGAATTTTGTCGCGGCCCTACTCCGGCTGTACATCACAACCCCCGTCCGCTTATCGCTCTCCACTTGAAACTTAAATTTAACGATATCACCATCATCTGAAAGTTGCCAAAGCTGAATCACTAGCTATCCCTCTTTTCACGCTTCCTGTAGCATCCCCTGTGAAATTACACTTCTAACTTTGCTCTTAATGCTTCCGTCAACACCTGAGAGACATTGATTTTCCGCTCCTTAGCCATCACGTTCAAGTATTCAGGAATTGTCACATTCTTACGCACCGTCCGCGAGTATTTGAGCCGAAATTCTGCTAAGTCCACGGAAATATAGACCAAAGATTCGCCGTCCTTTAAGGCGATATCTTTAGGAGCAGACGGCTTGGGATATGCTGTTTGGTCTTCCAACAAATTGCCAATTAAATCCTCAGCCATAGTCACAGCGTCCAGAGCATCAGTCCCTTGGGTAAAGCCACCTGGAAGATCAGGAACCCGCACAAAAATATACTCTCCGTCTTGACTAAAAATAGCCGGATAAATTACTATATCTTTCTTCATATCATCAGTCTCCTTTCACGATGGCCTTTTAACGTTGGCTTCTCGCAAAATCGCACTTTCCAATCCCTTACCCAGTTCTTTCGCAGGGATTGGCACCATAACGGTTACGTTGCTTTGGGGATTATAGAGTTTCAAATGTGATGAGTCATTTTGCGATTTCTCAACAAAACCATTTTCTTTTAGCAGCTTAATCATCTGCCGCGGCTTCATTGGCATGTCCCCACCTCTTTACCTATTGGACGTATTATACACACTAAATACACACTAAGCAAGACATTAGTCCTTGGCAAAATCTTTCCATTCCACACTTAGCGGTTATGGTAAAATTAGGTTAACAACAAGACTTCAAGATATTTTCGGGAGGAAAACATGAAGATAAGTAAAAGCATATTACTTGCACTGGCATCAATATTACTATGTACAACAGCGACTGGCGTACAAAATACTTCTGCTAATGCATATGGTAAACACGGCCCATCTGACATTGGATACTGGATGCACAAGCATAGAGCAATCGTTACGAAATCAATTAGAATTTACCAGTACACAAAGGGTACTATGCGGACACCTTCTCGCCGCGTGCGCAGCTTTAAGTTACATCGCGGACAGATCATCCATATAAAGAATGGCATGTTTACGAACTGGAAAGTGATTGGCCATAAGTATGTAAATAATAAACACTACGAAACTGGCAGTAATCGTTTCAAGGGCTGGTTTACCAGCTACTAAGATCATTCGATTTTTGGATTATTCATTTGCTTCCGTCTGGTGACTCACCACGGTCCGATTCCGGGTGAAGTATCAATCTCTCACGTCACCAAGAAGACGAATTTTCAAACTGTCGACAGAACCGAAAAGAATGGCCCACCGTCAAGAAGGATGACAGTGGACCATTTCTAATATTCATTCGATTTTGTCGACAAATGGGGGGCAAACGTAAAAGCATTTTGCCACAATCCACATCACTACTTCGTTTCATCTTCATCAGTCTTCAAAACAGCCATGAACGCCTCCTATGTAATTAAAAATTCTTACCTATTTTAATTACAGCTAAAGGATTCGTAGCTATTCTATGGCAGATTACTTCATAGTGCAGTGGGAATTTTTATCTATATTTATAAGGCCTGTTCTATTTTATACTATTCTTGTGTAATGTCGGCAAAACGTAGGCATTTCCATATTAGCTTATTTTCTTGTCGGCGTTGCCTACCCAACATATCCATTTGGCGAGTATATCATAGCACATAAAAAAGGGCCACCCCGCCGATAAGCGAGGTGACCCAATTTGTCTTCTATTCTACTTTACCCATTTTACAAAGTTCTTGTTGGCGGTGAAGGTCGTCTTGTGGCCGCTGTGCTGAGCCCGCCACAGGCCACTGGAGTTCTTGGCGAACTTCGATACCGACAGTGTCTTTCCCTTCTTGTACGCGTGCTGTCGCTTGCCGTGAAGGTAGGTGTAGAAAGTATTCTTGGCACGTAGCTTCTTGACCTGCTTGCTGTGATAGTAAGCCGTCACGTCCTGTGCGCGGAACCAACCGATGACACTGCCACCGTTGTAGACTAGAATGACTTGCTTAGACTTGCCGGTGTTTGCCGCCTTGGTCTGCTTGATAGTCAGATTCTTAGCAGCCACTGAGTCAGCAAGCTTGGCAGTGCTCCCATAGAAGGTAGCACCTTTCTTGACACGGACCTGTTCGCCAACCTTGCGGCCACCCACGGTGTACTTGCTAGTGGCGTTCTTGAACCACGTTCCTTTCATGACCCGATTGCCATCGACGCCCTTGCCCAAGCTAGAAGAGTAGTAGTGATCGGTGTACTGCCACAGGTCACTGGAGTACCAGCGTGAACTACTGTAGTTGGCTTCCCAGAACTTGTCGTACTTAGCTAGACTACCGATGTATGACCGATAGAAGGAGCTGCCAGAGTACAAGACGACTGGCTTACTAGTCAGTGACTGCATCTCAGTACCCCACGCCTTCACGGCGGCCTTGTAGCTTCCACTGGTCGTAGTCAGCTGTTCGGCATCGTTGACGTAGAATGATGGCTTGTACGTCTTGGCCCGCGCATACAGTACCCGTGCTTCGCTCTTGGCATCAGCAGAACTCGTATACATCGAATAGCTATACACGCCAATTGGGACACCAGCTTTGTTCAGTGTCTTAGCATTGGCTGGGAAGTACGGGTCAGCAAAAGATGATCCATACTGCACACGAAGGATAACTCCCTGAACTTCTGACTTAAGTCGCTTGGCTTGGGTAGCCGTCACCCGTCCTTGCCACTGACTGATGTCGATAACTTTACGTGAATCAGCTTTTGCGGTCGAGTTTTCCCCGAAAATGGGGAAAAGTGCCAAAATAATGACAATTCCAAGCAGCCACTTACTTCGCGTCTTCACTGGCGTCAGCCCCCTTTTTAGGCGATTGTGAGTCGGTCGTAGACGACACGTTCGTTGATTGGGACGTAGACTTGGTCAACTGGCGGTTACTGAACCACCCGTAAATTGCGACCGCTCCAGTCAATCCAGTTGACACCCAGTAATTTAGCTCATCCGAATTAATCGGCAGTGGGCCTTGACCTCTCATGGATAAAAATTGGTTGATCAGTGTAAGAAAAAGGACCGCTAAACTTGCGGCCCCCTTTACGTCAATTTTTAAATTCTTCATTTACTGTTTCCCCCTGACCGCTCAAAGAGCGTCTTGATTTCTTCATCATGGCGAGCCAAGTGAACTTCATGCTCATCTAAACGCCGATCATGTTCCTTATGCACGACATCAGCGTTTCCGCCAATTCCCTCAACCTTTTGTGACAGTGTGTCAATCGAGACTTTTAACGGTTTTACGATTGCCGTATTTACTAGCCATACAATTGCTCCAGCAACCGCCACAACCAGCGTCGCAATTGATGCCCACTCAGTTAGCTTGTAGCCAAAGAAATAATGTGGCGGGATATGTGCCTGAGCCGTAGCCACCATCATGATTAAATAATTCCATCGCACACTCCCATCACCCCTTCCCGATAAATAATCCCATCAAAAAAGCACCAATCACTAGAACTAAACCTGTGGCGTAGAACCAGTATCGGTGCTCCCAGAGTTTTTTGCGGAACCAAGAATGCTTTTCACATCTTCTTGCAGGTAGGTTGGAACTTCATCAATAGTTCGGCCCCCGTCCAAGACGTTAGCGGCGTAGATTGCTGAGAGTGCTGAAAATTTAAAATTTAACATAGTTGATTATCTCCTTATTTAGTTTGTTGTAGCTGGTCTAACGCGGTTTGCGTGTCGGCGCGGAACGGTGCGGGGACCTCTTCGAGTGTCCGAGTGCCTTCCACAATCGCTTGTGCGTAAATCTGCGCCAATGCTGAGAATGCCATTACTTCGCCTCCCCGGTTGAAGTGTCAGTTACTGTGGTAGGCGTCTTTGCCAGTTGTGCCGACAGGTAGTCAACAGCCTCCATCAGTCCCTGTTGAGTAAGCTCATTGGCCGCCTTTAGGCTAGCAATTTCTTTGGCCTTTTCCGCATTATCTTGAAGAAGTTGCGTGGTCCCATCGTACACAGCAGGAACGGAATCATCGTCAACCCTTCGTTCCTGCTCTTTACCATCTTCATCTGTATAGGACTCAGATTTCTGTTTCACCATTTTCCATCCAAAAAAGGTGTGATCACCAAGCTGAACGCCCGGCATCTGATACACCGCGAACCCCGTCGGAATGGGGCCAGACAGCATCGCATATTCATCGTTTACTGCCATTAGACATTACCTCCTTAGCCTTCTTGATAGTGCAAGCAGGCTTCATGTATTTCATGTAGAATCCGTAGCTATCAGAGTGATTGAGCCAGCCCCAGTAAGCTATAACGCTCGCCGCGTCAAAACGGTTTAGCGTTGCTTTCTTGGAAATCTTAGCCATTCTTCGCTTGATTTTTAACGCGTTACGGCGCCGCAAAGTCGTGTGGCCCCGGTAAAGGCGCATTCCTAGGAAATCAATAGGCCGTGAATTTACCTTGAAAACCTGCCAATTTGGCTTAACCTTTAAGTCCTCAGCAGCTAGGTAGCTAGAGATGGCCCGCTCTGCCTTATGAAGTTTCTTCTTGTTGGGGCCAAGTAAAACCAAGTCATCGATGTTTCGCACCAGATACGGTACTTGCAAATCATCCTTGATGTAATGGTCCAGATCTTGTAGAAAAAAGTTAGCGAACCACTGAGAAGAGTAGAAGCCGATTGGTAGGCCTTTATCGAACTGGTTTACAAGTGTATCAAGCAACCAAAGCGTATCCTGGTCTTTAATTTTTCGGCGGAACTTGGACTTTAAAACTGTGGTGTTGATGGATGGGTAAAATTTATGCACGTCCATTTTCAAGCAATATTTCGTGTTTTTAGGGTCGTTCTGCAGCCACTTCTTAACCGCCTTCTGGCCCATCGAAGTGCCACGATGAGGAATCGACCCCACACTGTACTCGTACATACCTTTCAAGAAGATTGGCTGTAGCACTAGCATCGTTGCCCACTGAATTACCTGGTCCGGGTAGAACTGTGGCTTAGCAATTGTTCGTGTTTTCACCTTGTCACGGATAACGCGCCGAACCACATGGTTAGGCACGTACTCATGGTCTACTAGCATGTCGTGAAGCCGCATGATGTAAAAATACTTGTTAGCAAGAATCCGAGCGACGCCCTTACGGCTTCGCTTCCCTCGAGATGATTCATCAATTGCGAGCTCCAAATTATCTGAGCTCACAATTTTTTCGAACAGGTTTCCATATCGTTTCATCTGGTTCCTCCTTTCGCATTAAATAAGCGTTTATGCGGTTAATTATCCTTATTGGCTTCAAGAACGTTCGATATTGCTACTAGCTCCTGCTTTGAACAGCTTAATTTTTGCCAAGCGGCAAGGAAAACACAATGCATTGATATCAAATAAGGAGACGCGACCCGTGGTTCACGTTCGTGTTCGACGAAGTATAGTTGAAGTTCCAGTAGAACGCCCCGCCATAGCCAACGTTGCTATTCCAGTAGTCGCGCACCGTGAATCCCTAAAAACAAAGTTGCCGGGGGAAAGGTCCCCCGGTCCCCCTTAAACCAAAGCCCTTCTAATGAGACGCGACCCGTGGTACACGCCCGTGCCCGACGAAGCATAGTCGAAGCCCCAGCAGAACGCCCCGCCATAGCCAACGCTGCTACCCCAGTAGTCGCCGTAATAAGCAACCATGTTACCGGTAGTGGTGAACTGATAATCGGTGTAGTAGGTAGACAGAGTCCCGTTAGCTACAGTCGCAAACTGTGCAAACGGGTGATCAGGGTCATAACCCATTTTCGTGATAAACCCACTAGCAGGCAAAGCATAGCCTAACGGTTGATATGGTGCAGCAAACAAATCTGACTGGTACTTAGCCGGGTCGTCACATACCCATGGCTTCTGATTCGTAATGTTGATTCCATCCACGAATTGATACAAATTTCCGTACATGTTTTCGATACCACGATAGTCCATTGGTCCTGTACTTGTAGCATATCCAGATGACCCAGCATGGTTAGAACCAGTACCGTTAGTCTTAGCTGAACCATTTGCTCCATTATCCAAGTTACCAGGCATAATGCTCTGAGAACTTAGGGTAGCAAATTCGATGATAAAGAGGACTTGCCAAACATCTATAACGTGGATATCAAGCAATTGGTATCCGTCACCGTTTGCTTTAGCGTCTGAACGAAACGCCGTAATCTCTAGGCTATTAGTTGGCGCCACTCCACTCTTAGACTGCAGCAAGCCACCTGTAACTGTGCCTTGATAACGGCCCACATCCACGTAATCCAATTCCTTGTTGCTTGTGAAGTCCCAGAAACACTTCGGCAGGTACCAAGTATCGTCAATCTTACTCAGGGATACTTGCCATGTAGCCAGCTTGTCAGTCTGAGTTTTTTTAATGTACAGCTTGGGAATCCGAACGAATGAATTGCCCTTATCATCGGTAATGGTCTTGTCCATCTTTGCCCAAGGACCCACAGTGTCAAAGTCATTTTGAGCACCATTGATCCCAGCTTTTAGGCCCACCGCAGCATCGGTCCGCTGTAAGGCCCCGGATGAGGAGCCATCCCAACTAACACCGTAAATGTTACCGTCCACGGTTGGCAATGGGTAACTAACCGTAAAGTAGTCGCTTGACCCGACTGCATTTTCAGCATTAACGCGTAACAAGTAATCGCTTCCGGCTTCAATGCCATCAGTAACCGTCCCAGTAAGGCTATCAGAATTTAATGCGACTTTTGTCCATTCCGTGCCACCTTGCTTTTGATACTCCAGGCTGTATCCGGTGATTTCAGAGCCACCATCACTTTCTGGTGCCGTGACCGTGTAGTCGAAGCCTTTTTTGCCAGCGTTGTACTCAGCTGTCAGTGACGGAATTCCCGGTACTGAGGCAGCCGGCAAGGTAATCACATCAGTAAAGCCACTGGGACCCACCGCGTTTTGGGCCGCCGCTTTGAAGTCATACGTCTTCGTAATATAAACGCCAGTGAGCTGGCCGGTTAAGGCATCCGGCTTAACAATGACCGTTGTCCAGTCATCCACGCTATGATCTTTCCAAAGTAAATTGTATTGTATGATGTCGCTGAGACCGTCCTTCTCAGGCACAGTCAGTGTATAGTCAAAGGCTTTGCTAGTTGCGTTGTACTTAACTGCCAGTTTTGGAATTCCGGGCGTCTTCGCTGTGATGTACGGATTGCCTGTTGTCTTATCAATTGGCGCAGTATCAAAGGTTTTTTGACCAGAAATTTCTTCTGTACCAGTATTATGAACAACTTTTGAATCATCAGCAAACTGAACCCAACTAGTAAAACTATTATATGAATTCCAAGAACGCATTCCTGAAATGGCATTATTTGTTCCGTATGCAAGTTGAACTCCGTTTGCATAATAATCAGTCAAAGGAATTACTTGATAAAGTGTAAACTTATCTGCATTAGGCATCCCATTAGTTCCACTAATCAGCTGATAAAATCCAGCAGTTTGAACAGTATTCATATCAGTTGAATTTAATTCAGTTACAGTTGAATGTAAAACTTTACTGTCATCAGCAGGTGTGTAACCAATTTTATCTTGTTTGGCGTTAACCTCTTCAATTCCCGCTACATCACTAGCTGGTTTACGCATATCTGTAGCATGCACAACTTTGGAATCATCAGATAATAACGTCCAATCAGTCCAATTTATACCCATATAAACTCTAAAGTACATGAGATTTACACTATCAGCAATTGCTATTTGTGCTTTTCTACCACTCCAACCACTAAAGTAAAATGTAGTGGCGGTAAAAGTATGAGTTTTATCAGGGCCATCCGCTATTGAAGTACCTGCAAAAACGGTCCCTAAAGGTAAATCATTAAATGAACCAGAGTTAACAAGTTGTAAAGAAGTAAGGCCTGATTTTGACAAATCATAAGTCAAACTATTAGCCGTGATTGTACCATTTTTGTTATCAGTAACTTTTGTGCTCAATCCATTGTTTAAACCGGTGGCCACATCTTTCATCGTGGCATACGCGTTCCCCTTGCTGTCCGTGGCGCCCCCTGCGAGCGTCTGCGACTTGGCGAAGGTGTTGGCCGCATCGGTCGTCGCGATGTTCTTGGGCAGCTTGCTGGCAAAGTCGTCGTCGGTGACAAATTTGGCGTCGACTTCCGCCTTCGTGTAGTAGTTTTTCATGGTACCCTCAAATACTTGCTGAGTCACCATATTAGTAGGATCAACCACTACAACGACGTTAGAAGCTCTACCCACAGTGGTATTAATTCCAAAACCCAGATAGGAACCATCAGCATCTTTGTGGACAAAGACAGGATCCTGTAGCACGGTGACTCCATACAAGACTTCTGTGCCATCGTCATCCTTGGCATATAAGGCTGCGGACCGCATCTGATAGTCAGCCTTTGACTCGGCCTGATTCACATCAACTTGTACGTAAACCGTGGTCGTGTTAATTACTTGGACTGCTGTAACCTTCCCGTCTTGTTGAATATTAGATAATTCCGTTAGCTTAGCTAAAACGTCGTCCGTATCGCTAAAGTGGTCGTCCGTACTAATGGCGGCCCGTGTAAACTGCATCTTTGTTTCATCAGCGCGGACCCGCGTTTCTAACGCAAAACCCGCATCAGTCATAATGGTTCTCGAACTATCTGCCATTTTATCCCTTCTTTAATTGCGGCACACTCATCGTCGATTCGATAACCTGTGTCGTCTGAAATTGCATTGCGTAGTAAAGCGTGGACTTAACCGTCTTCTGGAATCCGATTCCAGCTACCCTGATGCCGGCTGCTACGGAACTGCGAATTTGGTCAAGAACTAGTTTTTCTTTACGTTGTGAGTCGATATATCCGGCTGGGATGTTGGTAACCTCAATAGCATTTGGTTCGTCCTTGACCGGCGTTACGTTGATTTCGGAGTAATTTGCCCCAAGCGACTCAGCAATCAGTTTGATAATGCTGTTATACGAACCATCGACCTGTCGTTGAAGCTGCTTGGTCCGAATCATGAACCGATAAAAGTCGTCGTCAAAGCCATTACGGGCAACTCCCCAGTCAGTCCCAATCTTATCGAGCCAACCACCTTTAGCATTCGTGATATCACGCCATAAATTGACTTGATCAATCAATTCTTGCATATCGACCATATCGTCGGCCAAGACTGATAAGAGCTTGGCGTTATTACTGTCAGGGCCGTTGCTGAGAGCAGCAGGCAACTCGTTTAGAAGGTCGGTTAAGTCGTAATGTTCATTACTGTCCATCGACCATCACCTCAATTCCCTCATCCAATACGGTAGCTGTCTCAAACTCACTAAGCTGGACGTCAGAGGTAGCCAGTGTGTCCTTAGAGCGTCCAATCGTGGCAGTAGCTGAAGTTACCCCAGTTACGTTGTAAATGGCCTGAAACAGCTTCGTGTAGACAATAGTGTCACCCATGTCTACGCTGTTTACGTAGGACTCAATCCCTTGTTTGATATTAGTCGGGCCATTCAGCGGGTCGAAGGTATCGTCAGTCTCAATAGTCACCGAAACGAATAGGTGAAGTTGTGTGGCGGTATCAAAAAAGACATCGTGGATATGGCCCCCGATGTCCTCTGCCTTAACTGTTAGACTGCCAACCGTTTGAATACCAGCCCCGATATTATCAAGGATTGCTTCCCCGACAGATTGCTGTTGACCGCCTAGAACGTAGATGTGAAGTGACTTGGGCGGGTTACCTTGCTCGTCTACATCAGTAGTCAAGTTCTGGATTATTTGTACCCGTTTGACCCCAGTAACATTGTAGAGAGCCGTGTACATACCATACAAGGTGGGACCAGGCTGAGCCGTGATTTGTGAATGAATCCGCTCACGCAAGGCTGTGTCAGTCTCAGCTGACATCCCCCCACTAGCAGCATTCAAGTTAGTCACGTCTGTGACCTCCTCAACGTCGCTGACAGAAACAATAATCGAATTAGCTGATACGTTACTGGATTCACCCATACTCTCTGCAGCGGCCCATCCAGTACCCACCCCGACACCAGTACCATCGTCAACTAGTTCTACGTTGTCGTAGAGGTCGAAGTTGATACCATCCTCAGTCCCATAAGTCATGGGCTCCGAAATGGTGTATCCGGGGGTTCCTTTGAAGGTCAGCTCTACCGTTGCAGCTTGAGCCGGATTGCGGTGCAGTCCGAAGTTACTAGCCAAACGGTCAAGGCTAACACCGGTGGCGTCGTCAATGAAGGCATTATGATAGGATCCATCAACATCCTGATAGAGCAGCGCCTGGAACCATGCGAACAGCCGTAGAAAAATCCCAGTTGTGGAATTCTCATCAGTATGTGCATCAGTTCCCCACTTAGACTGGGCCCGTGCAATCATTGACTGTAAAAGCTCCTCATTGGTTGGCACCTTCATGCCTTTATCATCAATCATCGACATTCACCCCCGTTTCCATTTCATTTTTCGTTCCGTCTTGTTTCACGTACTCAATCTTGATATCCAGATTCCGATCTTCATCAGGGTCACCAATCTGGATTGACGTAATAGACGCCACCCGTGGTTCTTGCTCCGTGATGGCGTCTGAGATATCAGTCGATAGGTACTCCTTGTTGATGCCCTTGCCGTACATGTTTCCCGGGTCAAGTCCCAGTTCATCTGCTGGTTCGAACTCCGACAAACGTGTTTGCAAGATGATTTTGACCGATTGTTCTAATTCATCGTCGTCACTCACTTCATCCAAGTCATTGTTTGTAAGACTGATGTCGCCGGTATCATCGAGTCTTAAGTCCTTCATCAGATCACCCCCACTACTACGGCGTCGTTGATATCATGCTTACGGTCGCTCGCCTTAGTAAAGGTGCTTGACCCACTGAAGTTATCGATGTCGCCGTCCACAAATACAGCTACAACAGTGTCACCAGCCGCTAATCCGGAACGAGCACTCTTAATAACTAGTGCTCCATGAATCATCCCTGACTTACTACCGTCAGAATCCAGACCAAGTGGCTGGATATTAGCTGTATGTTCGCCCGAGTCATAGCTGACCACCCGGGCTAACTTAGCAACGCTCATCGAGTCTTGCACCTCATCAATCACTTGCTGAAGGACTTGATGTAGTAGGTCTTCACCATTTCGACTTGCCATTAGGCATACACCTCCGCCGTTGTCAGGAATCCAGAATCATCGCACTGATGTTGACCAGACTGTACCCGTTTAGTACCGCTGAAGTACTCGTTACTGACCTCGATAACCGAACCCACACTGACCTGGTACTGTAGCAGCATTTGAAGCTCAACAGTCTTTTTAGAGCTATCGTCGTCATCTTCGTTATAGGCAGGATAGGCGATCAGACCAGTGCCACCATGTTTACCAGCTTGGTGCATGGTAAGGAACAAATGTTCTTTATGGCCATTTGCTTTCGTTAAGTCATCCACACAGAGTACTCCACGGCGTCTGAACGCCTTTGAGCCGCCCTTCTTTGCCACAGCTTTAATAAGGGTTAGTGGTTTGCCTTTTGCAGTGTAGCCAGTCTTATAGGCTGCGTTTGGTTTAGCAAGATTCAACGTTCCGAGTGTGATACCAGCTTCCTTGGCAATCCTTCGGATAATGGTCGAAGCATTAGTACCAGCCCCAAATGATAGGTTGACCTTCTTTTTAACCTTAGCGTCCTTACCCTCCTTGAAGTTGAAAGTGAAGGTCGTATTCGTACCATCACTGGTATAAGGCGGGACTGAACTGATGAACCCTTCTGACAGCAATCCCACACCAGATTCAGCATATCCAGCGTAGACTCGTACCTTACGCCCCTTCTTAAAGAGACGCCGATGAGACTTAGATAGATTCATAATTCCAACCTCACAAGTTTGTGCAGTGGTTGAATCACTGAAAGGGATAGTGAAGGTGATACCAAAAGAGTAATTCTCGGTTTGATGGTAGTAGAACTTATAGATTTTGGAGGCTGTTTCCAGCCATACTTCGACCCGGCGGCCGTACAAGTAGCTAACCAATCAGATCACCTTCCTCATCATCGTCGTCAACATCAATTGGAGTTGGATTATCTTCATCGTCGGGATCGATATCGTCTTCATAGAGGAACATTGTCTTCATGAATTCGTCAATCCCACAGTAAGTGGATACACCCGACTCATCCATTGGGACCAATGGCGTAGTTGGGAGTCGGTCGTCATAAACGTTAACCCACAACGGTCGGTCAGCAACTATCTTTTCGCCGCGAACAATCATGTCACCTTCATAGGTGGCAATATCCACGGTGAAATAGTTACCCTCGTCGTTGTAGTCAAAGGTCAGCTGGTAGGTCGTATTATCTAGTTCGTATTCGAAGGATTCCGGCAGATTAGCAACATCGACCGGAACGTAGCTTCTCAGCGCCATTCGCCATCATCTCCTATCTCACACGTAATTTCTTAGGGTACTTCCCCGTTTTCTTATCTGGGTACATGGTCTTTTTCTCAGAGCCATTCCATTTACGAAGCTGAGTGACAGTTGTCTTCCACTTCTTGGCCAGTCCCCAGTAGGTCATACCGTACTTGACGGTAATTTTCTTGACCTTCTTTGAGCCGCCCTTCTTGTTGCCAGGGCCTTTCTTACCACCGTTTTTCTTCTTTTTCTTAGTAGCAACCCGGGCCTTGTATGCAAACTGAAAGGTAATCGAGATTTGAACGCCACCCTTGTAAGGAGCGTCCAGAGTCTTTTCTAAACTGGTCATATAGAGGTGCTTGTAGTAGATATGGTTGAACCCAGACTTCTTGACCCAATCTGACTTGTAGACCAGCTCCGTACCATCAAACTGCCACTTGCGTAGGTTGGCGAACTGCTGCTGGACTGTCTTCTTAGTCAGGCCGGCTCCCGAAACATCATTTACCTTGCCTGCCCATATCCGATCAGTTTTACTCTGGTCAAACAGCCAGCCAGTGACAGTAATCGTCTTACCGGTGCGCCGGACGTGATCCACGACAGGATCGTCTCGGTCAATTGGGTATGTGGTAGCCTCAGATTCGTTAGATTCAGCTTCCGTGCTGGCAAACAAAAACACCTCCAAACCAGTCATCGAGTTAGTTGCATGGATGCTGGCATGAGGTGCCAAATATTGTTCATAATTTAGTTTTCGTTCGGTTGCAATTCGTTTAAGCGCGGTCTGATGTCTAAGCTTCTCATAGCTGTCACGCGCTGTCTTTGCCTTCGTCGAAACTTTTTTGGCATTTTTCACAGCGTTTTCAGCATTATTTACCTTTTTTTTAAAGGCAGCATTGTTCAGCTTGGTGTTGTTCTTAGTGGCATCCTTCTGAAGCTTGTCTATTTCAGCCGATTGTTTCTTAGTAAGAGGTTTGGATTTCTTGCGTTTGACCCACTTACCCTTTTTCTGATAGTAATTTACCCCCTTTTTCATTTCATCTATTTTTTTCTGGTCCGCGTCAACAATTGCCTTATAAGACTTCTTTTTGCTAAGAATAGCAGAGTTAGTCTTATTGGCTTTGTTAAGAGCGGTTTGTGCATTAGCAACCTTTTTTTTCTCTTTATTCCATTGTTTGGTGTATACGGTCATTTACATTACCTCTTTTAGTCGAAGTCGTTACCGAGTTCGTTCGTGAACAGGTTTACCAACACGTTCTTGACTTCCTTAGCAATAGACTTAGGTGTGCCTTTGTCAGCACTTCCCTTGACGTTGACGGTTAAGTTGACAGTCACATCCGGCGATGATTTAGCACCCCGAAGCATCGATTTGGTTTCATGGTTGTTATGGATATGAGCCCCTGAACCAAAGGTTGCCAGTTCTGGACCTTCTTCACCGACCATCACTGGTTGGTTAGCTGGTGGATTACCGCCGGACTTATACCAACCATGAGCGTGACGGAAGCTGATAGCATGGCCAATTGAACCATAGCGGCTCTTGATGTAGGACTTGTACCACTTCAGCTGAGTGATTGGGTTTGTGCGCCAGTCAGACCCGGCAGACGCCATCTTAGAAGCTGGTAAGGATTGTGGCAGACCGTAAGCTCCTGAAGAGTTATGGGCCTTAGGGTTCCACCCAGATTCAGCGGAGATTATTTCATTGGTTATTGGCCACCATGATTCAGGAATACCGGCTTGTTGAAGCCAATGCTTGTGGCTACCGCTTGGAGCAGCACTAGTGCCACCGGAGCCTGAGTCGTCCTCAGTCAGTGGCATGATGTGCTTGGTAATCCATGGTAGGACACCGGCAGCTTTCAACTGATTCTTAGCATACTTTTGGAGGCCAGTATCAGCCTTCTTCTTTTTGCTAAGTCCAGTTGACTTACCGTGCATTTTAGTAACGTCGTACCATCCACGGGTAGAAGAACCACCATGATCCCATAAATAGCCCTTAGACACCCCGATGTGAACGTGGGGACCAGTACTAGAACCGATGATGCCGCCTTGGGTAGCAACTGTGTCACCGGTCTTGATGGTTTGACCAACGTGAGCCTTGATGTGGCTAGAATCACCAAATTCTTGGTAGATTTCCTGATAGCCATCGTCAGACTTGACCGTGACAACATAGCCTAAGTCTTTGAAGTCCCAAACAGGCTTACCAGCACGGGTTACAACACCACCGTGGACAGCCTTGATTGGTGTGCCCTGTGGCCCGGAGAAATCAACCCCATCATGGGAACCGAACGACCGACTTGCGCCGAACCCGTTGGTCTTAGCCATACCAGGGTCATGTCGCCATGTACCACCGGCTCCAGAGCCACCACTTTGTGCAGCATCGTTCATGACACTCCATGCAGCGTTATTCCACGGAACGCCCTTGTTGTTGGCAGCCTTCTTACTCAGTGAGCCGATTCCTGACCCCAGTTGCGAGTCGGGATTGCCCTTAGCATGATTAGTGAAGTCATTTTTCCAAGCATCATTAAGCTTGGAAGAGTTCTTCTCAATCAGTGATAGGAGCTTCTGGTTTGAGACCCCAGTACCTTTAGCAAAGTGTGGTAGGTATGGCTTAGCTTGCTCAACTTGAGAACCGTTAAGGACTTGGTCACCCTTCTTCAAAGGAGTAAGGACATCCTGGCCTTCAGGCTTAAGCAAGGTATCACCACGAGCAACCAGTTCTTGCCGCGGTCCCGATTTGGCATCGTTAAGCACAGCCATTTGGTCACTGCCGATTGGCCCTTTAGAACCAGCCGCATAGTGAATTGGTTTCAGCACCGATTTGTTCCCACCAAATTGAGACAGAGTTGAGTTGATACCCGAGATACCGCCATTAAGTGAACTGATTGCGCCACCCATCGCCTTGTGAGCATAGGGCTTCAATCGACCCATGATGTCGCCGAAGTCGCTAGTAGTAGCCTTAGCAGCTGAGTTCATCCCCTTGTGGAGCTGAGTCATTTGCTTCTGACTACCCTTTTGCATTTGGTCATAGTCTTGGATCGTATTGCGGCGCACCTTGCTAGTTTGCTTGTTAGAGTCCTTGACGATGGACTTCCATCCGCTAGAACTCTTAGAGTTAAATTTTGAAATCGACTTATTGGCCTTGGAAGTTGACTTAGAATAGCCCGACGTAATCGAACCACTAATCTTCTTCATCGAGCTCTTAGTCTTTTTCTCAGTTGAGCTCAGATTGCCAAGCTTTTTGGTAGTCGTTTTACTAGTACCACTAGTACTCGAAACAGTACTAGAAGTCGTATTAGTTGTGCCACCAGCGTATCCGGGCAAACGCTTAGAATAGCTACCATTAGCCATTGCAATCGCGTCTGAATGTTTGTAAATATGGTCACCCGGTTTAGTTTGAATAAGCTGCGCGCCACGCTTACCAACAATAGTAAATTTTTGACCACGCTGATGAATTTCATATCCATTTTCACCAACTACAGCTGTTTCCGGTTTGGTAATAAATGACCCGTTAGCATGTCCTGGCGCATTAATACCGGCTATTTTGGTTCTAGTTTGTGTCTTTTTTACTGGAACATTTGGCACGCCAATTGCTCCGCCAGCATTTGTGCTAGCTGCTATTGAAACTGATGAGGTATGAGTAGCGTTATATGCCCGCTGTTTCTTGGTGTTATTCCCACCAGGACTAGCTGGACCGTTCTTCATAGTCCAAGTTGCAAACTTTGAGAAAGCCTTACCGGCCTCCTCCCCAATTTGCTCCCCAACTATCATTCCGATTGGTCCGAATGTAGAGCCGATGGCACCGCCTACAGCAGCACCGCCACCTTCCCACATTGCACGGCCACCTTTTTTGGAATCCAGTCCATATTTGATAGCTGTCTTTGCATGTCCGCCCACGTCGGAACCTAATTGCATCCAACCAAGCGCCATGACAGCCCCACCAAATATTCTTCCTCCGCGTCGCCCAGTTTTACCCATGCTAGCGTATGAGGTTGAAGCAAACGCTCGACCAGAACGTTTGCCAACTTTAGTAGCTCCTGAGTAACTATATCTAGTTGAAGTTGTTCCGATTTTTCGTCCAACCCTAGCTGAACCGGAATATGAGTAACTAGTCATTGTTCTGCCAATTGTTCGTCCGGTCTTAGCAGCTTTCCCAACCATATACGTTGAACTAGATGTCCCCACCTTACGTCCGGTTTTAGCAGCGTCGGCATACATCCAACGACCTGCAGAACGACCAACCTTTTCACCAGTTTCGTTAGGGTTTACGCTTAGTCCTCCCTGAGATCTAGTACTACCGCTAACAACAACTCGTTGAGCAGTAATTTGGACTTCCCTAGCTTGTTTGGACTGCGAATAATCAGTGTATTGTCCTTTTGGTGTTGGAGAAATTTCTGTTCGGTTTGACTTTCCAAAAACCGAGGATACTGACGAAATTCGGTTAACTTTTTGAATAGCAGTCCAAGTACCTGTAACTACGGACCTAAGAGTTCTAAAGTTTTTTAGCAGGATACCAGTTAAAGTCATAACCGGAGAAAATGCAGCAATCCCGATTGCACCGTAAGTCACCCATTTTTTGCTGCTATCGTTTAGTTGATCAAACCATTTTGTTAATCCTGACACACCCTTAATTGCATCGTTAGCTGCTGGGAGCAGACGTCCACCCATAACAGTTGCTGTATTGATAATATTTTGCTTAAAAATCTTCCACTGTTGTAAGGTGGTCTTCATGTTTTTGTTTGCTAATTGATTGATATAGTTCTTTTTCGGAGCCTTATCAACCTGATTCTGCAGCTTTTGCAGATTCTTAGCATTCTGAGACAGTAGCATTGCTGACGTTTGACCAGTTGTGCCAAAGAACGTGTGGAAGAAGTTGAATTTCTCGTTTGAAGACATGCCCTTCATCTTTTTATTAAACTGTAAGAAGATGGCAGCAAGGTCTTTCATCTTTCCTTTGCTATTCAGCAAGTCCTTTGGCGATAATCCAATTGACGCAAGTGCGGGAATCCCACTCTTGGGTCCAGGAGCTGCCAAAGAGTTATAAACCTTACGTAGCCCTGTTCCGGCAACTGTGGCCTCTTGACCGTTGTTTGATAATTCCCCCAATGCAGCAGCAACATGGCCAACCGACTGGTTAGTCGTCTTACCAGTAGCTCCGACGTAGGTCATCCCATAACCAAGATTTTTAAAGTCGGTGGCCGTCAAGTCGGCAGCGTAAGCCATCTCGTTAACGACCTTACTCGTATTGCGAGTCATTGTGGCCGTGTTCTTTGACCGCAATCCAAAGGCTTCTAGTGCAGACGTAGAGTTCTTAACGACGTCAGCATAATCATCGCCAGAAGCAATGGCACCTTTGACGAAAGTCTTTTGGGCTGCTAAAGCTTGGTTAGACGAATAACCACGTCGAACAAGTTCTTCATATCCTTTGCCAATTTGTTGCTGTGAGACACCATACTTATTTGAGATGCCAAGTGATTGTTGCTGCATCCGCTTCACATTTCGAGTGGCTTCTGCAGCTTTCTCGCCACCAGTAGTCAGCAAGTTGGTAATCACCTTGTACCGGTTTTGAAGCTTTGCTGCTTGAGAGACGCCATAGGCAAGTACACCGCCCATCGCAGCAGATAATACTTTGGTCTTTTGGCCAACTTCTAGCATGCTATTGCCGACCTTAGTCAGCCGACGGTCCATCCGTCCTAGTGAAGTATCGCTTCGACGGTCTGCAGCATCGAATTGGTTCATCAATTGATGATAGCCAGTGCTGTTAACTCGCCATGCCATTTGAATATACGCGCTACGTGCGGCATCTGCCATGGTGTCACCCCTTTCCTGAAATCATTTTGTAGATCTTGTTCATGAGCATGTCAGTCTTCTCATCTTCGATACGCTCAGCTACAGAATTGATAATTTGTAGATCACTCATACTCATCGACTCTGCTTCCTCTAAAGTGCAAAGACCGGCTTGAACTGGACGGTAGTAGCCAACTACTTTATCGACTTCTTTTTCTCTAAGCTGCTTGTTCTTTAAATACGGATTAGCGAAACATACGGTCCATGAAGTCCCGAATCAGGTTCATATCTGTGTAGATTGCTGAGTCTAATGCCCATTGGTACAACATTTCGTTACACTTATCGATTACTTCGGAGTACCCGTTGTGATGGTCAAAGTATTCCAACCCATTGACGTCCTTGTTATCGACAATGTTTTGCAAAATTCCGGTGTTATATTCCAACCCCAGTACTCGTCCAAAGGCATCGGTTGCTTGGTCACGCATTTGTAGCATCGTCAGAACTCCTGGGAAGCTTAACCGGTAGATATGCTTAGTACCGTCATCGTCGATAGCTTCGATAGTGTCCTTCTTGTGGTCTTCAGGAACCTTTTCATCAAAGTAAGACCAGTCCAGATCAGGTTCAGTCACGACAATGTCCATGTAGTTTTGAAACAGAACCGAATCCATAGTCTGACCTTGTTGGCTCAGTGCAGTATCGTATACCCGTTGTTGCGCCCAACGAGTCCCGGGGAATACCAGGGTTACCTTGGTACCATCGTCAAACTCAATTACTTCAGACTTAGAGGCCTTACTTGTGGGGATACCAGTCTTCTTAGTCGTCTTACGCTTCTGGGTCGTCTTCTTAGGTGCTGTCTTCTTGGCTTCAGTAGCCGCTACCTTTGCCGTTTCTTCTGATACTTCTGTCTTGTTAGTTTGTTCAGCCATATTGAACAACCTCCTATTATTTTTTGTTAAAAAGAGCGGCTAGGGAGTCGAACCCCAGCCGCTCACTGTTACATGTCTTCAGCGTTCTTAATTTCGTAATCCAAAATGGTAATAGTGAAGGCCCGCGTTGGGTAATCCTTACCATCAGCCACTTCTGGTGCTTGCTTGATAACACAGTGGTCACCGCCGACGTACTCAACCCCATCATTCTTATGGAGTGAGAACACTTCGCCGGAATTGAACAGGTCAATCAGTAAGCCACAGGATGGAGAACCATACTGCATGGTTGCCGTTGCCGTCCCAAGCGAGTTGGCATTATCAGACAATCCAACTGATCCTTGTGGGTCAGACATACCAGTGAAACGTGCTTCGTCTTCACTGAAAGAGATCATGTCTCCATCTTGGAAGTTAGACAGCATGTACGTTGAGCCATCTTGCCGAACTAAGGGGTATTTGACCTCTTTAGCCCGGTACATAGCCGCGGTACGTCCGTTCCCCATCGTCAGTGAAGAACCTTCGTTGTAATTTTCCATTTATTATTCCCCCTTAGACCAGTGAGTTTTGCGTGATACCGACGTTGATATGGTTAATCGCGTTAGAAGGCTGGTAATCAAAGAAGGCACCGTTGTAGATTCGATCAACGATGTCTTGCGTTCTGAGGTCAGTCCGCTGCTTAACAGTAACGTCGAAAATGCCGGTACCTGATTCGTTGGTATCGACAATCTTTTGGGCTACACCTTGGTTCAGGATGTTCCGCAACACTTGTTGAATCTTAGCGATACCATCCTTATCGAACGTAAGCTTCCCATCCGTGTTCAGCAGGTTTTGAAGTTGTGTTTCGGTCGTCGACTTAATCCAATCCATACCATGAATCGTGTCGATGTAATCCAGTGCAGGGTTACGGTCAGTAGTCTGGTTACTGTTAGCACCCTTCGTGACATAGGCGATATAGCCATTGTCTGCAATCTTGTTAAGCTCAGTGATAGGCAGCTCTTCTGGAGTCACGTCAACCAAGTCAGATACAAACTTCCAGCTGATTGAGCCAACGGTGTAAGAACCGCCTTGGCCAACAAGCGCAGCAGCATATTCATCACTGTTTGAGCTGTAAAAGGCCCAAGTTCGATGGAACGCCTTGAATGGGCTCTCGACCGTGTAGTCAGTTACTTGAGGGAAGAATAAATGGAACCCTTTCCCGTCATAGCCACCCTTTTCAATCAGAGTTGCCAAGTCTAAAGCATCTGCAGCATCATATTCTGGCATGAGAGCGAACTCCCAGCTGTTGTAGAAGTAATCAGCTGCTGCCTTTGCCACACCAGTCAGTTGGGTGAAGTCGATGCTTTCGCCTGACGTGCTGACAGGTTCAGATTCAGTCACTGTTGCTCCATCAGCCGTTGGTGTTGCCTTAACGTCTTCGGGACTAGGTGCCACTGCTGACATCTTCCCTGTATTGTCCTTGACATAGGTCGTTACGGCCACAAGTTCTGGAGCATTCTGTTGCTCGAAAATGACGCATGCAGCGTTATAAGCTGGTGAACCGATTGGTTGGTCAGCCATAAGTGCAGATAGGCTGGAATATTCCTTATATCCTTCTGCATCGCCCTTCACGAACAAGTTAGGGTTAGACAGCCCCACAGATGGTTGTGGGTGGTCGATATCAATGGTCACATTGACGTCGGTCGTCTTGGGGATAATGATTCCCGTATTTGCCATGTTTTAAGCCTCCTTGTTATTTTTGGGTAAATTAAAATCGTTGAGGCTAAGTGAATCGATAGTCTCAACGGCGTCTTCGAATTGGTCTTGCACTCTTAGGTGGATGTCAAAGCCAACCCGGTGTTGCTCTTGCACAGCGAAGCTGACATCTCGTGAGCTAGTATCTGTCTCATCAATGAGATAGATACCAGCGTCGTCCAGCTTGAAGGTAGCAGCCTGAGTTCTCAGCGACTTAGCAGCAGATTGTGCTACGTTGAGTGCATCGAACTGGTCTTCAGCATAGGCGTCGATAGACCAGCTTGATTCGAAAATCTCATGGTCTACCACATCAACCGATACTGGCTTGTAAGGGTCTAACGGTTCGTAACTAATAAACGGGTATCCCGGCTGCTTGCCTGCAAATGAGGCTTCAACAACCAGACTACCCGTCGCTTGTTTGATCAGACTGATGATGGGTCGCATCATCGCCCGATAATCGTAAGTGCCGCTCACTTTTTGACCGCCTCCAATCCATAGACCGTGAATCCAGCAAAGTCACTATAGTCAGTGAGACTGGTCGTCTTGTATCGTACGTCAGGCTGGCTAACCTTCGATACATGGGAACCATCTGGCACCCCGTTGTGTTGGGAATACCAGTATGCCTGATACACAGCTACAGAACCGCCACCTACAGCCGTTAAGAGTGCTTGTTGACTAGTATTAAGGCCAGCCGGGATAAGCGGTTCATGGACTGTGTATGGCTCTACGGTGACTGGCACCAACTGCCCTAAGTCATTGATTTGTGGCTGTGTCATATCACTTGATGGCTCTACCTTCAGTTCAACTGATTCAGCGCTTAAAATGTCTGAAACATCTTCCACCGCTATCCCTCCTCTCTGCTAAGCCGTGGGTTCATCTTCGGTGATAGTCGCACCATCAGCCGTTGGCGTAACCTTTAAGCTAGCCGGCGTCGGTGCTTGTTGTTTTGGGACAGTAAACCCTTCGACAGGAGTACGGTCAGATTCAGTCAACATACCATCAGGGTCCACATTCGTAGCTTCATAGTCGCCTGTGGCCACCACAGTACCAGCTGCTAATCCAGTAACATCAGCGGTCGTTTTGACACCAGTGAATGCCGCTGTGGATTCACCCTTCTTGTAAAGCGTTAAGTTCAATGCCATTTAGAATTCACCTCTTTTCACTACCTGGAATTTGATACTTTTGCGCAACTTACCCGTGTTTTCCAACGGATTGTTCTTTCCTTTGACTGCCACAGTGAGAGGCGCGTTGGCAGGTGACTTCTTAGTCCGAATGCTCTTCTTGATTTGAGACTGCATCAGCTTTCCGGTCTTAGCCAGCACGCCTTCAGCCGTCTCAGTCCCATTGATAATCTTTCGTACGCCAGCAGTCGTGATTCGCTGCCACTCCTGGTTGTGGCTATCAAAAGTTGAGCGTAAAAAAGACCGCTTAGGAATATCTACTTCCTTTAAGCGGTAGAAAGTGCCCTTGGGGCCTGGAATCATCAGATAAGGAGCATTCTTAGCTCGAATATGGCAACCATACTCATTGACCACCGCAATCATTTGCAAGTGCTCATCTTCAGAAGGTAAGATACCAGCAATTACGGCAGTGTTAGCCATCTTGTCAATCTCCCGTTTGATAGTGGGTAAACGATTATAGACGTCTTTAATCAACTGACCACGCCCTTCCACGAGAATGATTCAGCCCGTAGCTATCTAGTAAGTCTTCGTACTGCTTAAGGAAGCGGTCCTTGTAATTCGGCGATAGCTTAGTCTTGCTGATAGGGCCAATCGTGAATGACTGAAGCCCATCAGCTTGTTGAAGCTCATCCGTAAGCAAGTGGCATGCGTACATTCGAACGGCCCGGTCTTGAACAGACTTGGGCAAGCCACTATGATCAACTACTTCTTTGGCTTCATCAAGTTCAAGCTGAACCAAGTCATCGTCAATCTCACTGAATCGCGGTAGCTTCTTAATCGTTGCAACTTCAACCATCAGACCACCTCTATTCTGATGGGACTAACGCCAACAAGTCCGCCTTGGCTGTCACACCGGTGTGGCTAATGCTGTGGGCATCTAACCAAGCCGTGATTTGAGCGACGGTCTGACTGTCAGTAGGTTTGACATCGCCATTAGCGTCAAATTCACTCGTGGTAGTGTCGCCATCGTCAGTAGATGGCGCTACGCTTTTGGGGTCGTCGCATCCTTAGGCGAGTTGATGGTCGGCACAATGAAACTAGGGTCAACCTTGAAGCCATACTTGACGATACCCAGCTTGCGAGGATCATTAGCGACCTTGAAAGCTGCCTTGCCGTCAATGATGGCTTGACGATATGCTGCAATGTCACTCACGACTGAGGTATCAATCGTGGTCCCATTAACTTGCATAGCAGTCACACGCTTTTGGATAATGGCTTCTTGTCCGCCGTTCTTGTACTCGTCACGGTCAACCACAAGCCCGTTCGCTGGCGTAGCAGTGGCGTATGCCATAGCACCCGGAGCAAACGCGTATGCCGCAGTCGTCCCATCAGCAGCCACTGGAATATCGTCGTCTTGGACGATTTGCAGACCGTTGTACGATGCGAATGCCAGCCCACCGTCGGAAGGCTGGAAGTCGTCAATCAGGTTTTGCTTACGCAATTCGAAGTAAGCACTCGAATTCATTGCCAGCTTGACCAGCTTAGGATTTGCCAAGTCACCCATTCGAGCGAGCGCTGCAAGGAAGTTCCCTGCTGAAAGTTCGGCTTCGTTGCCGACTCCGAAACTCTTAGCCGTTGCGATGTCAGTGTTAGCAAAGGTCGATTCTGCTACTTGGAGCAAGCGCTTAGTATCTTGGCGTACCCACCATGCTGCGAACCGACTAGTGATTTGTGTCAGTACTGGCGCACCAGTTACGAGTTGACCGAAGTCAGTGGCAGAGTATGCCTTGTCTTCGAAAAGCTTCATAGCTTCATTTGAGCCAGTCGTCAGTGATTCAGTAGTGATGTCGGTTGAATCGCTCCATTCTTCGGCCTCACCAGTCAAGTCATTGATGTATGGCAGCTGGACCGTCCGACCTGGAGACAGTAAGCGTGCTCCTAAGATTGGATCGTTGCCTAGAATCCCTGATTGGATGAAGGCGTTAGTATTGCTGACTTGTTCTTGCACATAGTCTAGGAAGACTGTGGGTTCAATCAGGTCAGACAGCTTGGTTGTTTCTGTAATTGCCATTGATTATCCCTCCTGTTTCAATTTGAAATACTTCTCTTTGTCTTCGCGATAAAGTGCGGTCCGCTCTTCGAATGTCATATCCTTGAACTTCTTGGTGACAGTCACTTTAGGCTTAGGCCCCTCACCAGCACCGGGAGTCTTGCCACCCTTGGCTTTTTCGAGTGTCTTCTTGTGAACCTCGTCGTTAAACGTGTCCATAAATGCTTCGACGTTGGCTTCGCGCTTGGTTGCGTCAGTGTCAGCGAGTAAGTCAGCAAACCTAGTTGGCAATCCCTTGTCTGCCAGCAACGCCTTAGTAGCTGTGAGAGCGTCACGCTTGTCTAAGGCCGCCGCCTTCGCCGCAACCTTTTGTTCGCGTTCCTTGATGGCTTCCTCGGCACGTTCCTGAGCCGACAACGTGGCGTCCCGCTTGGTCTTATCCACGGCCTGTTGGATTAAGTCAGGTAGGCTAGACTTCTTGAAATCTTCGACTGCCTTTTCGGCTTGTTCCTTAGCAGCCGCTGCTAGTTGAGCGCGCGTAAACGTCTTTTCCTTTTTGCCGTCGGTTCCTGGTTCTGTTGGGTCCTGTTTCTGTTTGTTCTTGTCTTCACTCATCGCGAATTCCTCCTCTTAACGTCCTGTGGACGAATTAACTTGTACGTGTCATAACAGATCAGCTGTTCTTTAACGCCCGCCGCCGAAAAAAGGGCACAAAAAATCCGCCGTTAGGCGACTCGTTGGTATTAAGCTGTCTTCCAATCGAAACTTGATTCATCATGTGGAATAATCGAGCATCGACAATTAGGATGGGCCGGGATATCAGGCACCTCACTGAGCTTGTATGGGCCCTGTTCGGCCAAGTCCACACAGATAGGGCAAGCCCCTGGCTCGTTGACGACATCGACTCTTTCGACGCCATTTAACTTGTAAATTTCCTTGTTTACCTCAGTGACTGCCCGAGCAGACTCAGTTCTAATGAGTCGCTGAGCTACGTAGTCCATCGAATCAACCTCGCGAGACACTGATCCAGCCTTAGCAGCCTCACTGATATCGGGGAAGAGTCGTTTATTCAAGTCCTCAATACCGATACCACTGGTTAAGTGCTGAGTGACCACGTTTTGAACCTTGCGGGTGAACTCGTCACTCTTCTGCCACAATCGCGGCGACCAACGCTGGGCCGCGTCCTCGAAACTGTCTTCGACGTGGTCGTGATAGATTTTCTGTTTCAACGCGTGGATTTTGTTGACTTCGTCTTGGTTGGCCTTCGCATAATTTAGCAGGCCAGTCTTGACCGCCATCGTGTCGTCCACGTCTCGTTTGATACGGCTGGCGATTTCTACTGCTGTCTTGGCAGTAGCGATCACCAACTGAACGCCCAGAATGCTCATAATCAGGTAGTTACGGTTGATTCCTGCTGTCGCCGCGTAGTACTTGATACGGGTCTCAGCATCGCTCGTCAAACTGTTGGTATCAATTGAGTCAATGGCCTGTTTCCACTGAATCATATCCCAGCGATTGACCTGCTGCATGACGTCACTAACCGTCAAACCATTTTCATCGGCATACCGTACATAAAAGGCCGTCAAATTGTCTCTGATGGCTTTTAGCGCCTCTTGGTAGAAGTTATCGAGTTGATGGTTACTCGTCTCGTCCCGCGATAGGAGCAGGCTTATTTGGTCCCTCTCCTGCGCTTGAGTTATCATCGCCATTGCTATCACCTACCTTAGTCTTGTCCTTGTCGGCAAGTGCCTGAGCGGCGATAGCTTGAGCCTCTTGTTGGTTGGCCTTTGACTGGTCCTTCATACGTGAGTCCTCTTGCTCAGCTGGTACACCAGTGACGTCTTCGGCGCGCTCTTGGATGGTCTGATCACTAATCGAACCAGTATCTTTGAGAGCCTTCAAGTTGGCGATAATCTCAGAATCGTTCTTTGGCAAGTTGAGCGTGAATGATGGCTGGAATGCCTCCATCATGTCTTCGCTAGGTAGTTCATTGATATTAGTCCAGTAATTTCCAAGTAGGCGCAGACGCCGCATAAGTCCCTTGATATACAAGGACTCCTGAGTAGCAATCTCTTGGTTGCTGCCCCAAAGCTTATAGCTCATGGCTGCTCCAGTCGCTTGACCAGAGAAGTTCTCATCGGTCATATCAGGGGTATTAGTGTCCTTGTGCATGTCCTTCATCAGCTGGTCGATGTACGTCTGCCAGCCTTGCGGGTCCAGCGACTTAGTCAAATACTCAGCCGTTGAGTTAACGACCGTTGCTGTACCACTAGGATTGTCGATGATTGACGGCTTCAGGAACATGATCTTCTTTTTCGGGTCAATGGTCGTTACCCGAACCAGCGGGTTGCCATCATCATCGTACAGCTGATTACCCTCAATGTCGGTGACGGTCTCCTTCTCTTCAGTCTCAATGTCACCAGATACTACTAAGATAGCATTACCGAAGTCCTCTTCAGAATTGGCCATCCCAGATAGTGCCTTGTCGTAGCTGTCAATGGTATCTAGCTTAGACTCCCAAGCACCCATCCGGTTGTCGTTGAGGCTGTACTCAGTCATAGGAACCTGACCAAACTGGTGGCTCTCTGATGCACTAGCTACTTCGAGTCCCCCGTTAGGATTAGTCGCTGACTTGAAGTGATAAATCGTATCGTCGGTGTACACGTCGATATAAAATACTGACTGATCCATGTAGTCCATCAAGTAGTAGCGCACCGCGAACAGGCTGTGCTGGTCGATAGAGTTGTCATACACTACGAAGGCATTTGCAGGGTCAATAGCCTTAACCGCCGGTGTGTTAGTATCTTCATGGATGTAAGTAAGCTCATAGGCTCGCCCTGTAATTACTAGGCTAGTTCCCATCGCTTTCTCATGATATTCCTCATCAGTTCGGCTGTTGAAGTCCTTAAGAAGGTCAGTGACTACTTGCTCCTCGGCATCATCAACCTTGGAATTGTCATATCCCCACTTGATAGGATTACCGTATTGATAACCCACACGGATATTAGTGATGTAGCGTGGCAATCCGCTGGCAATACGATTGTCAGCCCGGTCTGCTGCCTTCTCACTGTTCCAGTAGTGGATATCATTATCTCCAGAGTAATAGCGTTCAAGCGTGATAATACGCGGTAACTGATACGAGTAATGCTGAGTAATGAAGTATTGTACCAGCTTGCCTACGCTTGTCTGGTTGTCCTTGATGGACTCCCATTCAGAGGAGGGCATTCGATACACCTTGTTGGCATCGAAGCTGAAACGAGTACCGCTCAGCATAGACAGCTTGCCGTGCTTAGGATATGGACTTGGTAGGCTATTAGCAAAAGCCATTTTGTCATTGGTATTTTCCAAACGCTGTCACCTCCTTTAAGCCAGTCCAAAGTTCTGTAGTACTTGTGCTTGCTTGCGACGGCTGTGCGGCTTCTTACGTTCTTGTAAGAATAAGAATGTCGCAATAGCATAGCGCATCGCGTCCATCGTGTGGTCCGATTCCTTGACTGGCTCACCAGTGGTTTCATTCCACACGTATTGATAGATTTCGTCTAGGAATTGTTGGTCTTTGATGCCTTCTCGCGAGACAAAAAAAGCACCCTGCTTCATCAACTTAGCAACGTGCTCGATCCCTGTCAGGACAGACTTATATCCATAATTGCAATTTATATTTTCTCGCTTAAATCGAGCGACGTGTTCTGGACGGGCCGAGTCAGCGTAGAAGGGGACGTTATATCCGTAGCGCTCCTGAATGCTCTTGGCAATTCTTACCCAATAATCAATTTCCTCATACTGTTTGGTATGCTCCTCGAGTAAGTACCAATTACCATCACGGTCGAACCCCATGACTACGACACTACCAGCATGCTCGTACCCCCAGTCGACCCCACATATAATCGTGAGACGGTCAGGAATATCTTGGCTTGGCACGACCATTTTGCGCTCGTCGAAGTCGCGATACACGACACCCTCGCCAGACACCCACAAGCCAAGAATAGAGCGGTCATAAAACATGCCGGTTGGCGTGGTTTCCTTGAGTGATGTGACGTAATCAGGATCCAGCCGTGTGTTGTCATCCAACACGAAATGGTTAGATATGATGGTGTCTGAGTCGTTAGGGTTGTCGATATATTTCGTCTTCAACCAATGGTTAGGAACGTCTGGATTGGTATCACAGACAACGCGCGCCCCTTCCACGGAACAACGCTGACGTATTTCAGTGAATACCTCCTCGTTAGCAAGCGAAGCTTCATTCACGTACGCCCCTGTTGACGTCATACCACGAACGGCCCCTAATCCAGCGATAGAGCCAGTAAACGCTTGCACCACGGTAACTGGCGGTAATCCGTTAAATTTGACTTGAAAGCTATTGTGCTTGTCAAACTTAAACTCCAACCCAAAAGTGTTGGCAATTTCAGTCAGAACATTATTGTAGATAGACTTACTTGAGACACCAGCAAGGATATACAGTGGGTGCGCCATGTCTTTGTTCTGTGCGACCATAGCGGCGTGTCTCAACTCAAACAGGAAGACGAAGTTATCGACATAGGTTTTGCCTGCCCGGACTGCGCCGTAGTTGACCATCAACTTCCACTTAGGATTTAGAAGTTCCTGCTGCAGGACTTCGATTTGTTTCGGCGTGAACAACTTATTTAGTTTTGTCATCCTGCGCCCCACCTTCAATCAATCCAAGCAGCTTATCCATCGCCTTCATTTGACTATCCGTGTCATTATTAGCAGCTGCGGCCTTGCCCTCAGCCACCTCTGCTTCAGCCTTAATCTTGCGTGTCTTGGCAGATTCCAATTCTGGGTTAAGACCTTTACTGATGCCCAAGACGCGGGTCAGAATGTCGGCAGCCTTCATCGAATCTGAGTTCTTGGTCTTGGTGTCGACCACATCGTCGACGTCTTCGTAGACCAGCTTGTCGTACGTGTCCCCATTCGAATTGGTCATGGGAATAGTTCGAGCCTTTCGCAGTGTGACAACAACCTGTTCTAACTCCTGACGACGCATAACACGGGTCAGAAACTCCAATACCTCCTGCTGGCTGGCAACTCGCTCACTAGCAAGTTCTTTAAGCCGAGCATCGATATAATCCTTGATGTCAGGTTTTGTCAGGTTTTCCTGGCCAACAGAACGTGCCGTTCGTACTCTGTAACCCGCTTTGCGCGCGGCTTCGGCAGCATTACCTGACTTGATGTACTCGTCAGCAAACTTCTGCTGTTTTGGTGTCAATTTACGTCGCATTACATATCACCTACACCCCCATCACAAGTATTAGCTCCTTTAGTCATCGTTCGAGATGGCTGTAATCTTAAGCTCCTCAATCGCACCAACCAATTCCAACATGTTATCGTCATAGGCAAGGTACTCGGCGTCCTTGTCAGAATCTTTATGGACGATGGCAACTGCGATGCCCTTCACATCGCCTCTCACCACCATTTCATTAATAGCCCCAGCAATCACTTGAGGGTTCCAAATTCCCTTCGCATACTGGCGCTCTGATAGCGTTTCACTCATGATTATTCTTCCTCCACACCCGGATAACCTGCCGATATGGCTTAGGATTCTTCTTAGCTCGTCTAGGCACCCATTGGCCGTCCTTAAGCTCACGTTCCAGTTCACCCAAGCAACGTGCCTCTGTGGAGCTGACAAGGCCAAATTTTGTGTTTCTCATCACCATGACGCCAGCCACGCAATCAGGACTCCGACGGCGACCGCCATGAGTCCATCAATCAATCTATTCCAATCCCAACGCCTCATGGCGCCACCTCCTTGCTATTCCTTGAAGCAGACGTTCTCTCTACGCTCGTATACGTCCACATACATAGACTTGGTGTCTCCACTGTAAGTCAATTCAAAGTACAGACCAGCAACGACATCGGTGCTCATCATCGCCTTATTGTTTTGCAATGTCTTGGAGCTCCATACGACATAAAAGTCGGACCCCTTAAAGTCCGCCTTTCCACCTATGCTGTCCATCTTTCGGTTGCATAAGTCTACTAAGTTTTGTCGGCATAAATTGATAAAATTTTCACTATCCATGTGATCACTCCTTTATGTACAAAAAAGGCAGCCGGAAATCACTACGGCTACCTCGACTAATTTAAATCTAACTTTGAGAGGAGTCTTCACCTCTTTTCAGTTAGATTTTATGGGCGCATGCACTATTGAGACGGGGCGTCCATCTCCTCTTTTAAGTTTTGCACCCAATGGACCATGTAGGACTCGAACCTACGACTGGACGGTTATGAGCCGTCTGCTCTAACCAACTGAGCTAAAGGTCCAGAAACCCGGATGTTTGGGGACCGGGAAAGTTTGTATGCCTCTTTACTTAGGCAATGTGCTTGGTAGGGATTTGCACCCTACAAATCCACTTGGACGCCCACTGAATCATGCCCTCTTTCGGGCCAGACGTGTCTACCTATTCCGCCACAAGCACACACCCCTACAAACCGTACGTAACTCGGGGTATCGTCAGCAATCGCAATCAAGCGACCTTTGCACTGAGGTTCTGCGTGCCTACAGGTGATTCTCTGACACTGATCACTTATCCCATGACTGACGTTTTTGTCCTCCGCCCTTAGGCATCTGGTTGGGGGTTTACGGAGTGCAATGCCCAGTCTTGGAGTCGAACCAAGTGTGCTTAGGGTCGCGAACTACTAAGCCTCTCCGAATTCTCACTGGGCGTGATACGCATAGACCATTTTGATTGCATCGAGATAGCTCTATAGCCTCATTACATCCTCCAATCGGCTATATGCGCACGGCTGGAGTCGAACCAGCATCTAAACTGGTCGAATTCGACCAGTTTTACTCTGCCATTGAGCTACGTGCGTTTCTTTGATTCTTTCGATAGTACTAGAATACATCTGATATCCGGCTAGTGCCTGCAGTCTCACTGCACAAATACTGCATAAAAACTGCATGATTACTGCTTTTTTTCAAAAATGTGGAGATCATCAAGCATGTAGCAGTCGGCAAATTCCAGTAGCGCTTGAGGCTTGCGAACATGGAAGTAGCTGGATTCTGAGAATCCCAACTCCATGAAGCACATCGTATCTGTATCGCCCTGCAGGTATAAACTACTAAGAATACTGCGGCTGTCCTGCCCACAATGTTTAATGGCCACAACCGTCTGCTTAACAATCTGCTCCGCGTATAGTCTCCGCACAATCCGAGCATCAGTCGAATTACCAGATGGCTGTGATTTTGGCATACCGTCATAGCTTGGCGACTTTAGGTCCGTCATAGACTGACCACTCACCCGGACCATCTTAGGCAATACTACAGATAAAAAGTGTGTCACGTTTTGCAAAGTTGCTCCAACATCTACCTCTGGGAAGAGACTTCCCATGTTCATATTGTCAAAATCTAATTCAGCCAACCCTTTCAGCCCCTATCAATGGTATAATTAATTTGTTGACCATTGAGTAAGAACGAATTGGGTGAGGGCTGTTGCGTCAGCCCTTTTTTGCTATCTAAAATGGCCGTGTAAGCTCGTGTAGCACGTTATTAACCTCAGCATTGCTCATCATACCCAAAGCAATGTAAACTTCCTTAGGCACGCTGTGATCACTTAATTTTGATTGGAATGCAGCTAGTCCCATCAGTACATCATCTTTTGGTACCAATGATTCCAGATAGTTAAGCAGCATACGCTGGTTGCCGTTCATTTCGTCGCGTGTTTTATCCATATTCTCACCTCTACATAAAATAGAAATTTTATCTAGCTACTTTCCGGTAATAAACACAGTATCTAACGGAAAATCATATTCTTTCGCAAAGTCGGTATCTGGTGAGACGGTAAGCTCTGGATCGTAGCTTGGAATTAAAAGAGCAGATCCTGTCGGACGACTGTAAATAGCAACTTCTGTTTCTCCATCACACTTTTGTAGTTCATGGATTAAATCCTTGGCTTTCATTTGAAATCACCTCTACATAAAATAAGATTTTTATACCATTGTCAGCTCATGGATAACCTGGTTGCGTTCCTTCGATGACAATTTGTTAATCGCGTTGCGTTTGCTGTTGCTCAACTCGGTAAAATGATTTCCGCACCAAACTAAAGCCCGTGCCACATCGCCACCATAGCTTTTCATGCCTTGAAGCACGTAATTGCGATACTCAATCTGTTCGTGTGTCATGCTGTGCCTCCAATAGCCGTTTAACTCGTCGCCAACGCGGCTTGCTTTGATTGACTGGCTTGCAAAATAATGTGTTGATATGCTGTGCGCCGTTCAGCGCCAGCCAAAGTTGAAAATTCCATTTATTCATTGTCTTCCTCCCGTAGCTTCTCTCGCATGCAGCGCACCCAATCCTTGTCGCGGCCCATAACGCTAGCGACTCCTTGATTGTTAGGCCGATTCATGTGTTTGACGTTATATTTTAGCTGTGTTAATTCATCTGGTGTGGCTTGGTAATCCAATTCGTCACGTCTTCGCATTCTGCCACGTAATTTCTGGATATATTGAGGTGTCCTGGACCGTTCTTGTGAAATATATTTGTTGGTGAATCCGTGTAAAATCATGTGGCGTAGGATATTATTTTCCGCCGTGTGTCCTTCCTCAGTTTGACCGCGGATTTCTTTTTTTACATTTTCCGGCCACTTATCTGGATCATCACCATAATTGGCGTAAGCAGCTCTAATTTCAGCTGCCATTTTCTTGTTTAGTGACATAACTTTTACTCCTTATCAACAATTTTGAACGTGATTTCTCCTGATTTTTTAATCATTTTTGTTTACCTTCCTTAGCCTCAGCTTGGTGTTCCCGCGCGTGTTCCGCCATACGACGCTTCTTCTTGCGCATGGTGGACTTTTTCGTGTGCTTCCGTTGCTTACTCATCAAATACCTCCTCACTTTCTCTGTGAGTTTTCACAATCTCCCACAGTATTTCCGCTGCGGTTCGTTCTCGATGCAGTCCAACTCTCATGCGGTCAATCTTAGGTACTAACCGTTTCCAGCTCTTGTCGGGGCAAAGGATCATATCGACTCTTTCCGGAATAGCTTGCTGCTCCACCAGCTGCTGGGCCAGTTCGGGCAAACACACCAGAAAATTTTTATCACCGTAGAAGGTCAGCCCATGTCCAGATGTGAAATCTGCCATACTCGACTTGACCTCATAGAACTCAAATTGTCCTAATTCCACTGCTACCGCCTCCGGGGCACCCAATTTCGAATGTAACCCAACGAAGTCTACCCGCTTTTTGCCGCCATCGAAGTTTACCTCAGGTGACCAGTACATGTTTTGTGAATCAAGCCGTTTCTCAACCAATTGGCTGAGTTTCGCTGTGATATCAGGCCGTTTGCTCATGATTGTCCTCCTTAGCCTTAAGCCACTTGGTACGCGTGATGGCGTGCCAATCTTCATAAGGAATCGGCAGCCCTTCACCAGGCACCCGGTCCCACTCAGGCAGCCGCCACCAGATTGTGTGACTATCACTTGTAACGATTACATAGGCTCCGTCTACCGGTAACGGCTCGCTTTCAGCTGTTTCCTGTACCGTTCCAGGTAGCCAACAGTAACCCTCATCAGACAGTAGCTGCATTAACTCGCGGTACTGTCGCTTACCTTTAACCATGTAAGACTTCATCTTTTGATTACCTCCACATGCCAGCCATTGATGACTGGCTTTTTCTGTTGCCACAAGGCTGCCTTCACCTTCCATGTAGGTGTATGCCCCAGATAGTGGGTCCTCGCCCATGAAAGTTGACACTCGTGACAGCCCATGCTGCTCGTCAATCTAACTCGCAAAGTGATCACTTGAGTCGGGGTCGCGGTACAAGTTTTCCATCCCCAAGAAGTCGGCGATGTCAGCCAGCAGCTCGAAGTTCTCATCCCGTAACTCATCGAAACTAAGGCTGCGAATCTTACCGCCACTATCGATGTCAAATGGCTCACTTTTCTTGTTGTTCAGGTCCATCAGCTTGGCTAATGCCAGGCGTACATTTTCAGGTTTCATTTTTTGTCCTCCGTTCGATTTAGTCCCCGCTGCACAATCATCAGCGCCTCTTCGGGGCTGCGAGCTACACCATAGATGACCGGGTCCATAGCTACTTCCTTGGCAAAAAATTCTTGTGCGGGCCGCCGCTTACCGGTCTTTGTCTTGACCTCAATGAAAAACATTTTGCCGTCTGACTTGCGGTACCCGCATAAGTCCGGGAAACCCTTCTCAGGGCCCGCATGGAACCGTCTACCGTCCTTCATCTCTACTGACCCCACGTTGATTCGCCACGTCTTAAATCCGTTAAGAGACAGCATCTCGATGATGCCATCCTGAATCTTGTGTTCAGGGCCCGGACCCCGTTTCTTGTGCTTGAGTGGCCGGACAAGCTCTTTACCATCATCGGGGCTGTAGCTACGCCTTTGTGGGACACCGCCATTTGGGTACTTAATCATGTGGCGCCTCCTTGTGTTCATAGCTCTTTTCTAGCTGATAGAGGACTAACTCGACATCTCCCCATTCCAGCTGACCACAAACACGACTATGCTTTTCTAAGCTTGGTCCATACCAGACATCGGTTCCACGATTACTTTGCTCCTGCAGGAGCTTATGTGCCTCTTCAAAAGTCATCTCTAGGCCTCCTGAGCAACTGGCAAGTCGCTGCCCATTTGCTTGATGACTGCCAGCGTCGCGGTAGATGGCACCCAGTCGCTGATGTAGTCCGACACGTCGTCGAAGTATCCCTCACGAATTTGTGTCCGCGTCTTGACGTGAGCCACCTCACAGACACCCCTGTTGATGTCACGGAACAGTTTTGAACGTTGCGAGTTACTCAGTACTAGGTTGTGCATCCCCATGTAATCGCGTACCGCACGGTTGATACGACGTCCCAACCAGTTATACTCGCCAGGATCCAGCTTTTGATTCTTCTCTAGGTCAGTTAGACGGCTTTCAACGTGATCCACACGTTGATTGGTATCCTCGTTACCCTGCAGCAGTAACTTAATCTGTTCACGCGGCGTCACTGGTAACTTGTTCGTTGATTCCTGTTTAGCTAACTGCTTTTCAGCTGAGATAAAGTACCGTCGTGCTTGCTGGCCTTTCTCAGTCCGTTGAATCATGGCGAGCTCTTTAGCCATGTCTAAAGTCATCGCATATTCGATGCGAGGCCGGCCACCATGGCTTTTCGCCGAAATTGGCGTAAAGTCTTCACCTTGGGTAAAACCGTAGTCAGTCATATCTTTGAACCAGTTAGAGAAATCCTTGCCAACTTCCAAGAAGTCGTGGAGTCCTCGAGCGTTAACCGCGACGTTGTCGCTAGTGGTGCCTGTGATTAAATCTCGTAAACTTGTCATACTATGCCTCCTGCTTTTTATTTCGTTGCCGAAGTTTCTGAATCCGCGAATCTAACTCCGCCTGCTTGTCAGGACTTAGCCCCTTTGGCTTGTCCGCGGGCTTATCAGGCGTCTTCTGCGCCCAGTCTGGCAGTGTCTCCTTGGCCCTTGTAGGCTTAGATCCACCTCGTCCGCGTGACGCCGCCTGCATTTTCATTTGGTCGAATTGTTTACGGAGCTTGGCTCCTGATAAGATATTCGACTTCCAGAAATCATCGTGCTGGCACCAGTCAACCATGCCATCAAGCTTGTCGTATGCGTGGCCATCTTGGGTGTGAGCCAAACGAATATCATTAGCCCAGGTCTGTAGCTTGCGTTCGTCACCCTTAGGCGAGAAGTCAGGGTCATTATCCCGAATGGCCTTAAGCAAGTGCTGGGCGATTTGATACGGCTGATCATCAGGTCCGTACTTCGGCTTGTCCGAGTTCGGACGTATTGTTTTTTTATCCTTTACTTTGCTTTCCTTTACTTTCCTTTCCTTGCCATCCGAATCATATGGCATTGCCATAGCATTGCTATTTTTCTGAGATGGCTTTGGCTTAGATTCTTCTTCGCCAGTAGATGGATTAGCTTTAGAATTGCCATTCCAACGGGACTTGGCACCCTTTTTACCAGCTTCTGACCGCCGCCTACTTTTAGCATCCTTTAACGCCATTCTTTTGTTAAATCCTTCGGAGTAGAAGTACTTACCATCATCGGTAAAGGCAAATAACCCGAAATCTTCAACAACCGCTTTTATCTGCGAAGCATCAACACGAAGGTCAAAGGCTATAGCATTATAATCTTTGACACTCGTGTAATCGTCTTCATCGCGGAGACGTTCAAGAAGCATAAAGTAAATGGCGTACCCGATTGCACCGACTTTCATCCGAACCTGCAGCATCTTACTTGAATTTCTAGCATTGCTATCATGAGAGAAGTAATTATTCAAAAGTCGTTCACCTCTCTATTCCTCCCACCCACCACTTGCTTTACTAGAACGGTAAATCGTCGTCTGTAACGTCGATTGAATCGCTAGCCGGTACGGTCTGCTGGGTATTATGTTGTTGTGATTCACTCTGACGATCAGGCAAGTCAAAATCATTAACATTAACCCCTAGCTGGGTCTGACCATTGTACTCAGTGATTTCTAGGTCGCCCGATACAATAACATGGCTTCCCTTATGGTAGAAACGTTGAATGACGTTCGCACGGTTCCCCCAGACGGTGCATCGGAACCAGTCGGTCCCATACTGGCCATCTTCACTCTGCCGGTTCTGACGAACCGCAACACTGAAATTAGCAACCTGCATACCGTTTTGTGTTGATCGTACTTCTGGATCCTTACCTACGTTTCCGGATATTGTGATTGTTCTCATGCTGTTTTATTCCCTTCTTCAGATAACTTAGTTAGCTTGTTTGTTGCTAAAATAACCAGTTCATTTGCGCTTTCGTGTGTTAGCTGATCCATACTCGTTGCCTCTGCCTTATTGAGAATGGCGGTCGCAACGACATTTAAATCGGTCTTAGCCTTGTCTGAGATTGCTTGAAATAGTTTCCCCAGCGTGTCCTTTTGTTTCTTAGATGCTGGCGTAGGATTAGGATGTTGGCGTTTTTGAGTTCCCTGGGTATACCCGCCATTGGGATTACTATCATCGGCGTCCGGATCTTCATCCTTGTCGGTAATATTGAATAGTTGTTTGTAGAAGTACTTCTGCGCACTCGTGCAAGCCTTAGCCATTGCCTTCTCACCAGAATCTTGACCACTACCGGGCATGGTTCCGACAACCGTATTTTCTCCATCCGTAATGGTAAAGGTACCCATCACATCGACGAAATGATTCTCGCCGCCTCGCTTTGAAGCCTTATCGTACTGATTGATGACTTCATACTGAGGAATAATTCGAATACCAGCTTCACGAATTGCGGACTCGACAGCGTACTTAATTGCTGTTTCGCTTTGGAAACGATAATTTTGGAAGGAGTTGTTTCCGTCCTTACCAATTGGGCCAATGTGTTTTGAGGCCTCATTCAGTTTTTGAATTAAATTCAGTTCTTTTTCCTCGGTCACGATGTTTCCCTCCTATCGAATCCGAATGGATCGGCCTTGCGTTAATTCAGCTCCTGGAACGTCTTCACCGTCTTTAAGGGCGGCGAGAATACCCTTCTTATCGAGACTAGTTGTCGTTTTGATAAAGTCATCAGGTACTTTCTCCTCGTCCGTTAAATTGACACTGGCCGGGTTATTCTGAATCCAAATTGCTAGGTCAACGTCTTTAACGTGGTCTAAACCGGCCGCCTCTAGTCCTTGCTGTAAGGCGTCCTTTAATCGTCTAATGTTGCTAGCGAGTGAAGCCTTTCGGTCAGCATCGGCCTTCATTTTCTCGGCAAGTTGCTTTTCATCGGACGTTAGCTGCTTGATTACCTTGCCATAGCCGATTGCCTTATCTGCAATGCCATCTTTCAGACTGAGAATCGTGTCATCAAACGCCTGTTGATCTTCCGGATCGGCACTTTCGGCTAATCGAACGACTTGGTATAGATTGTCTTCCAATTGATAAAGATTCATTACTTAACCTCCACTTCGGGTTGCCATTCTGCCAGCTGATCGTTAATTCGATACAAATGATCGAGTTCTTCGTTGGTGATTGGGTGTCCCGGTTCGTCGATCGCTTCGATAAGATTAAATAGTTCGCCGCGAATATCGGCCAACCGATTACGACTTTTGCTAGTAACCTGGGCCACAAGAATCACGGGGCCGCTTGCAGTTTGCTTGCCTAATACTTGATCCATGTGATCACCTCCATGTCGCCAAACTCTTCGCCAACTAAATCAGTTAGTTCCGATCGGTTGTCCGGAAGGCTGTCGGTGTCCCGGTCGCTGTAGTCGTACAGGAAGCTCCGAATTGCTTCGGCGTTGCGGGGCACGTAGATATCCCCACCGTCGAGCTTTAGATACTCTTCGCTGTCGACCAGTCGTAAACCTGTAATGTCCTGTGGAGTAGTGTCGCCGGCCATCAGCTCATCATAGTGTGGTGCAAATCCGCCTAAAGTCATTGAATCCACCGCCCATCTGAGGTAGAATTGATGCTAAAGAAGTATGAGAGATACTTTTTATCTTTGAGTTCTGACGGCCAGGTCAGGGCTCTTTTTTTGTGCCGTAAAATCATTTCTGTTCCTCCAATCCGAAGAAATCTTTTGCCCAAGCTTTCCAGCTACCGAACTTGATTGCAATCCAGTATCCGTACGCCATGGCCGCCAGCATTGGGACCACCCAAGTGGCTATTTCACCAACGTAGAAACACCATGATTCCCACATAGTCATAGTTCACGCCTCCTTTTTATGTGCTTCGATGTTCGTCTGAATTTCATCCCGCAGGTCAATTCCCAAGTTGTCGTTCATAAACCGCTGAAGTTCGAATTTTGGAACCGATTGTTGGCTCAACATCAGACATTTAAGCTTCCCCAATCGAATCAGAGCGTAGACATTTTCGGGCGCCGTTTTTAGCTTTCTAGCCGTTTCAGGAACAGAATAAACATCTGACTCCAACTTCTGTTTAGGACGCTTTAGGACCAGAATTTTGACTTGTTCTTTAGCCATACAGACTTACCCCCAATCTTGCCATGCTTTTTATTGAACTTCTGTGTGTCTGCGACGAGATCACCGTGAGTAACTTCTTCAAGCTGACATTCATACAGAACCATTAAACTGATCAGCTGGATCCTTTCTTGTCGTAATTTTTTAGCTGTTTCCCGTTTCTCCCGGGATCGGTTCCACTTCTCATACGGATCATGCGTAAAATCATTTACTTGGTCTTGTATAGGTTCAATCCGTTTTTCTAGTGCATGAATTGCATCCAGGGTAGCAAACGGTGCGTCGTGAAATTGTTCAGCCCAATCACTATCGTTGAACATTGCAACTGACGAAAAATAGATAGCCGCCATCTGATTATTGAACAAGGTATCTTGCAAATATGCTGCATCCTTAACTGCACTAGCTGGGCTTGCGTCTGTTGTATGCCGATTGTTAGTGATGAGCTGTGGAGACTGTTTGGTATCTTCGGCCATAAGGTTTACTGAAATTCCTAAGCGCTTGATGACTGAATTAAGTTCACATCGAATATTTCTTGAAGTCTTCGTTGAATCCATTGTTTCTAACCTCCTTCTGTTTTGAATCCTGAATCACACATCGTTCTACTTCATAATGAAGTTGTGGTTCCGATAAATGTAGGAACACCATTCATAGACTCAACTCCTGTGCCATAATAGATGTGGACAGGAGGTGAATATAATGTCAGACCAACACGTTGTTCCTGATGGAAACGGTGGTTGGAATGTTAAGGGTGCTGGAAACTCACGTGCTACCGCAAATTTCAGTAACAAAGCTGAAGCAGAAGCTCGCGCTCGTGAAATTTCCAGAAATCAACATTCCGAATTAGTGGTTCACAATCGTGACGGTAAGATCTCTAGTAAAGATAGTCACGGCCATGATCCACGTTCCATTAAAGGCTAGTCCCTATTGGGATAAATCTTGACCAGGTATCCAGTAGCAGGGGTGGCATCGTCAGTGCCAATCTCTGCTACTTTTTTACCATCAGTTGTGGTAACAACGATTCGATCCCAAAACTTGCTGTTCAACATCGAACCACCGAATTCAGAATCATTAGCAGGTTCCACAACAATACAAGGTACTTGTTCAACTTTCTTACCCATCAACTCACCTCCTCAATAGTTAAATTTTCTCTTTAACTTTTTTGCAAAAAAATTCAATTGGCACGTCCAAAGCATCAGCAGCTGAGAAAGCATATTCCAAAGTTAAACGATTTTTTCCGTTCTCAATGTTCCAGTAGTGCTGGGTGGTCTTCAATCCCATCCGTCTAGCAACTTCAGCCCCGGACAGCCCTAAATCATTTCTTCGTTGACGAAGTAAGTCAAGCGCATTAGATTTGACAAACATTTACTCACCTCCTGTCTAAATGAATCATTTAACCTTATGAACTTAGTATAGTTAAATTTTACGTTTAAGTCAAGATATTTTCTAAATTTTTTGTTTAAAAATGTAAACTAATCGTTTAACAGTTATACAATACGTTTAACAGGAGGTATCCCAATGGCTGAAAAGAGACAGAATGATTTTACGAGAAAACTAATAGACCTTCGTGAAAGTAAAAACTGGTCTAAAACAGAAGCTGCTCGCAGACTTGGTCTCAGTAGTATGCAACGCTACGCAAATTACGAGTATGGAACGAATGAACCAGATTCAAACATGCTAAAAAGAATTGCAAATATGTACGGTGTGACTACTGACTATCTTCTTGGAAAAGATAGCACCCCAGCTTGGGCTACTAAGCAGGATACAGTGGATTTAAAAGAGTTTCTCGAGGCAAACGCAGGATCAATGACATTTGGCGGTGTCGATTTAACGCCTGAGCAAGATGCACAGGTACGGGTAGCGATGGCAACTATTTTCTGGAATCAAAAGAAAAAAGAGAAAAAGTAGGTGTTTTTTTGAAATTAAGTAACGTCGTGAAGACAGTGACGAATCGCTATCACACCGCCAATCCTTTTATCATCGCTGAAAAATTAAATATTCAGGTTGAATGGTGCTATTTCGATGAACTACCACTCGGAAAAACCATTTACTATGGGCCCCGGCCCATCATCATGCTCAACGAAAGTATCAAACATAAGCCCTACCAGTATTTTGTGATGGGGCATGAATTGGGCCACGTCATTTTGCAGGAAGGACTTGTCGGATACTACGTAAGTAGCACTCATGGCCACTCACAGCTTGAAACTCAGGCAGATGAATTTTCTGCCGCTCTGATGGGGGCTCTTTATATTGAGGATAACGATTGCTTGCCGGATTCCTATGAAGACTTGGCCAAGCAATACGGGCTCCCCTACAATGATATTAAATACTAAAACATAGCTTTAAAGGAGAAAAATCATGATATATGACATAGTCTTTTCACTTGCCTGCATCGGACTTTTAGCTACTATGGTAACTGCAGTATTGTGGATCATTAAAAGATTGTTTCATTGGCATAAAATTGATTGGCTCAAAGGAAAACATGTGGGATTCATTTTTTTAGCATCTATTGTCTTAACCTTCGCTGCTCCTGCCACTCAGACTAAAGCACAGCGTGCAGAACAAGCTAGGCAAGACCGGGCCGATACCATATCAGAAAGTCGTGACAAGGCTGCCTCTGAATCATCAAAGGCTAAATCTTCTGCGCTTGACTCGTCAAAGGCAGCTTCAGAATCTCGAACAAAGTTACAAAACAGAGCCGACTCCAGCAAGAAGGACGCCTCAAGTAAAAAAGCCAAAGCTAGTGTGAACAAATCAAAGTCTGAAAGCCGAGCTAAGGCCAAGCAGAACGCTGAATCCGTAAGCCATGCTAAATCAATTTCTGAATCCAAAAAGGCTAAGTCACACGCGAAGAAGTCTGCGAATAGGCCTAATACATCTCTACATTACAAGTACGTCAGTCTTAACAAGCTTACAGAGAACCCATACAAATATGACGGTGGCTTAATCAAGACAACCGGGAACGTCCTAATGGTTCAAAAAAATGGTGATGATCATAATATGTATTACGTTGTGATTGCCCCAAAGGACAGCTACTCTTCTTCAGGTTATTCAGATGGTCATGGAAGCGTTACGGAAATTGACATCGACACCATGAAAGAGCATTCAATCCATGAAGGCGACAAAATTACTGTCTATGGCTCCGTTATGGAAGGAACCGTAAAACTCAACGGTAAGACCCTTAAGACGGATATTATCGTCGACCGAGTTAGCAAGTAAGTACATCACTTATAGGAGGTACATCATGAGAACAAGAAATGGTATTTTGATTGGTGGTACCATAGCTGCTTTAATCGCTACATCAATAACACCCGCTTCAGCGAGCCTTCCAGGATACAATTCCCCATACTGGTTTAAGACGCGGACAGTTCACGTTAAAAAGGCTGTCACGGCCTATCAAATTAACCCTAACAACTGGCAGACCCACAAGAAAAAGCACCTAAAGAAAGGTACCAAAATAAAAATATCCAATACTGCCAACCTTAGTTGGGTCCTAAAATCTTCTAAGCTGAAGGCATCCCATGGATACGTATGGGTCGTAAAGGGCCACTACAATACTAGCTGGTTAAAGAAATAATTACATAGCCCCTAACCGGGCTTTTATTTAGGTTTAAGAAAGAACATACGTTTGCGTGTATTTCAACTACTAGAAACACATTTTAAGGAGGAACTTTTATGGCTGATGGATCTTTAAGAAAACGTGGAGACAAGTGGTACTACTCATTTGAAGCTGGGAAAGCAAACGGGAAAAGACGAAGAATTGAAAGATGTGGTGGTTCTACTAAGGCTGAAGCAGCTGCAGCTATGCGGGAAGCCCTTCGACAATTTGAAAATGGCGGTGTAAAGGTAAACCTTAATAACATGAGTGTTCACGATTACTTTGAGTATTGGTATGAAAATTATGTAGTGAAAAATCTGAAAAAAAACACCCAATTAAATTACTTAAATGTGATCAATAAATATATTGATCCAGCAATTGGGAAGTATCTGTTGAGGACCATCGGCCCCGCTGCTTTGCAAAAGATGATGAACGATTTGGGCGAAACTTCCTTAGCAAAACACAGCGTAGAAATAATCCTTACTGTGGTTCGTAAGGGATTTAAGATGGCTGTCTTCCCCTACCAGTTAATCAAGGAGAACCCGGGAAATTATATTGAAATGCCAAAGTATGCTATGCAGACTGAAAAAACAAGATCCGATTTAAGAATTATTACTATGGATCAATATCAACAGATTCTTGATATGACACCATTTTCTGATCCTTTTAACGTACCATTACAGATTGCATTTGGAACGGGCATGAGGCGTGGAGAAGTTTGCGGATTAGAGTGGGACGCAATCGACTTAGAAAATCACACGATTGATGTCCACCAAGCAATGCTACAGTTCAGTCAGCGGAAGAAACGCGAAGGTAAAAATAAGGAGAAGGCAGAAACTAACGGATCCCCGTATATTCCGCTACCAATTACTGGTGAGCATTCGCGAGCAAAGAAAAAGGATTGGGGGAAGTTTGTCTTGGGCCCTCTAAAAACAGCAGCGAGCTACCGGAAACTGTTAATTGGAGAATCACTAGTATCCCTGTTGAAGCACAAACGCAAGGACCAGATGGAACAACGCGTTCGTTATGGAAAGTACTATATCGAATCTAATTTCGTCTGCACTAAGGCAAATGGAGAACCCGTAACACCCAACTCTGTAAAATATCATGCAGAAAAAGTTCAGGACAAACTCGGTTTTCCGTTTGATTTTCATTCTTTACGGCATACGCATGCTACTATGCTGTTGGAAAACGGTGCAAATATTAAGGAAATTCAGGCCAGACTGGGTCATGCGAGAATTAGTACCACAATGGACACGTACTCCCACGTTACTGAGAAGATGAGTTCTGAGACCGTCGACATCTTCGAAAAAATGGTGCTCCATCAGAAAAACTGACAGTGCACCATCTTAGTAAATTATTTAATTTTGTCGACATGCCGACAATTCCGTCGGCAAATGGTAGGCAAATTGGCGGCAGCCGAAAAGGCAGTCCCCTAGAACCCGCGTCACTACTTGGTTTCATCCTCGTCAGTCTTCAAAACAGCCATGAACGCCTCTTGCGGGATATCAACCTTCCCCACAGCCTTCATCCGTTTCTTACCGACTTTTTGCTTCTCCAGTAATTTCATTCGCCGAGTGCGGTCACCACCGTAAAGCTTGGCGGTCACGTCTTTCCGGTAGGCCTTGATCGTAGTTCTGGCAATGATTTTGGCGCCGATAGCGGCTTGAACTGGGATTTCGAAGTTTTGGCGAGGGATGATGTTCTTCAGGCGAGATGCAATTTCTCGGCCCCGTGCTGGGGCGAAGGTCCGGTGGGCAATGAAGCTCAGCGCATCGACCTTGTCGCCGTTCAGGAGAATATCAATCTTGACCAGGTCAGCGGCTTGGTAGCCACTGCGTTCGTAATCCAGTGATGCGTAACCCCGGGTACTGGACTTCAGCTTGTCGAAGAAATCAAAGATGATTTCTGACAGCGGCATGTTATAAATGATGTTGACCCGGTAATCATCCAGGTACTCCATCGTCAGGAATTGGCCCCGCCGGTGTTGGCAAAGCTCCATGACCGCACCCACATACTCGTTAGGGGCCATGATGGTCGCCTTGACGATGGGTTCTTCAATCCGCTTGATAGCTGAGGTTTCCGGCATTTCTGCTGGGTTTTCAACTTCCTTCATGCCCCCGTCCGTCAAGTACGCGTGGTACGTAACGGATGGTGCCGTGGTGATCAGGTCCAAATTGAATTCCCGTTCCAGTCGTTCCTGGATGACGTCCATGTGAAGCATCCCCAAGAATCCACACCGGAACCCAAACCCTAAGGCTTGCGACGCTTCGGGTTCAAATTCCAACGCGGCATCGTTTAGCTTCAGCTTTTCCAGGGCTTCACGCAAGTCATTTAACTTAGCGTTGTCCGTTGGGTAAAGCCCGGCGTACACCATGGGACTCATTTCCCGGTAACCTGGCAAGGCCTTTTCGGCGGGGTCTTCCGCGTTGGTGACGGTATCCCCGACCCGGGTGTCCGTGATGTCCTTGATGCTGGCCGTGATGTAGCCCACGTCACCGGCAATCAGGTAGTCACGTGAAATGGGCTTGGGTGAGTTGACCCCCACTTCGGTGACTTCGTATTCACTCCCACTGTTCATCAGGCGAATCTTGTCACCCGGTTGAACAGTCCCGGCAAACAGCCGCACGCTCAACACGACACCACGGTAATCATCGTAGACGGAGTCAAAGACTAACGCCTTCAACGGTGCGTCCAAATCACCAGTCGGTGCGGGCACCTTGTGGACAATCTGTTCCAACAGCTCGGGAATACCGATACCTTGCTTGGCACTGGCCAAGACGGCGTCGGAGGCATCCAGACCAATCACGTCTTCGATTTCCTTTTTGACCTTTTCCGGGTCCGCTGCGGGCAGGTCGATCTTGTTCACGACCGGCACGATTTCCAGGTCATCATCCAAGGCCAAGTACACGTTGGCCAGGGTCTGGGCTTCGACCCCTTGGGCGGCATCGACGACCAAGATGGCCCCTTCACAGGCTGCCAGGCTCCGTGAGACCTCATAGGAGAAGTCGACGTGCCCGGGGGTATCGATCAGGTGAAATTCATAGTCGTGGCCGTCTTTGGCGTGATACGTCAATTCAACCGCGTTTAATTTAATGGTAATTCCGCGTTCACGCTCAAGGTCCATGTTATCCAACACTTGATCTTGCATGTCGCGTTTGGAGATAGTATCGGTCAATTCCAAGATGCGGTCCGCAATCGTGGACTTCCCGTGGTCGATGTGGGCCACGATGGAAAAGTTCCGAATATATTTTTGATGGTTTTTTAATTTCTCAAGATCCATGTTGATTTCCTACTTTCTTAAACGCCATTCTTGACAATTATACCAACCATCTTGGTTAAGCACAAACTAAAAGCAGGCGTCCTCGTGTGAGAATACCTGCTTCGTCAAGCTATTTCGTTTCTGCCTCATATTGTTGCAAATCAGTTGGTGCTAAGTTCTGCCATTGCTTGGTGTAGAACTTATCGCTGATGGTGTAGTGTGGTTGCTTTTGGGTCTTACTCAAGAACGGATTGACCCGTTGATCAACTGCCAACCACCCACGCCAGCCCAAGTGAATCGTGTCAGTCATGAAGTACGGCACGTTCCCCTTATTACTGAGGTCAACGATGTTGTTGAACCCTTGTGATTGTAATTGGTAGTGAATCTTTTGATCAAATTGCTTGAGCATCGTGGCTGACAAGCCAGTGTACTTTTGCCATTTGCCATTGATTGGCGGAATGATGAACATGACATTGGTATTGAGCCGGGCGAATTGATCCAAACATAACTGGAAGTCGGCGAATTCAGGTGACTTCGTGTAAGACAAGTTCTTTTGGAAGTTCTTTAATTTGCCAGTCTTCAGTTCTTTTTGTAACCCTTGGTGATAAAACTTATCGCTAATGTGGAATCGGTTATCACTCGTAGCGGCCTTTCCTAACCGACCGCCCAGTGCATCCAGTGCCGAGTAGGAATAATGAGTGGGTAACTGCTTGGCTTGCTGGTTCACTCGGTTCAGGTTTTGCGATGGTAAGTCAATGCCGGAGAAGAACTGGTCTTCTTGCGTCAACATGTTCTTCCGCGTCTGCAGGTAGAAGCGCTGGAAGTCCGTCAGTTTTTCACCCTTCGCTACCCGTTGCAGGGCCGCGTAGATGAAGTGGTCGGACTTCGCGACTGGCATCTGTAAGAGGCGTTGGGCCGCGTACTGATCGATTGCATCGTGACGGAAGTGGGTCAACCACTCTGCCGTTTGCAATTGTGAGTAGTAATAGCCAAACGCATCCTTACGCGTGCCACCCTTCACAAACCATTGCGGCGAAATCACGAAGACCGCCTTTTTATTGCGCAACTCCCCTTGGATATTTTGCATCACAAAGTATTGCGTCAACGATTGCGACCCCCGCGCGCCCAACAGAAATGGCCGGTATGAACGCCGGTACTTTTGTGCCAGAACGGACGGGTGCATCGGATCGATTCGTGACCATTCGGAAGACCCGAAGAAAGGCACATAGCCATCTTTTAACGCCTGTTCCTTCATGTGCTTGCCTCGCAAGACGTTGGGCGACAGGGAAACGGCGGCTTGCCGCTCCCGAGCCGCGCTCACATGACTAAAACCAAAGGTGACGGGCATGGCCAACACCGCAAAAACCAGAATTGCCGCGAGTATTAACGGACCAAAGATCCGTAGTAAACGCTTTGCCATTGGCTAGGCCAGGCTTTCGACTTTCGCGATGATCTTGTTGGGCGTGTCCCACTCTGACCGCTCAAATTCGGAAACGGGGACGTTGACCCCTAATTGACTTTGCAGTTGTAATAACAGTTGTACAGACCCCATGGAGTCCATCAAGCCGCTGTCAAACAGGTTGTCGTCTAATGCTCCGCTAACGTCGTTCCCAGTTAAATCGTTTAAAATGTCCAATACAGTTTGTTTGATATCCATGATAATTTCCCCCTAAATGAAATTGAAATCCCTATTCTTAATTAGTGAAACCATAATTTATCCAGCAGACCTGAGAAGATCAGGAAGCTGAAGCAGACCATGTTCGCCGTCAAGAAGATGGCAAACACTTGCGTAAAGCCATTGTGTGGCACGCTGGCCCGGTGCTTCTTCTTGTAGCGCAGCCAAGTATCATTGATGACCAAGGCGCACCCGTGGAACAAGCCGTACGTGATGTAATACCACGTGACCCCGTGCCAGAACCCCATGACTAACATGTTGATGATATAAGTGACGTTAGCCGTGGTGGTTGGCTTTTTGAAGATCTTGTGTTTCATGAACCAAAAGACCAGACGCATGTAGATAAAGTCGCGGAACCAGAAGGACAACGTGATGTGCCAACGATTCCAGAAGTCCTTGATGTTCGGTGAGCGCCAAGGCTGATTGAAGTTCATTGGCGTGGCAATGCCCATGATGTAAGACGTTCCCACCGCGAACAGCGAATACCCCGCGAAGTCAAAGAACAAGTCGGCACTGTAAGCGTACATGTACCCCAACACTGGCCAGGAAAGATCCAGGAACCCACCACGCGAATGCATCGCCATCAGCTGTAGCTTAGGCATCAACATCGTGCCGAAGTAGTATGCCAAGATAAACTTGTACAAGAAGCCGACGAAGATGTAACGAATCCCCTTTTGCACCATCCCCAGGTATTTCTCCCGGTCCGGCACCGAACGATAATCCGCTTCAAAGCGTCGATAACGGTCGATTGGCCCGGATGAGATGGTTGGGAAGAACAGCATGAACTGCAGGAAGGTCATGACTTGATAATCCTTCAGCGTGCCATCCCGCGTTTCCATCATGGTCTGGACCGCCCGGAACGTCAGGTAACTGATCCCCAGGAAGCCAATCAGTGACGACTGCCCATTTTCAACGGCCGGTGTCACCTTGACGATGGCGAGTGGCGCAATGGCCAGAATCACCATCAGGTAAAATATTGGCCCGGAATTTTGGTGCTTCCGGTAAACGGCATACCCCCAGGTCAACGCCACTTCGTACAAAATGTAGATGATCAAGGCCACCCCTTGCGTCCACTTGGGACCACCAAAGGTTAAGACCAGAAAGAAGATTGAGATCAACGTTTCGTACAGGCGCGACCGTTTGCCGTACAGAAGACCAATCATCAGTGGCAGTAACGCCACGCCCAACAAGGCGAAATACGTTGGGTTACCGTACGGTTCAAATGACAACATTATTGATTGACCTCGGCAATGATAGATTTAATATCAACCTTGCCGTTGGGGGTCATCGGTAGGCTTTCCTTGTAGACGAATCGCTGTGGAATCATGTATTCCATCATGTCACCACCCTGTAAATTGGCCTTGATCGCCTTGGTCAAGTCTAATTCACTGGCAAATTCATGAGTTGCCGGTACGATCCAGGCAATTAACTGACTCACCTTATGGTTACGATCATACCGTGGTACTGCGACGCCTACCTGAATGTGTGCTTCTTGTGACAGGTAGTGATTGACTTCTTCGAGTTCGATGCGGTAGCCGTGTAACTTGATTTGAAAATCAGTCCGGCCCCGGTACATGATCAACCCGTTATCCAGTTGGACACCCAGGTCGCCAGAACGGTAAACGGTCTTGCCGGCCATCTTAATGAAGGCCTTGGCCGTCTTTTCTGGGTTGTTCAGATACCCCTTTGACATCGACGGCCCACTGATCAGCAATTCGCCTTCAGTCCCCGCCGGTAGCGGATGTAGGTGCTCATCGACGACGGTGATTCGGGTATCATCCTTTACATGGCCAATTGGTAGCCGTGGGTAATCTGCCAGTATCCGTTCGGTAATTTCGACTTGAGTGACCGCCACCGTGGTCTCCGTTGGGCCGTAAGTGTTGAAGATACGGGCCTGGGGGAACCGCTGGTGCAAGGTGCTCGCCGTGGCGTGGGTCAATTCTTCACCACAGAAGAGGAACCGGCTCAAGTACGGGTAGTGGCTCGCGTCAAAGGTCGGTTCCATCAGGCAAATATCCACGAAGGATGGCGTTGAAACCCAGACGTTCAGATTCATCGTTGGCAGCGTTTCAAACAGTGCCTTGAAGTTATCCGTGACTTGCTTCGGTAAGGCCACCAGCGTGCCACCACTGGCCAACGTCGGTCCCCAGTCCATCACGGACAGGTCAAACGAGTATGGTGCTTGAGACAACGTGCGTGGTGCCTGTGGTAATTTGAAATCATCACTCAACATCCAGTTAACATAGCTTAACAAGTTGGTGTGTGAGATCTGTACCCCTTTTGGCTTCCCAGTCGTGCCAGACGTGAAGATGATGTAATACGTCTCATCCCCGCTGACACCATGAGTGACCTGGTAGTCGACGCGCTGATCAAAAATCGTGGTCAACGTTGTGCCGTCGATAATCGGCGTGTCACCCAAAGTTGTGGGCAAGGCGCTCACCGCAATCGCTGCGGCCGGGTGGGCAATGTCATTAATCGTGGTAATGCGTTCAACTGGTGAATGCGTGTCGATCGGCACGTAAGCGTGACCGCTCTTGACGATACCCAAGAAGGTCGCCATCATGTCAAACGTTTGGCCGCCGTACACCATGATTGGTGCGTGAGCGGGTAAAGCCATTTTGTCCAAATGTGCTGCTAGCGCATCCGAACGCTGCTTGAGCTCCCCGTAAGTGTTGGTCTGGCCCAGATCATCGTAAGCTAACCGTTCCGGGTCCTGGAGCGCCCAGTGATCCATGGCCGTAATCATGTCTCTAATCATACTCTGTCCCCCCAAAGATTGTTTCTCCTGCTACTCGCGCTAGTTGACCCCGCAACTAGAATTCATTGTAGATAAACGTTGAGCTGTTCAAGCCGCTGTAACCGTATAAATAAACTAATGCCATCAAAATTACAAAGTAGAATAAGGTCCAGCCAACAAATGCGACCACTGGCTGATGCCAAATCGCCAGCCACTTTGCTCTCATGAAATTCACCCCCAAAGTTTGTCGACCGATTCGCCCCCAAGTCGACGTCCGTACATCCCCTTAACTAAGTCAGCAACTTCCCCGACGAATCGACTGAGTTAAGCGCGGAGTTCGTGGTCCCAGCCACGCTCCTTATGTTTTGAGAATATCATTGCCAAAACCGGATTGCAAACAACCTCACTCAACCTTAAACCTTTCTTTTCTTTTTCCAGGTAAAAAAGCCATTTTGGGTCAAAAAAAAGGTTGCTGAAAACCTTCAGCAACCTTGATATATCAACTATATACACGTTTTTATCATGCGATTAATTTTCATTGAATTTATCGCGCATTTTGTTAAATAAGTTTCCTTTGCCGCTGCCTGTAACCGTTTCACCACTGGCTTTTGCGAAGTCACGTAAGGCATCGCGCTGGCCCTTGTTCAGGTTCTTTGGCGTCAAGACCTTGACCGTCACGTGCTCGTCACCATTACCATTACCCCGCAAACGTGGCGCACCTTTGCCTTTTAAGCGGAAGGTGGTCCCACCCTGGGTGCCGGCTGGAATCTTCAGCTTCACGTCACCGTGGACCGTCTTGACCGTCACGTCGTCCCCCAGTGTTGCCTGAACGAACGACAGATCCTGATCAAAGTAAATTTCCGTGCCATCGCGGCGGAAGTCCTTGCTAGGTTCCACTTGGAAGATAATGAACAGATCGCCGTAACCACCGCCATTACGGCCGGCTTCACCTTGACCCTGTAACCGCATTTGTTGCCCGTCATCGACCCCAGCTGGAATCGTGACTTCGACTTCATGCCGTTCTTCTTCGTGACCAGACCCACCACAAGTTGGGCACTTTTCCTTGATTTCTTGACCGGTACCGTGGCAGACCGGACAAGGCTGTTGACTGCGCATCCGACCCAACGGTGTGTTGGTCTCGGTCGTCACGTAGCCAGACCCGCCACATTGGTGACAGGTGACCGGTGACGTCCCCGGCTTGGCCCCATTACCGCCACAGGTGTGGCATTGGGCCTCACGGTTGTACTTGATCTTGGTCTTCTTGCCAAAGATGGCCTCTTCAAACTTCAAGTCCATCTGGTACTGTAGATCTCGACCAGGCCGTGGTGCGTTGGGGTTCCGTTGGCCGCCACCGCCGCCAAAGAATTGGTTGAAGATGTCGTCGAAACCACCGCCGCCACCAAAGCCGCCGAAGCCACCTTGTTGACCGCCGCCAAAACCACCGAAGCCGCCTTGGGCACCGTCTGCGGAACCATATTGGTCATAGTTGGCCCGTTTTTGTTCATCACCTAAGACATCATAGGCATCCTGCACGGCCTTGAATTTCTCCGCCGCATCCGGTGCCTTGTTCAAATCTGGATGATACTTCTTTGATAATTTCCGATAGGCCTTCTTGATTTCTGCTTGACTGGCATCTTTTGCGACGCCTAGTACGCCATATAAGTCCGTTTCCGCCATCTTTTTCCTCCCAATCAAACCCGATATTTTTCGCTACTAGTAAGAATAGCATACTCGAAACAAAAAGCCAAAGCCCCAGGGACTCTGACTTCTTGTCTGCACTCTCTTAAAGTGAAACGGGGCAATTACTTGTTATCGTCGTCGTGAACTTCGTGGAAGTCCCCATCAACAGTGTCGCCGTCTTTGCCGTCGCTCTTGGCATCGCCACTGGCTTGTTGACCAGTAGCACCGTCAGCGCCGCCCTGGGCTTGTTGTGCCTGTTGGGCTTGTTGATACAACTTGACGGAGAGGTCTTGGATGATCTTGTTCAAGTCATCCTTCTTGCTCTTCATGTCGTCCAAGTTGTTGGCTTCTTGGGCCTTCTTCAAGGCGTCACGCGCATCTTCGGCCTTCTTGATTTCGTCGTCAGAGACCTTGCCCTTAACGTCTTTCAACGTCTTGTCGGTCTGGAAGAGTAATTGGTCGACTTCGTTCTTGGTGTCGACTTCTTCCTTACGTTGCTTGTCGGCAGCTTCGTTTTCCTTAGCTTCCTTCATCATCTTGTCGACTTCTTCATCGGACAGACCGTCGGAACTCTTGATGGTGATCTTTTGTTCCTTGTTCGTGCCCATATCCTTAGCGGAAACATTCACGATACCGTTCTTATCGATATCAAAGGTCACTTGGATTTGTGGAACACCACGAGGTGCAGCTGGGATGTCAGCGAGTTGGAAGTTACCCAACGTCTTGTTGTCAGCAGCCATTGGCCGTTCACCTTGTAAGACGTGGATATCAACGGCTGGTTGGTTATCCGCAGCGGTTGAGAAGACTTGGGACTTGCTGGTAGGAATCGTGGTGTTGCGGTCGATCAACTTCGTGAAGACCCCACCCATGGTTTCAATACCCAAGGATAATGGCGTGACATCCAATAAGACAACGTCCTTGACGTCACCAGTGATGACCCCACCTTGGACAGCGGCACCTAAAGCAACGGCTTCATCAGGGTTGATGGAGTGGTTAGGTTCCTTACCCGTCCACTTCTTAACGGCTTCTTGAATAGCTGGAATCCGCGTAGACCCACCGTTTAAGATGACAACGTCAACGTCGCCGGCTTGTAAGTCGGCATCCTTCAAGGCGTTTTCAACTGGGATCCGCGTCTTTTCAACCAAGTCAGCCGTTAATTCGTTGAACTTGGCCCGTGTCAAGCTCTTTTCCAAGTGCAATGGGCCATTGTCGCCAGCGGAAATAAATGGCAAGCTGATTTGTGCTTCGGTAACCCCAGAGAGGTCCTTCTTCGCTTTTTCAGCAGCGTCCTTTAACCGTTGAACGGCCATTTTATCCTTGGATAAGTCAACACCGTTTTCGTCCTTGAAACCGGCAATCAACCAGTCCATGATCTTTTGGTCAAAGTCATCCCCACCTAAATGGGTATCCCCGTTCGTTGACAGCACGTCGAAGACACCGTCACCTAAGTCCAGGATGGACACATCAAAGGTCCCACCACCAAGGTCATAGACCATGACTTTTTCATCTTTGTCTTGCTTGTCCAAGCCGTAAGCTAAGGCTGCGGCCGTTGGTTCGTTGATGATCCGTTCAACGTTCAAACCAGCGATCTTACCAGCATCCTTAGTTGCTTGCCGTTGGGCATCGTTGAAGTAAGCTGGCACCGTGATAACGGCCTTATCAACCGTGTCACCAATGTAGTCTTCAGCGAAGGACTTCAAGTGTTGTAAAATCATTGCGGAAACTTGTTCTGGCGTGTAGTCCTTGCCTTCAATGGTTTCCTTGAAGCCTGCTTCACCCATGTGACTCTTGATAGATGAAATCGTGTTCGGGTTAGTGATTGCTTGACGCTTAGCAACTTCACCGACTTGGGTTTCACCATCTTTAAAAGCGACAACGGATGGCGTCGTCCGGGCGCCTTCCTTGTTCGCAATGATCTTTGGCGTACTGCCTTCAAGAACGGCAACGGCAGAGTTAGTCGTCCCTAAGTCAATTCCGATAATCTTGTTACTTGCCATCAAAAATTCCCTCTTTTTTTAATTTTTTATTTATAAATTTATTGAGCAACGACAACCATAGCGGGCCGGAGTACCCGGTCCTTTAGTTGGTAGCCCTTTTGGAGCACATTGACCACCGTTTCAGCCGTTTGCCCATCAGAGACTGGGACCGACTGAACCGCTTGGTGCAAGGTCGGGTCAAACTTCTGGCCCAGTGCGGCGATCTCCGTCACGTGATTACGCTTCAAGGCGTCTTCCATGTGATCGTAGGTCATCTGCACACCCTTTTTGATCTGCTTGCTCGTCTCATCAGTCGCTTCGACTGCTAAGGCCCGCTCCAAGTTATCGATCACGGGGAGCACGTCCTTAGCGAGTTGCTGACCATCGTACTTGATGAGCGCGGCCTGTTCCTTTTGGTAACGGGTCTGCATGTTTTGCACTTCCGCTTCGGCGCGCAGGTACTTGTCCTCGAAGCCATCCGCCTTCTTTTGCACAGCGGCTAAAGCCTCCGCGGTGACCGTTGGCGTCGACTTATCAGTGGGCTTCTTGTCCGCTGGTGCGGCTTGCTCAGTCTTGTCTGGGTCTTGCTTAGTAGTGGCGGCCTTTGCCGCAGTTTCATCATCAGTGGATGGTTGTTGCTTGTCAGCCACGATAAAAAACCTCCCTTTCTTTACTCGTCGTAGAACCGATAGTAATCTAACAGTTTCTTCGCGAGCTCTTCACGAAACGCACCGACAATCCCTAACATCCGTGAATACGGCATGCGGGTCGGTCCTAAAATAGCGATCATACCCTTACCATGTTGGTTCACGTCGTAGGTGGCGGTGATCAGGCTGAAGTTTCTCAAGGCATCGTTGGTCATTTCATTGCCAATTTGCACGGAAATGTTATCCCGCGGTTGCCCCAAGACGTTGGCGATATCATCGGTCTTATCGATCAATGAATACAACGACTTCAGTGAATCAACATCGCTATCCTGCGAGAAGTTCAACAGATTCAGTCGACCGCCAACGTAGAACCGCTCTTGCGCGGCCCGCGTCAACACGTCGCCGAAAATATCCAGAAAGCCTTCTGGACTCTGCAGGTAATTGGCAATTTTCATTGGAATATCCGCCTGCAGCTTTTGAACCACTTCTGGAAGCGTCAACCCGACCAACTGATCATTGATCAGCCGAACAACGGCCTCTAACTGGTCGCCGGTCACGGACTCACTCACGTCAAATGTCTGGTTTTCCACGTCACCACTGTCGGTGACCAGGATCGCCATCACTTGCCGCTTACCGAGGGGAACCAACCGGAAACCACTAAGCCGACTGTCCTTTAATTCCGGCTTCAACGTAAACGCGGTATAGCTCGTCAGGTTGGATAAGATCGTGGCCGATTGCGAAATAATTTCGTCAATCTTGTGGAAATCGCCACCTAACGAGGACTGAATCACGTCGATATCGTTGGGCCGCAACGGATCGGGTTTTACCAAATGGTCAACGTAATACCGGTACCCTTCAACCGAAGGAATCCGGCCGGAAGACGAGTGAGTCTTTTTAATCAGGCCCTGTTCCTCCAACGCCGCCATTTCATTACGAATTGTCGCTGAGCTTACGTGGATGGGTAACTGCTTGGCTAATGCCTTAGACCCCACCGGCACACCAGTGTTGGTAAAGTCGCGGACAACGGCTCGCAGAATCATCATTTGTCTTTCTGAAAGCATCACAATCACCCCTTTTTTAGCACTCAAACAACACAAGTGCTAAGTCACATATATAATGTAGCAAAACCGGGTTTTGAAGTCAAGAAATCTGGTAGAATTTTTAGCAATCGTTGGGTTTAAGTGCTAATTTTTTAGAATTCCCTCAGAATACAGCGGTTTCAGGATGGATTGTGGTGACTGGCCCGCCTTACCGTTCGCCAAATATGGGCTGGAACGCTGTGGGCGGACGGGACGAGCCAAAGGGCGGTCTCGGCACCTCGCTTTGAGCCGAAATGCACGTCTCAAAGACGCCAGTTCCCTAACCAGCCAAAAGCGCTGCCAAGGGAACTCCCACGGCTGAGCCCATATTTGGCGAACTCCCGGCTACGGTAGTGCCTATCGCCCACACTTGCCTAATTAACTAGTGTCTCTAAATCTATCATCTAAGTTAACCTATACCACTACTCTTACTAAACTTCTTGTCGGGATGGCGTTCAACCACCAAAATCTAGGCCTAAAAATCTTGGGATAACTTTCAACGGCCAACCAAAAAGGACTTAACTCCCGCAACGCGTTCGCTAAGCCCTTTAAATTATTTAACTGAAGATTGCAAGTGCAAAAATACCTGATAATACTCAGCTGACAAGGACTGTGAACATGAAATTAGTCCACGCCCGCCACCTGCGGCTGTCAGAGATTCCGGTAGCTATGGGGAACGCCGGCGGCCTAAGGAGCGGTCCGCCGACTCGGTTTGAAGCTTGACGAACCCCGTCAATCTCCAAACACGTCCCACGCTGTAAGCTGAGAAAAAACGCTCAGCTAACACCGTTGTCACAGCAACCTGCACCTCTGACCTCCTCCGGTTACGTCGGTGATTAACCACAAAATTAGCAGAGAAATCGCTGAACATCCACATTAGCGGACAACTTGTCACGTAACCGTGAGTGAGCTAAATTTGGACTCAGCCGTGGGAGTTTACAAGTGAACTTCTTGGAAACTGGCGTCTTCGAGACGCGGTCTTCGGCTCGAAGCGAGGTTGAAGACCGCCTTTTGGCTTCGACCGGTCCTTCCCACAGCGTCACGGTCCAAATTTGGCGAACGGTAAGGCGGCCAGCACAGAGCAAGGTGCGTTCAAAGGCTAATTTTATCCCTGTAAACCCTGGTGTCACCATAAATTTAGCTACTTTTAAACTTGCAACCTTTAGTTATTTAAGATTCACGCGTCGCAACTTGATGGAAATAGGCCCGCGTGTCTGCTTCGTCTTGCTTTAATTGCGCAACCAGACCGTCCGCGTCCGCGAATTTCACCTCGCCGCGCAACCGGTGGTGCCATTCGACCTCTACTGGTTCGCCGTACAGGTTGCCCTGGAAGTCCAGGAGGTTCATTTCGACCGTGACTGGACGGTTATCCCCAAAGGTCACGTTACGGCCCACAGAGACCATCCCAGGGTACCAGATGGCCCCAACCTTCAACCGGGCCGTGTAAATGCCAATCCCAGGGATCCACTCATCCTGTGGCGCCATGACGTTAGCCGTGGGGTAGCCGATCGTTCGGCCCCGGGCCTCGCCGTGGACTACCAATCCCGTCGAGCGGTACGTGTAACCCAGTAATTGGTTCACCAAGTCGACATCACCCGCACGCATCGCCGCCCGAATCCGCGTAGAACTAACCTTTTCGTTGCCACTGGCCTCTTCGGGGACCGTGACCACCTCAAACCGTCCCTGCGCATATTCAGGCAACCGCGCCATATTGGCCACGTCCTTCTTGCCGTAAGTGTGGTCAAAGCCAGCCACTGCCGCCACCGTGTGAAAAGCCACCAAATAGTGGTCGACAAATTCTTGCGGTGTCTGGGCCGCAAATTCGCCGGTGTAATTGACCAAAAAGACCCGGTCGACCCCCAATCGGTCCAGCTGCTGGAGCTTGCGGTTGATCGGACTCAAATACTTCTGGTCATCCGCCTGTAGCGGCCGGTAAACCAGCGCAGGGTGGTGATCATAGGTCAAGACGGCCAGCTTAACACCTTTGGCTTGGGCAAGCGCTTTGGCCCGGTTGATGACCGCTTGATGCCCGCGATGAACGCCATCGAAAAAGCCCATGGCCAAGACCACTGGCTCATCGGGAATTTGCCGTGCATCTAACGGGTGGTGTATGTGAATAACTTCCATTGGAAATTCCTCTTCTCAAAACTTAGTTCACCGCAAACATTTTCAGCGGCTTGTATTGTTGTTTTTCTTCGGACCATTGGTACAGGCACTTGGTCGCGCCCTGATACGTCAAGGCGACTTCCGGTGCCGTGGCACCATCCAGCTCATCGGCTGTGAGAAAGACGCCATTTTTGACCAGTCCCCAGACGCGGTCGCTCAATGCCACATGGGGATAAGCCGTCAACGCATAGTCGATGGGCCGTAAAATGGCCGACAGATTTTCGTTTGCCATGGCTTCGGCCACCTGGTCTAACGTCACCGTTTGGTCCAGCGTGAAACCGCCACTCTGTTGCCGGGTGAGCGATGCCATCACGGCCGGTACGCCCAACAAGAGACCCAGGTCAACGGCTAACGTCCGCACGTAGGTCCCTTTGGAACAGCCCACTTCAAAGGCCACGGTCTGCGTGCCCTGTTCGGCGTCAAACGTCCCCGCATCGGTCAAGGTGAAATGATCAACGGTCACCGTACGCGTTGGCCGTTCAACGGTTTCGCCCGCCCGCGCGTACTCGTACAACTTGCGACCATGAACCTTGACCGCCGAATACATGGGCGGCGTTTGCTGGATGGTCCCGGTCAGTTGGGCCGTCCCCGCCGTCAATTCAGCCAGTGTAAAGGGACGGGTCAGTGCCTGTCGTTCTACGACGTCGCCGTCCAGATCCTCGGTCGTCGTAGCCAAGCCAAAGGTCACCGTTCCCCGGTAAACTTTGCCGGAAGCCATGAGGTATGGCACGACCTTGGTCGCCGAGCCGATACAAATGGGTAACACACCATCGACGCTGGGATCAAGTGTCCCGCTGTGGCCGACCTTCTTGGTGTGGAGAATGTGGCGTAATTTGGCCACACAGTCAAAACTGGTGAGGCCTCGTTCTTTGTATAAGGGGATAATCCCGTCCATCCCGGTTCCTCCGTTCTTACTTGTGAAATCGTTTGGGTTAAGTCAATGAAACTGGCTAAACCAGTGCCTACGGCTGCCAGGGGTTCCGCCTGCTCTGGGGAACGGCTCCAGCCTGGCAAGCAGGCTTCCACCTCGCTTGAAAGCCTCGCTAAAACCGCGAGTCTCCCAAGTCGTCCCACGCTGTAGGCTGAGATAAAACCTCAGCCAACACCTCAGCCAACACCGTCGACACAGCTGGCTACACCCCTGGCCTCCTTCGGCAGATTGCTGTCTGTTAACCACAGGTTGTTCAGTTTACCAGGTCATCAACTAGAGCTGGGCGACAACACATTATTTAATGGCCATCATTGTTATTAACCACCACAGTAGCCGATAGTTCGTCAAATATGGGCTCAGCCGTGGGAGTTCCCTTGACAGCGCTTTTAGCTGGCTAGGAAACTGGCGTCTTTGAGACGTGTATTTCGGCTCAAAGCGAGGTGGCGAGACCGCCCCTTGGCTCGTCCCGTCCGCCCACAGCGTTCCAACCCATATTTGACGAACGGCTAGGCGGCCAAACACTACGCAAGCCAGTCAATTATGACACAGAATAGCTTATAGTTTACCACAGACTAACGGCGTGTGGCCAACGTTGCGCGTGAATTTGGACCCAAAAAGGTGCTGGCCAACACTGACCAGCACCTCAGCACCCCGTGATTACTCGCGGTGGTGTAATTCATTTAACAGTTCATCGATGTGGCTACCGTAGCGTACTGAGGAATCTTGTTCGAACGTCAATTCTGGCGTCTTGTAGATGCTCAGGCGAGAACCCAATTCGGACCGGATCAGGCCCGTGGCCTTGTCCAATCCTTGTTGCGTCTTCTCTGCGGATGAGGCCTTGTCGGATAAAATACTGTAGTAAATCGTTGCCTGTTGTAAGTCACCGGTAACTTCTACCCCGGTAACGGTCACGCCCTCGACCCGTGGATCGCGGACCCGTTTGAGGAGAATATCCGTAACTTCCCGTTGGATTTCTTGTTCCAACCGGCCAACTCGATATTGTGCCATGACAGTTGCCTCCGATTATTTATTTAACGGGAACTTCCTTCATCACGTAGGCTTCGATCACGTCGTCTACCTTGATGTCGTTATAGTTCTCGATAGTTAACCCTAATTCATAACCCATCTTAACTTGCTTGACGTCGTCCTTGAAACGCTTCAAGCTACCTAATTTACCTTCGTAAATGACCACGCCGTCACGAATCAAACGAACGTCGCTGTCAGCGGTAACGTAGCCTTCGGTAACCATCCCACCGACGATTGTCCCGACCTTGGAAGCATGGAAAATATCCTTAACTTCGATCTGGCCAATGACTTGTTCTTCGTAGGTTGGTTCCAGCATCCCCTTCATCGCCGTTTCGATTTCATCGATGGCGTTGTAGATGACGTTGTGCAAGCGGATGTCGACCTTGTCACTGTCGGCTTGGGCCCGTGCTTGTGGTGTTGGGCGAACGTTAAAGCCAATGATGATGGCATCTGAAGCTTCCGCTAAGGTGACATCACTTTCGTTAATGGCCCCTACGGCAGAGTGAATGATGTTGACCCGGACACCGGAAACATCGATCTTCTTCAGACTCCCAGCTAAGGCTTCAACAGAACCTTGAACGTCAGCCTTGATGATGACGTCAACTTCCTTCATTTCACCTTCCTTAAGGGAATCAAACAGGTTGTCCAACGTCACGTGACTCGTGTTGCGGCGTTCCTTGACCAAGGCTTCCTTGGCCCGTTCTTCACCGGCAGCCCGCGCCGTCTTTTCATCGTCGAAGACCACGAACCGGTCCCCGGCTTCTGGCACGTCGTTTAACCCAGTGATTTCAACTGGCGTAGACGGTACGGCGTCCTTGATCCGCCGACCACGTTCGTTGACCATCGTCCGGACACGACCAAACGTGTTGCCGACCACGATTGGGTCTCCAACGTGTAAGGTCCCTTGCTGAACCAGCAGTGTGGCAACGGAACCCTTGCCTTGATCCAAACGGGCTTCGATAACGTTCCCGGCACCGTTTTGTTCAGGGTTAGCCTTCAATTCCAGCACTTCGGCTTGTAGCAAGATCATATCGAGCAATTCGTCGATGTTCTTGCCAAACTTCGCAGAAATTTCAACGAAGATGGTGTCGCCACCCCAGTCTTCAGGAATCAATTCATATTCCGTCAATTGTTCCATGACGTGGTTCGGGTTAGCACCCGGCTTATCGATCTTGTTGACAGCCACGATGATTGGCGTACCAGCCGCTTTGGCATGGTGAATAGCTTCGATTGTTTGTGGCATCACACCGTCATCCGCAGCAACCACCAACACGGTAATATCGGTGATTTCCGCACCACGGGCCCGCATTTCGGTAAAGGCCGCGTGTCCTGGCGTATCCAAGAAGGTGATCAGCTTGTCATTGTAGTGGACTTGGTAAGCCCCAATGGCCTGCGTGATTCCCCCGGCTTCACCCTCGGTAATGTGTGAATGCCGCAAGTGGTCCAGCAACGTGGTCTTCCCATGGTCAACGTGTCCCATGATCGTAACAACTGGTGCCCGCGGTACGAGATGGTCCGTATTGGCCATTTCAGCGTCGAAGGCCTTGTCGATATCGGAAACGTCGACTTCAACCTTTTCCTTGGCTTGGATGCCATAGTCGTCCGCCAAAATTTCAATCGTATCCTTATCCAGGGATTGGTTTTGGTTGACCATGACGCCTAACATGAAGAGTTTCTTCACGATTTCAGCTGAGGAACGGTGTAAGATCTTCGCCAGGTCTTGGGCGTTCATGCCATCGCTATAGACTAAGACTTCTGGTAAAGCCTTGTTCTTCCGTTCTGGCGCACCCTTGTGCTGGTTCGTGTCTTTGATCCGTTGGTTCTTCTTGTAACGATTATTGTTGTTATTACGGCGGCGGTTATTGCGGTTGTTCCGGTTATTCCGGCCCCCACGACTGTTGCTGTTGTTGCTACCACGCCGGCCGTTACTATTATTTGTATTATTATTCAAGCTTCCACCAAATCTGCCGGTACCGGAATTACGTTGTTCACTGTGATTTCCGGTCTGGCTGTTATTTTTATTATTGTTACGGTGATTCTGATTACTGCCCCCATTACCATTGTTATGGTTCCGGTTACCGTTGACAGAAGACTGCCCGCGATGGCTGTCGTTACCAGCATGGGTCTGCTGGTGACCGCCCCGGTTGGCAGTAGACTGTGACTGGCTCGCCTCACGCTTATGCGTGGTGGCGTGCCCCGTCTGGTTACCGGATTGGGCTGGCCGCGCCGCTTGCACCTTTTCAGGTTGTGACTGGGTCTTCCCGTGGGACTGAAAAGCAGCCCGTAACTGACGTTCTTCGTTCTCGCCGAGCGTTGACATGTGGTTTTTCACCGGAAAGCCCTTAGCTGCGGCCTTGTCGATGATCTGTTTACTGGAGACATTAATTTCTTTGGCGAGTTCATAAATTCGCTTTTTCCCCATATCTTCACACTCCTTCATATTCTACCGATCACGAGAACGTCAGGTGGCTACTCAAGTAATTGTTGTAACTTCCGGACGAATCCCGGATCAGTAATTGCTATGACCGTGCGCGCCGACCCAATGGCCGTGCTCAGTTGGTCCTTGGTAAATGAGTCATTCAATGGAACGTCATAGCTCGTTGTTTTGTCGCGGAATTGTTTTTGACTACTCTTACCGGCATCACTGGCTAAAAACACTAGCCGAGCCGATTGATCCCGCACAGCGGCTAGGACAAAGGATTCGCCGGTAACCAATTTACCTGCTCGCCGGGCCAATCCTAATAATTGTAAAGCACGCTCAGAATTAGTCATTGTCAAATAATTCCCGCCGCGCTTGTTGATGATCAACGTACGCAATCAAATCGTCGTAAAATTGGTCATCGATTTTGACACCAAAGGCGTGGTCAAAGGTCCGTTCTTTCTTCGCCTTTTGGGCAATGGCGACATCCAAGCTAATGTATGCGCCCCGACCGGACTGTTTGCCTGTCGGATCAATGCTGACCTCTTGCGCTTGGTTCCGGACGACCCGGACCAATTGCTTTTTTGGTGCCATTTCCCCAGTCACAATATCCTTGCGCATGGGGATCTTCCGTTGTTTCATGGACCTAACCCTCCTTTAGCACAACGCTACTTGGCGTCGTCGCTGTCGTCAGTCGTGTCACTGGCTTCGTCAGTTGTCGCGGCTGCGTCGTCGGCAGCTGCGTCGCTTGGCGTTGCAACATCTTCAGGCGTTACGTCAGCTGCAGCGTCACTAGTGGCATCAGCCACCGGTGCGTCTTCAGTCACGGCACTGTCATCACTGGCAGTCGCGTCGTTAGCGGCCTGATCAGCTTCCATTATAGCAGATGCTTCGGATTCTGATTTGATATCAATCTTGTAACCAGTCAACTTAGCGGCCAAACGGGCATTTTGCCCCCGCTTCCCAATGGCTAAGGAGAGTTGATAGTCCGGCACGATGACCTCACAAGCGCGTTCGTTGTTCGGATCAAAGATGACATCGAGTACTTCGGCGGGGTTCAAGGCGTTGGCGATGAACTTTGCTTCGTCATCCGTCCACTCAACGATATCCATGTTTTCGCCACCGAGTTCGTTGACGATGGTCTGGACCCGTTGTCCCCGAGGGCCGACAGTGGTCCCCACAGGATCGATATCCGGGTTGTTGGAGCGAACCGCTACCTTGGCCCGGTCGCCAGCTTCACGGGCAATTGCCATGATTTCCACAGTCCCATCGTAAACTTCTGGGACTTCTTGTTCAAACAATCGCTTCAATAAATCGGCGTGGGTCCGGCTAACGAAGACCTGTGGCCCCTTAGTCGCGTTTTCGACCCGGGTCACGTAAACCTTGATGCGATCGTGAATCCGGTACGTTTCGTTAGGCATTTGATCCTGACGACCCATGACGGCTTCGACCTTACCTAGGCTCACGTAAACGAAGCGGGAGTCTTGACGTTCAACTTCCCCAGTCACGATTTCATTTTCGTATTGACTGTATTGGTTGTAAATGATGTTGCGTTCCGCTTCACGAACCCGTTGCAAGATCACTTGCTTAGCGGTCTGCGCAGCGATCCGACCAAAGTTCTTGGGAGTCACTTCAAACTTGATGTCATCCCCAATTTCATAACCTTTGTTGATGGTCAACGCTTCGTCTAAGCTGACTTCCAACCGAGAATCGTAGACCTGGTCAACGACCTTCTTCACGGCAAAGACGTGAATATCGCCCTTACGCTGGTCAAAGTTGACTTCCACGTTTTGGGCTTGGTCATAATTACGCTTGTAGGCCGACACCAAGGCCGCCTCGAGCGCGTCGATGACGATTTGCTTGTCGATGCCCTTTTCCGTTTCCAGAACGTCTAAGGCACCCAATAATTCTTTACTCATGTGTTGTTTCGCTCCTTATTTAGTTAGAACTTGATGGCTAACCGGGCTTGGGCAATGGCGTCACGGGGAATCGTCAAGGTCTTGATGCGGCCCTTCAAATTCACGGTCAGTTCCATGCTAGTCTCAGTCAGCGAGTCTAACGTTCCTTCGTAAACCTTGCTGTTACCAATCTTTTGGTAAAGCGACACGTGGATGTAATCCCCCACGGCTTTTTCAAAATCAGCTGGTTTCTTCAGTGGTCGTTCAGCACCCGGTGAGGATACTTCTAAGAAATAGGCTTGAGGAATGGGATCAGGGTCGATGCTGTCCAATTTCTCAGACACTTCATCACTGACCATCGCACATTCTTCAATGTTGATGCCCCCGGGCTTATCGATGTAGAGCCGCAGGTACCAACTCTTGCCTTCCTTGACAAATTCAACGTCAACTAATTCAAACTGATGATGCGCCACGATTGGCTGGGCTAAGGCCGTCACGGTCTCGACGACAGTACTCAAAGAATTCCGCCTCCTACATTTATCCATTAAAAAGAGTGAGCATTGACTGCTCACTCATTTAAAAAACGAGTTTAACTACAAGTACTACAATACTACACTAACCCCGAGATTGCAACTGTTCTGCCGCCTAGGCTTCACAAGTTAACAGTAATAAAATAAATCCCACGATAGTAATAAACTCAAAAACTAAGAAATTCAGACGCGTCGTGGCCATTGATCGCAAACTGATGGCCTTGATCAGGGTCAATACGAATGCCACCACGAAGTACGCCAGGACCATGGCCAAGAACGTGGCTTCCCCGACGCTCGCCAATGTACCGAACAAAATGTAACCTAAGCCAATCAAACAATAACCTGCCAGAAAAATCCACCCATCTGGTAATCGTACGAATCGCCGTAACATGGTGAACACCCGCTTTCGCTAAAGTTTATTAATGGTTTACGTTTCCTTGTGTTAAGTATAACATAATCCAGCTGTTTTGTAAGCGCTACCAAAACGCTAATTCGGTTAATCACCGGGTGGGCTATTCTCTAGAAAATAGCCCAGTTTAAGCACTGAACTGGCGACGTTTACCGGCCCGAAACTGCCGCTACTTTTCAGCCACCAGATGCAAAAAAAGAGGCCAGGACCGTAGTCCCAACCTCTTAGACAATATTTTTTAAATGGCCGAAACGTGCGCCAACAGGCAACTGGTTCCGCTTAACACTGCTAGGCAAATAATCCAAGAGCAGGATTATCCGCCTAGCACCGTTAATGCTCGCCAGTTAACCGCCTGTTGGCCCACTCTTTGACTTACATCATATCATCAAACAAACTCAATTGGTTCTCATCCGGCAAGCCCTTCAGCACGCCGTTTTCCGTCATGAAGTCGATGATGGTCTTGGAAACCTTGCCACGTTTAGCCAGGTCTTCCTTGGAAATAAATGGCCGGTCATTACGGGCCGCCACAATCTGCTTGGCGACGTTCAACCCCAAACCGGGGGCGGCTTGGAACGGCGCAATCAGTGTGTCGCCGTCAATGATCCAGTCGGCAGCGTCGGACCGTTCCAGGTCGATCATCTTGAACTTAAAGCCCCGTTCCAGCATTTCGTTGGCTAATTCCAGCACCGTCAAGAGGTTCTTATCCTTGGCGGAAGCGTCCATTCCCTGGTCATTGATGGCCTTCATGGCCGCCTTGACCGCCGTCTTGCCCTGTGACATGGCCACAACGTCAAAGTCGTCGGCCCGCACGGAGAAGTAAGCAGCGTAGTAAATGATGGGGAAGTAAACCTTGAAGTAGGCTACCCGTAGCGCCATCAACACGTAGGCTGCGGCATGGGCCCGGGGGAACATGTACTTGATCTTCAAGCAAGAATCAATGTACCAATCTGGGCAATCCGTTTGCTTCATCTTCTCTTGCCACTCGTCTGGAATTCCCCGGCCCTTCCGCACGTGTTCCATGACTTGGAAGGACGTTTCAGAATCCAGGCCGAAGTTGATCAAGTCGGTCATGATGTTATCCCGGCACCCAATCACGTTGGCGATGGTGGCCGTGCCGTTTTTGATCAGCTCTTCGGCATTGCCCAACCACACGTCGGTCCCATGAGACAGGCCAGAGATCTGTAGCAGTTGTGAGTAGTTTTGCGGATTGGTTTCTTCCAGCATCCCCCGGACGAAGCGCGTCCCAAATTCGGGCACGCCCAACGTCCCGGTCTTGGACTGAATCTGTTCTGGCGTGACCCCCAAGGAGTCCGTCCCGGAGAACAACGCCATGACGCCCGGATCATCCATCGGAATCGTCTGTGGATCGACCCCGGACAAATCTTGCAGGGTCCGGATCATGGTCGGGTCATCGTGTCCCAGAATATCGATCTTCAAAATATTATCATGGATCGAATGGAAATCAAAGTGGGTCGTTTGCCAAGCGGCGTTCTGGTCGTCGGCCGGGTACTGGATCGGCGTGAAGTCGTAAATATCCATGTAGTCCGGCACAACAATGATCCCCGCGGGATGTTGGCCGGTGTTTCGTTTGACCCCGGTCACACCCTTGGCCAAGCGGTCGACCTCGGCCCCCCGCAGATTCTGTTCGGTGTCTCGCTCGTAAGCCTTGACGTACCCGTAACCGGTCTTGTCAGCCACGGTCCCAATCGTTCCGGCCCGGTAAACGTTCTTCTCACCGAACAAGACTTTGGTATAGTTATGTGCGATGGGTTGGTAGTCCCCGGAGAAGTTCAAATCAATATCAGGAACTTTGTTTCCCTTGAATCCCAAGAACGTTTCGAACGGGATGTTGTGGCCGTCACCGATCATCAGCGTCCCACACTTGGGGCAGTTCTTTTCGGGCAAATCGTAACCCGAGCTGTACTCACCCTTGGTGTAGAAATGCGAATACTGACAGTTGGGGCAGCGGTAGTGTGGCGGCAATGGGTTCACTTCGGTAATCCCGGTAAACGTTGCCACCACACTGGAGCCAACGGACCCCCGGGACCCAACCAAGTACCCGTCCTTGTTGGACTTGGCTACCAGTCGTTGGGCAATCAAGTAAATCACGGAGAACCCGTTTCCAATGATGGACTTCAACTCCCGGTCGACCCGGTGTTGTACCAACTCGGGGAGTGGATCGCCGTACCACGCGTGGGCAGTGTCCATGGTCCGTTGGCGAATTTCGTCTTCGGCCCCTTCCATCCGCGGCGTGTACAGCTTGTCCTTCAGTGGGTGGACCTCGTCGATCTCATCAGCAATCTTATGCGTGTTGGTGACCACGATTTCCTTGGCCGTGTCCTCACCCAGGTAGGCAAAATCATCCAGCATCTCGTTGGTCGTCATGAAATGCGCATCTGGCAATTCTTGACGGTTCAACGGGTTGGCGCCTCCTTGCGAGTGAATCAGGATTTTGCGGTAAATAAAGTCCTCCGGATCCAGGTAGTGTACGTCACCGGTCGCGACCACGGGCTTGTCGAGGTCGTGGCCCAGCTTGACCATGTTCCCCACGATTTCTTCCAGGTTGGCCTCGTCAGCAATCAAACCGGAATCGATCAGAGGTTGGTAGGCCGCCTTGGGTTGCACTTCCAGGTAGTCGTAGTATTTGGCCTTGGCCGCGGCTTCGACCTGGCCCTTTTGCATCATGGCGGTGAAAACTTCACCAGATGAACAAGCAGACCCGACCAGAATGCCTTCACGGTAATGGTCTAACACGCTCCGGGGAACTCGTGGTACCCGATAGAAGTAATCCACGTTGGATGCGGAAACGAGCTTGAACATGTTCTTTAAACCGGCCTGAGTCTGTGCCAGTAAAATGGCGTGACTCGGCCGCGCGTGTTTGTAGGCATCATTATCGGTCATGTGGTCATTCAACTGGTCGTGGTACTGAATATTGTAGCGGTCCTCGGCGTCCTTTAAGAACAGGTAGTTCAAATGTCCGGTTGACTCCGCATCATAGACGGCCCGGTGATGGTGCTCCAGGCTGACGTGGAAGCGTTTGGCCAGCGTATTCAATCGGTAACTCTTGAGTGTTGGGTATAAGAAACGAGCCAACGTCAAGGTATCAATGATGGGGTTGGGAATCTCCGGCATGCCGTGCCGCTGGTACCCGGTGTTCATGAAGCCGACATCGAAGGTCACGTTATGCCCAACGATGATCGCGTCGCCACAGAATTCCCGGAATAGCTTGAAGACCTCTTCTTCTGACTTAGACCCCGCGACCATATCATCGGTGATACTGGTCAGGTTCGTCGTCTGTTCTGACAACGGGAAGCCAGGGTCAATGAATTCTTCAAATTGGTCGATCACATTCTTATGCTGCATCTTCACGGCGGACAGTTCGATGACCTTGTCATAGATGGCCGATAGCCCCGTCGTTTCCACGTCAAAGACCACGTAGGTGGCGCCGTCTAGCGGCACGTGGGCACTGTTGTAGCCAATCGGCACGCCATCGTCGACTAGGTTGGCCTCGACGCCGTACAACATCTTCACACCGGCCTTGGATCCCGCATTAAAGGCGGCTGGGAATCCCTGCACATCGGCGTGATCCGTGATAGCCATGGCTGGCATGCCCCACTTTTTCGCCCGACTAACGTAATCGCCAATGGGGTTGGTGGCGTCCATTTGGCTCATGGACGTGTGCAAATGCAGTTCAATGCGCTTCTCATCGGCCGGCGCCGTATCCTGGCGCGTGGCGTGCTTGACCTGGTTGATGTCATAGGCGTTGAGTGCCAAATCGTGCATGTACGTGTCTTCTTGGACACTCCCACGAACCTTGACCCAACTGCCCTCTTCAACGCCGGCAAATTGGGCCTCGTCTTCCGCACCACGTGAGAATTTCTTCACGGCAAAGGACGACGTGTAGTCGGTAATCTTCAGCGTCAGCAGTTGCCGACCTGAACGCAGCTTCCGTACTTCCTTATCGAAGACGTAGCCTTCCACCACCACGGAACGTTCTTCTTGAGTGATGTCAACCATCCGCGTAATAGGTTGATCGCCCTTGATGGCCTTCCCAATCTGAGTGGGACCCGTTGCGGCCGGGGTATCCCCCTGAGTGGCCCGCTTCTGGTTGGCCTTTTCGATAGCCGCAGCCGCTTGCTGGGCCAGTTGCGCATCCGTTTTTTCTTGGCGCGCCTTGAACTCGTCGATCTTGGCTTGTGACTTGGATTCGTCGACCATTACCCGGATATTGAACTTCGGAAAGCCCGCATCCCGGTAGGTCGCTTCCAACGGCCCCAGAGCCTGGTTGGCCAAGAAGTCCTTGACCACTTCGTTTTGTGCGTAGAGCAGCACCCGGTTATCGGCGTCGAGTTCGGGCACCTGAGACTGACACAGTTCTTGCACCAAGTTGCTGGTCAAGCCGCTGTTTTCGACGACCCATTTCCAGTAATCCCCCAACGCCCGGTTGGTCAGCTCAGGCGCGTCGACTTCCAGGGTCGCTTCAACCTGGGCAATGTCTTTGAACGCCATCTGTAAATGGTTATGGAAATCCACGAAGGCCGTGAACGGCATTAAACTAGGCAGCTTCAAGAAGAAGTGCCAGCGCCGCGACTGCTCGTGCACCGTCAGTCGGTCAATGGTGGCCGTCTGAAAATATGGTTGCTCCGCAGCGGCGGTCAGATCTAGTTGTTGTAATAATTTTTCAAATAAAGCATGGCGATCTTCGTCCACGAGGAAACTCCTTTCGTTACTTAAAACTGGTTAGTGACTAAAATAATTGCGTGAAGACTTGAAATATACTGAGTAATTAGATACTGGTGTCACAGTGATTGATGACCTGTACTTGCGCAAAACACCAGTATAACAGTCCGGTCCGCAACCCTATATTGCCCCCAGTCTGGCTGAACACGCACCTAGTTCTTGGGGCAGGCTAGTCGGATGACTAATCACTCCTCTAGCCGAGAGTGAAGTGAAAGTCAGGCTCAGCCGGGGAATTTAGCAGCGCTCTTAGCTGATAAATTGGTGACTTTGAGACGTGTTCTTCGGCTCAAAGCAAGGGGCGAGACCTTGGCTCGGCCCGTCCTCCCCCAGCGTTCCAGCCTGACATTTCACGTAACGTCAGGCGGACAGCACAACACCAGCCTGGGACCAAAAAGACCAGCCGCGACAGCTGGTCTTTACGGTGAGGTTAGTCAATATCTTTAAACAAAATCTCGACGGTGCTTGCTACCTCGTCTTTGATCACTTCGACCGTCTCACCAGTCTTGCGAATCTTAATTTCAACGATGCCTTCGCCGGCCTTCTTACCAATCGTGATGCGGACCGGAATCCCCATCAGATCTGAGTCAGCAAACTTCACACCGGGACGTTCTTTCCGGTCATCGGTCAAGACGCGATAGCCCTTGGCCGTCAACTCATCTTCCAATTCGGCAGTCAGGTTGGCTTGGTCTTCCTTCTTCAGGTTGACTGGGACCAAGTGAATGTCAAATGGCGCAATGTTCCGTGGCCAAACCAGGCCGTTTTCATCAGCCTGTTGTTCCGCAATGGCGGACAGTAACCGGCTTACACCGATACCGTATGACCCCATGACAACGGGCTTTTGCCGGCCGCCTTCGTCTAAGACCGTGGCACCTAGGGCATCGGAATATCGCGTCCCCAGCTTGAAGATATGGCCAATTTCGATACCGCGCGTGAACTTCAGCACACCGGAACCGTCTGGTGACAGGTCACCGGGTTGGACTTCTCGCAAGTCAGCGTAAGCATCCACTCGGAAATCGCGGCCCGCGTTGGCATTTTGATAGTGGTAGCCGTCTTCATCGGCACCCACAGTAACGTTGACCATGTCGCCCACGTATTGGTCGGCTAAGATCTTCACGTCTTCGCCCACACCAACGGGTCCCAATGACCCAAAGCTGGCGTTCAAATACTTTTTAGCATCTTCTGGCGTCGCAGGATCTAAGAAGTCGGCGTTCAAGTAATTCTTCAGCTTGGTCTCGTTCACCTCATGGTCGCCGCGAACCAGCACCATCACGGGTTGGTCCTTGTCAGCCACGTAGAGCATGCTCTTCACCAAAGTCGTTGGCTTGACATCGAAGAATTCAGCGACCTCATCGATCGTCTTGGCACCTGGCGTCGCAACCTTCTTCAAATCTTCTGGTTGGGCATGCGACTTCTTACTGATGAAGAGGCTCTTAGCCATTTCCAGGTTGGCCGCATAGTCAGAGGAGTCGGAGTAAACGATAGTGTCTTCACCCACTGGCGCAATGGCGGAGAATTCCTTGGAATCCTTACCACCCATGGCACCCCCGTCACCGACAATAGCCCGGTAGTTTAAGCCGACCCGGTCGAAGATGTTTTCGTAGGCCTGTTCCATTTGGTCGTAGATCCGGTTGAGGTCCTCATCGTTGATGGAGAAGGAATAACCATCCTTCATGATGAATTCACGGCCCCGCAATAGGCCGTAGCGTGGACGGTCTTCATCACGATACTTGGGCTGGATTTGGTACATCACCAGCGGCAGGCGCTTATAAGACTTGACGGCATCACGAATCAACATGGTAAAGGTTTCTTCGTGCGTTGGTCCCAGGATAAAGTCAGTGTCGTGACGGTTCTTCAGCTTAAATAAGTTGGCACCGTACGTGTCGTACCGACCAGATTCCTGCCATAGACTGGCTGGTAAAATGGCTGGCATCAGGGTTTCGACAGCATCGATCTTGGCCATTTCCTCACGGATGATGGTTTCGATGTTCGTCAAGACCCGGTAGGCCAATGGCAAGTAGGCGTAAACCCCCGCCGTGACCTGACGAATGTAGCCGGCCCGCAACATCATTTGATGGCTGAGGGCCTCAGCACCATTGGGCACTTCCTTTAAAGTTGGAATGAGTAGTTTCGATTGTTTCATAGTTCAATATTCCCTTCTCGTAACGACCGAATTTGTTAATGAATGAAGTAGCGTTCAATATCGTTCCACGTGACTAACAACATCAGTAGGACCAAGAACCCTACACCCACCAACGTAATCGCCGCTTCCACATTTTCGGAAAGTGGTTTGCGCCGGATAGCTTCAATAAAGTTTAATAATATTTTACCACCATCCAGGGCTGGAATTGGTAGTAAATTGACAATTGCCAAGTTAATCGACAGAAATGCCAGGAAATTCAAGATTCCCACGGCCCCATACTGGGTCGCCTGTGAGGTCGTGGCAAAGATCGCCACGGGACCGCCCAAGTCATTTAAGCTAAAGTGACCCGAAACCATGTGCCACAGGGCCCCAAAGAGGGCTTTGGTCATGGTCCAGGTTTGGGTAAACCCGGAAGCCAAAATGGCCCCCACGTGCTTATCCTGGGCCTGGGTAATCCCAATCATCCCCACGGTTTTGCCGTTAGACTTCTGACCAGCCGGCGTCAACGTGACTTGTTTCGTTTTTGACCCGCGTTGAATAGTCACCGTGGTCCTCTTGTTCGCCCGGGGTTGGATGGCGGTGCTCAGATCCGTCCAGCTAGTGGTCTTCTTCCCATTGACCGCAGTGATCTTATCGTTAGTCTGAATGCCGGCCTTCTTGGCCACAGAAATGGGTGAACTGGCCACCTGAATTTGGTTGGTGCCCATCGCCACGCCACCTTGCACGAATGACATCAACATGAAAGTCACGATGGCCAACAGAATGTTGTTCATCGGCCCAGCAAAGTTGGTCATCAACCGCCGACCTAGCGTAGCCGACTGAAATTGCACGTCTTTAGGCGCAATCTGCAGCTCGGTCCCATCGGCTTCAATGATGGTCGCGTTATGGGCAACAGGATAGCGTTTGACTTCAGACTCGTCACCATTCTCGTACCCTTCGATCCACAGTTCATCTTCCAGGTCCGTTCCCGTGACTTCTAATGGAATCCCGTTAAAGAGCGTTGATTTTTTACTCGTGTTAATCCGTTGCACCTTTTCGTCAGCGCCGACGTAGAGGCTGACTGGTGTCCCCGGTTTGATTTCTTCTTCGTCGTCTTCCGCCCCAGCCATGCGGACGTACCCACCAACGGGCAAGAGCCGTAACGTGTAGGTCGTCCCGTCTTTGCCTCGGTGATAGACCAACTTGGGGCCCATCCCGATCGAGAATTCTCGCACCAAGATGCCACCGCGTTTGGCAAAGTAAAAATGCCCAAACTCGTGCACGATGACCAGAATCCCAAAGACGATGATAAAGGTAATAATCGTTGTAATCACAGGTGTCGTCCCTTCTTCAGTTAAGAGTAGCGTGTCGTTTTTTACATCTGCCCCCTAGCATACCCTAAGGACCCTAGGCGGCGCAAGCGAACAGCCGCGCTTAGATCAATCCGAATAAATGGATAACGGGGAGAACTAACAGTAAACTATCAAACCGGTCTAAAATTCCCCCATGCCCGGGCAAAATCTTACCGGAATCCTTGACGCCGTAGTAGCGTTTCAATGCGGATTCGACCAAGTCACCAAATTGTCCCACGATGGAGAACAGCAGTGTCAAGATGATCATAATCGCTGGGTTGAAGTGACCAATCGGGAAAAAGAGCCAAAAGGCCATACCCACAACGGTGGCCACGAGACTCCCCCCGATCGACCCTTCCCAGGTCTTGTTGGGACTGATGTGTGGTGCCAGCTTGTGCTTCCCTAATTTACGGCCGATCATGTAGGCGCCAGAATCCGTCGTCCACACGATAAACAGCGCGTACAACAATGCCATTAGGCTCACGCCACGCGCGGCAATAAAGAAGTGAAAGCCAATGCCGATGTACAGCATGCTCAGGGTGATCACCCCGGCATCGTCAAAGGAAAAGCGGTTCTTAGAAACGACCGTCCGTAACAATAATAACAAGACGAAAAGATAGACGATGTACCAAGGATTCAAGTGGCTGGGTAACCAGTTCCACCAGCTATCCGGCGCAATCACCGCGATGATGCCCAGGCCGGAGATCCAAGCTTCCGGGCTAACCAATAATTTCTTACGCATGATCAGGACTTCAGACAACGCCACTAACCCTAACGCAATGGCCGCAATATCGACCCAAATACCCCCGGCAATGATGATGGGGATAAAGATAATCAAGGCGATAACCGCCGTAATGACCCGTTGTTTCATAATTAAAAACTCCTCAGTTTAATTTTTCTCCGGTTCAGGTGTCAGCCCACCAAAGCGCCGGTGACGCTGTTGATACTCATAAATAGCCTCTTCCAGGGCCGCTTGGTCGAAGTCCGGCCAATGTTGTTGCATGAAGACAAACTCGCTGTAGGCGACCTGCCAGAGCATGAAATTTGAGAGTCGTTCTTCCCCGCTGGTCCGAATCAGCAAGTCGGGATCCCGCAAATCCCCCAAATCATGGGTCATCAGCTGGCGGTCGATGGCCGCGTCGTCAATGGCTGCTGGGTCTAGCTGACCGGCTTGTACCTGTTGGGCTAAGGCTTGCACGGCCGTCACGATTTCGGCCCGACCACCGTAATTCAACGCAAAGTTGAGCACCATCCCCGTACAGTGAGCAGTGTCCGCAATCGCGTTGTTCACTGCTTGTTGGGTGGCAGCCGGTAATTGATCCGTATACCCCATGACCTTGACGCGGATATTGTTCTTGATCAGGTCTGGCACAAACGTTCCGAAGAAGTCCACGGGTAGCTTCATCAGGTAGTTCACCTCTGCCGTTGGTCGCTTCCAATTTTCCGTCGAAAAGGCATAGAGGGTCAGTACCTTCACGCCCAAATGACTGGCAGCCTTCGCCACCGTCTTGACGGTGTTCATCCCTTGTTTATGACCGGCGATTCGCGGTAAATGCCGCTGTTGCGCCCACCGACCGTTACCATCCATGATGATGGCCACGTGAGCTGGGATATTGGTTTCATCTAACTGTCGCTCCTCGACTTCACCTGTCGCTTGATTTTTATTTGAAAATGAAAACACGGCGCACCTCCATTGTGGTCTTTACAACCTCTCATCATAACAAAAAAGAGACCGGGAAACTATCCCGGCCCCCAAATTGAGCGAAAACTTAAATTTTGACCGGTTACTCAATTAACCGCCATTCGCCACGTTTAGCATCTGCTAACGTACCAAAGTAGCTCAACAGGTTGTTGGCGTCATCGGCGCTAACTTGGCCCAGCAGGTTCAAGCCTTCCCCGGTTGGCAATGGATCTGAGAGGTCCGTAATTTCGTTGCCGTTCTCGATGGTTGCCTTAGAAAAGGCCACGATCCAGTCGTCCCCAATTAATTGGGTGACCACGAAGAAGAGGTTGAAATCATCACTCACAAAAGCGGGTTGGGCGTACACGCCATCTTGGATTTCTTCCAATTCAGCACCGTTGTAGTTCAAGATTGAGACGTTCTCGGCGTTGACCGGATTGTTCAACCGGAAAACCATCTTGCCGAATTCCTTGGAACCCGGGGTGATTTCAATGTTTTCTGGTTCTTCTTGGTTATTTTGCTTGTCTTCTGCCATGTTTAAGCGCTCCTTGTCCGTGAATTAGTCGGTCATAATTTCTTTTTCTTTGTCAGCCGCAATCGCGTCGACACCCTTGATGGCCTTGTCCGTTACCTTTTGAACTTGGTCTTCCAGGTTGTGTAAATCATCGTCGGTGTAGTCGCCATTCTTGTGGCCCTTCTTGATGCTGTCCATCGCATCACGCCGGACGTTACGAACCGCTACCTTGCCTTCTTCGGCAGTCGCCTTAACTTGCTTGGCGATTTCCTTACGGCGTTCCTCAGTCAATTGCGGAATGACCAACCGAATGGCCGTTCCGTCGTTGGCTGGGGTGATACCGACGTCAGATTCCATGATGCCCTTTTCGATGTCTTCCAAAGCGGACTTATCGTAAGGCGTCACCATCAAGACCCGTGCTTCAGGAATGGTGATGGAAGCCACTTGGTTCAGTGGCGTTGCGGTGCCGTAGTATTCAACCATGACCCGGTTCAAAATGCTGGCGTTGGCCCGGCCGGCCCGAATCGTTCCCAATTCGCGCTTTAAGGCGTCTTCCGCTTTTTTCATTTTTGTTTCTGCAGTTGTTACAATCTGATCAGCCATAATTATTTACCCCTAACTGTCGTCCCAATGTTTTCGCCCTCAACGACCTTGCGGATATTGCCCGCTTGGTTCAAGTTAAAGACGACGAATGGGATGTCATTATCCATTGAAAGTGAGCTAGCCGTGGTATCCATCACGTGCAAGCCCTTGTTAATAATATCTAACTGCGTTAATTGGTCAAACTTCACGGCGTTAGGATCCTTGTTCGGATCAGCTGAGTAAATACCATCAACCCCGTTCTTCGCCATCAAGATGGCGTCAGCGTTGATTTCAGCTGCTCGTAAGGCCGCCGTCGTATCCGTGGAGAAGTACGGTGACCCCGTGCCCCCAGCGAAGATAACGACGCGTTCCTTTTCCAGGTGCCGAATGGCCTTGCGCCGGATGTAAGGTTCCGCGATCTGACGCATTTCAATAGAAGTCTGCACCCGCGTTGGCACCCCGATGGATTCCAAGTTGTCCTGCAATGCCAATGCGTTCATGATGGTCGCTAACATGCCAATGTAGTCGGCTTGGGCCCGTTCCATGCCCATCTGTTCACCAGATACGCCACGCCACATGTTACCACCACCAACCACAATAGCGATTTGAATGCCCAAGTTATAAACACTCTTGACCTCTTCCGCTACGGTTTTAATTACTGGCGGATTGATGCCAAACCCTTTGTCGCCGGCCAAAGCCTCGCCACTGAGCTTCAGCATAATCCGTTTATACTTTACGTCCGCCATTGTGTTTCCTCCTATTGTATTCTGACAATAATTCTATCATAAACGCGGGGCGAACGATAGTCAGGGGCGACGAAAACCGTGAATTCCTTACAAATTCGCTGATATTTCCACTCGCCACCTGGCTAAGCCACCCCCTGCACACGCCAGTCTAACAAAAAAGCGTAGTCCCTTACCGGAATCTACGCTTTTGTTTCAAAAATTAGCCGTTGATTTGGTCTTGAACTTCTTTGGCCAGGTCAACCGTCTTCTTTTCGATTCCTTCACCAACTTCGTAACGGACAAAGGTCACTAACTTGCCACCCTTGCTAGCAACGAATTGGCTAACAGTTTGGTCGCCGTCTTTAACGAATGGTTGGTCAGCTAAGCTGATTTCAGCCAAGTACTTGTGCAAACGACCTTCGACCATCTTTTCAACGATCTTTTCAGGTTTGCCTTCGTTCAAGGCTTCTTGCTTCAAGACTTCGCGTTCGTGTGCCAAACGGTCAGCTGGAATGTCATCGCGAGAAACGAATTCTGGGTTGATGGCAGCGACGTGCATTGCAACGTCCTTGGCAGTGGCTTCGTCAGCACCTTCCAGGACAACCAATGCGGCGATTTGGCCACCTTGGTGTAAGTAAGAACCGAATACTTGGCTATCGGTCTTCTTTTCAACAGCGAAACGACGTAACTTCACGTTTTCACTAGTCACTTGCGTCGTCTTAACGATGGCTTCGTTGATCGTGTCGCCATCAGCGGTTGGTAATGCCAAAGCAGCATCCAAGTCAGCTGGTTGCTTGTCAGCAATCGTGTTCGCAATGGAATCAACTAACGCGTTGAACGTGTCGTTGGTGGCAACGAAGTCAGTTTCAGAGTTCACTTCGATGATGGCTGCGGTGTTGCCGTCAACCTTCACGCGTGCCAAACCGTTAGCAGCAATGTTGCCGCTCTTCTTCTTGGCCTTTGCGATACCCTTTTCACGTAAGAAGTCGATGGCTTTGTCCATGTCGCCTTCAGAAGCAACGAGGGCCTTCTTAGCATCCATCATCCCAACTTGAGTCTTGTCCCGTAACTCTTTAACTTGTGCTGCAGTGATTTTACTTGCCATGTGTAATGGCCTCCTTTTATCAATTCATTCAAGGCACCAAAAAAGACTGACTCAATCTCAGGCCATTATCGGTCCTAAACATTAAGCCAGCCTAAGGTGCTTTAAATCATATTTGGAAAGTTGTGGTTGCCCACAACCTTGCATTTAATTACTTGTTGTCGCCTTCAACGGCGTTAACGATGCTTTCCATTGAGTTGTCAGCGGTCTTCTTGTCGCCCTTAGCGGCATCAGACTTTTGGCCTTCAAAGGTCTTCTCGTCAACTTGGTCTTCACCTTGACGGCCTTCAACGATAGCGTCAGCCATCTTAGAAGTGATCAAACGAACGGCACGGATAGCGTCATCGTTAGATGGGATAACCACGTCAATTTCGTCTGGGTCAGTGTTCGTATCAACCATCGCAACGATCGGAATGTTCAACTTTTGTGCTTCGTGAACGGCGATTTGTTCCTTACGAGGGTCAACGATGAACATAACGTCAGGTAACTTAGGCATGTCTTCGATACCGCCTAAGAAACGTTCCAACTTGTCTTGAGACTTCTTCAGCAAGGAAACTTCCTTCTTAGGAAGAACATCAAAAGTACCGTCAGTCGCCATCTTCTTCAAGCTCTTCAGACGCTTGATCCGAGTTTGGATGGTTTCCCAGTTGGTCAAAGTCCCACCTAACCAACGGTGGTTAACGTAGTATTGACCGGCACGAGTAGCTTCTTCTTCGATAGAGTCTTGTGCTTGCTTCTTAGTCCCAACAAACAGAACAACGGCGCCCTTAGCAGCTTCGTCCTTCATGTAGTTGTAAGCAGCATCGATCAACTTCACCGTCTTTTGTAAGTCGATGATGTAGATACCGTTACGTTCCGTGAAGATGTATTGCTTCATCTTAGGGTTCCAGCGACGCGTTTGGTGACCAAAGTGGACACCGGCTTCGAGCAGTTGTTTCATTGAAATAACAGCCATGATAAAATGCCTCCAAATAGTTTTTGATTTCCTCCCCCACGCTCATTTGACTGGAGAACTCGCAAGCGAGCACCCCTCCGGTCATCACGCGAGGTGTGAATTGGCGCATACGCACCGAAAGTTATTATACAAAACACTAGCGGTAAACACAAGTTAAATTTGCCAAGTTCGGGATTAAATTGGCTTTTTTTTCTGAATATGGTAAACTGCTAAGGAATTAAACGAGGAGGAAACGAAATGATAAAAGCGGTCGTCTTCGATGTCGATGACACGCTCTATGACCAAAAGGCGCCTTTCGTAGCCGCCTTAGCCCCACTAGTAACCAACTCTGAGAATTTTGATTTCACCCAAGCCCTGCAGGATTACCGTTGCCAAAGTACCCAGGCGTATGCCCAAGTGGCCAATGGCAATTGGACCCACGAGGAGATGGCGGTCAATCGGTTGAACGCAACGCTGAACCAACAGCATCGTGGCCTGGTGACGCCCGCCATGGCGGTGACCTTCGAACGAACCTATGCCGAAGGACTCAAGCACATTACCCTCTTCCCTGGCCTGTCAACGGCCTTAGACCAGCTGAAGGACCAATTCAAACTGGGCATTATTACCAATGGTAAAACGCAACACCAATTGGCAAAAGTGATGCAACTGCAAATGCACCGGTGGGTCGACCGGGATAATATCATCACGTCCGAGGAAGCTGGCTTAGCCAAGCCGGATCCCCAAATCTTCACCTTGATGAATCACCGACTCAACCTGCGTGCCAGCGAAGTGGCCTACGTGGGCGATTGCTACGGCATGGACGTCAAGGGTGCCAAGCAAGCCGGGTGGCACGCCTTTTGGTTTAACCACCGCAACGCGGAAATGACGAATGGCAACTGGATTCCTGACCAAACCGTTGGGGATTCGTTGGAGCTGCAGGATCTCCTGCTAGCCCTATCCGCCGTTCCCGAAATGTCCTGATTAACTCTAACGGCCGATAAATGTCATTATGTCCAGCTGCACAGTCTGGACTGGCCGCCTGCCGTCCGCCAAATATGGGTCGGAACGCTGTGGGCGGACGGGTCGAGCCGAAGTGCGGTCTCGACACCTCGCCTTTGAGCCGAAATTCGCGTCTCAAAGACGCCAGTTACCTAAGCCGCATGAAACCATGCCGCTTAGGTAACTCCCACGGCTGAACCCATATTTGGCGGACTCTCGGCTACAAAAGTAAGTACAATCGACAATTGGCTTACCGATAGGGTTAACTGAGGTTGTATGCAATCAGCATCTATCAACTGGCAGTGGAGCCATGGTTTTCAGACCGGAGGCGTCCTCCAGTGCAGGCAAACCTGCTAGCTGATGGTGGTATTCTGGTCTCGCTAATTTTAGCAATCAGCCTACCACTGGACCGAAGTTTACTGACACAATCATTTTTCAATTTGACTTTTAAAACTGGTTTAGGGATATGCTTTGGCTATCCCCTGACCAGTTTTTGTTTGCCCTGAACGAAATCTTTTTCCGAAAGAAATGACCAGCCAACTGAATGTTCAGTCGACTGGTCATTTTTAGTCCAACTCGTCAAATGACTCGTCAGACATCTTCGCGGTTAGTGCTTAAAACTTAACTTCGTTTTCAGCCTTGCCCGTTTCGATCAATTGCTTGTTGTTGTTCAAAGCAAATTGCACCATGTTCTTAACGGCAGTCTTGGTGTAGAAGGCGATGTGTGGCGTAACCAGCACGTTTTCGCGCTTCATCAAGTTCTTCAGCCGTTCGTCAGGAATAGCATCGAAGCTGCCAAAGTCGGTGTTGAAGATACCAACTTCGTCTTCGTAAACATCCAAGGCGGCACCGGCAACCTTGCCGCTGTCTAAGGCCCGGATCAATGCATCAGTGTCGATAAGGGCACCACGGGCAGGGTTCAAGATCCAAACGCCATCCTTCATCTTGCTGAAGGCGTCGTCGTTCAACATCTTGTCGTTGTCCTTCGTTGCTGGGGCATGTAAGGAAATCACGTCAGCTTGGGCGTACAATTCGTCCATGGTGTCAACGTAGATCCCTTGCTTTTCCAATTCTGGGTTGTGGTAAACATCGTAAGCGATGACCTTAGCACCAAAGCCTTGGTAGATCTTCATCGCAGCGCGGCCGATTCGACCAGTTGCCACAACACCAACAGTCATGCTGTTCAATTCATCAGCAATGTCTGGGGCCCAAGTCAAGTCACCATTGGCTTGTTTGCGGTCGAACGTAGGGGTCCGACGTAACAAGCGCATCAGTTGGGTCACCGTTAATTCAGCGATGGCTTCTGGTGAGTAAGCTGGGACGTTGGTAACCTTGAAGCCGTTACGCTTAACAGCGTCAGCATCAACGTTATCAACCCCAACGTTCCGTAATGACAGATTCGTAACCCCGTTAGCGGCTAGCTTGTCTAAGACTGCCGCCGTATAAGGCTTTTGTTGGTAGACAACTGCGCCGTCATAGCCCTTAGCAAGATCAACCGTCTTTTCGTCCAGTAAATCTCCAACAGCCTTAACTTCAATCCCTTGGTCCTTAGACCATTGCTTCAAGTAAGGTTGTTCATCGTCACGAATGCCATAAGCAATAATTTTCACAGTTAGTTCCTCCTAAAAAGATATCTGTTTCTAAAGCACTTAATTAGTTTAACACAAAAACTGGCTTGTGCACCACTAAACACTTATTCCGTGCGCCGCCAAATACGCTAATTTGTGCTGGCGGCTCTGATGCTTGAAGGCCCATTCGGCGTGGAGTGCATCGTGTTTGTTGTCAAAAGCCTCGCTGTAGAGCACCTTGAGCGGTCGATGGACCTTGGTATACTTGGCTCCCTTACCGGCTAAATGGGTCGCAAACCGTTTGGCAACGTCCGTGGTGAATCCCCCATACAGTGAGTTGTCTGCGCATAACAGCACATAGAAATAATACGCCTTATTGGCGGCCATAGAGCAACGCCTCCACTTCTGGCGTGTAGTTGCCCTGCGCATCGTATACAGTCACTGGCGCCGGGAACCGCACACCACCGGGCTTTCCATCCTTGATGGCCTCAACTAGAACCATGTTGGCTTCTTTGTTCGGCTTGGGGTGGACCAACCGGATGCGTTTGGGAGCCAAGCGGTTAGCCGCCATCAGTTGTAGCAGCTGAAACAAGCGGTCCGGCCGGTGAACGAAGTAGGCCTTGCCGTTCATCTTCAATAGACCACTGGTCGTTGCCACGATGGTCGCCAGGTTCGTCAAAATTTCGTGACGGGCGATGGCCAGATAACGGTTCGGATTCTTCTGACTGTCCGGTAAATCCTCAAAGTACGGCGGGTTACAGGTCACCACGTCTGCTGAGTCCTTGGGAATCCACTGGTTGACCTGGGCCAAGTCCCCCTCGTAGACGGTCATCTGGTCGTCTAGCTGGTTCAGGGCCACACTTCGACGTGCCATGTCAGCCAAGCGGGGTTGGATCTCCACCTCGGCAATCTTGCCGTGTGTCTTGTGACTCATGAACAGGCCGACTGCCCCGTTGCCGGCACACAGGTCAACGGTCTGGCTACTGGCCCGTAACGGCAGCTTGGCGAAGTCCGCAAGCAACACGGCGTCCAGTGAGAACGCGAAGACCTCGGGGCTTTGAATGATCTGAATATCTTGGCTATACAACTGGTCAATGCGTTCATCGGGTTTCAAGGTCAATTTGACCACCCACTTTCAAAATTTTTAGAGATAACTTGCAACGGTGCCGTTTTTTTTGCATACTAGATGAAATGGTCTCATTCGAGAGGAGCGCACCACATGTTTTATAAATTTCTACGTGGCGTGGTTTGCACGATTCTATTTCTCATCAACGGTCGCGCCCGCTACGTTCACCAAGCTGACTTACCGGATGGCCCCTACGTCTTAGTGGGCCCGCACCGTACTTGGTTTGACCCCGTCTATTTCGCGATGGCGGCCTATCCCCGGAAGTTCAGCTTCATGGCAAAAGAAGAATTGTTCCAAAACCCTATTTTCCGATGGTTGTTGAAACATGTCAATGGTTTCCCGGTAAATCGTGATCACCCGGGGCCATCCGCCATCAAGACGCCCGTGCGCATCCTGCGCCAAGGCGACCTGTCCTTGATCATGTTCCCATCCGGTTCACGGCATTCTAGTGAACTCAAGGGGGGGGCCGCGGTCATTGCCAAAATGGCTGGGGTGCCCCTGGTGCCCGCCGTTTACCAGGGTCCACTGACGTTCAAGCAACTGTTCTCACGCAAGCCCGTCACGATTGCCTTTGGCACACCAATCGTCATCGACCGCAAGATGAAGCTCAACGAAGAAGGCCAGGCCGTCATCGAAAAGCAGATGCAGGCGGCCTTTGACCAACTCGACCAAGAGATCGATCCCAATTTCCATTACGTCGATGTCACCGGTGAAAAAAAGAAGTAAGCAAAAGGATTGTTCCTGCCAGCACCCGCTGACGAGAACAATCCTTTTTTGATGACTAAAGGTTGCAAGTACCGAAACACCTTATAATTACCCAGCTGACAGGGATCGTGAACATTAAATCAGTCCACCCCGTCACCTGCGGCTGTCAGAGATCAAACATAAAGTTAGCAAGAACATCGCTGAAATAACAACGTTCATCAACATGCGCGAATGATCTGCCACGTAGCCGTGAGTGAGCTAAATTTGGACTCAGCCGTGGGAGTTTTCAAGTGACTTGCTTGGAAACTGGCGTCTTCGAGACACGATTTTTGGCTTCGACCGGTCCTTCCCACAGCGTCACGGTCCAAATTTGGCCAACGGCAAGGCGGCCAGCACAATCATCGTCACTCCGCAACGTGAGCCGCGTTTTGCAGTTCAATCATGTCGTAGTAGTAGCCGTGCTGGGCCATCAATTCATCGTTGGTCCCCCGTTCGACGATTTTTCCTTGGTTCAAGACCAGAATCAAATCGGCGTTTTGAATCGTGGATAACCGGTGGGCAATCGCAATCGTCGTCCGGTTTTCTTGAATCCGATCCAGGCCATTTTGAATCATGGTTTCCGTTTCCGTATCGACGTTAGCCGTGGCTTCGTCTAAGATCAAAATCTTTGGATCCGTGACCACGGTCCGAGCAAACGTAATCAGCTGGCGTTGACCGGCTGAATACTCCGTCCCCCGTTCAAGTACGGGTGTGGCGTACCCTTGTGGCAACTGATCGATGAACTCGTCAGCCTGAACAAAGTGCGCCGCACGCTGAACTTGTTCGTCCGAAATATCCGGGTTGAACATGCGAATATTGGTCTGAATGTCGCCGTAAAAAAGCTGGGGTTCTTGGAGGACCAGGCCCATCTTCGACCGTAATTCAGCCGCTGGATACTCGCGGATGTCACGCCCGTCGATCAGAACTTGGCCGGATTGGAATTCGTAGAAGCGCATCAACACGTTGATGGTTGACGTCTTCCCGGACCCCGTCTGGCCCACTAAGGCGACCGTTTGGCCCGGTTCGGCGACGAATGAAACGTCACGCAAGACTGGGTGTTCTTGGTCGTAGGCGAAGGTCACGTGGCGAAATTCAATTTTGCCGGCCGTGATTTTCGCGTCCGCCACCGGATGCTGCTGCGGCGCTAAGGTCCGATCATCAATGATCCGTAAGACCCGCGAGCCAGCCACCATCCCGTTTTGGAAGTCACTCAGATTATCCATCATATTACTCATTGGGCTGTAGAAGTTGTTCAGGTAGGTAATGAACGCGTAAATCACCCCGGCAGCCACAACCTCGTGGACCCCGCGAATCCCGAAGAGTCCTAAGATAATGACCGTTCCCAACGCATAGAACAAGTTGATGATGGGGCTCAACAGAAGTGAGTTGGTCCGAATCATATCACGCCGTGTACCGTAGTACGCCTCGTTGGTCTTTTCAAAGTTTTTCGCCGTTCGCTTTTCTTGCCGGAATTCCTGAATGACGCTGATCCCGGTAATGGCTTCGGCCAGCTTGGTATTTAGCTCACTGAGCCGTTCCCGCATGCGCCGGTAGACCTTGGAACTGAAGCGTTGGTAGTACCAGATCGTTAACGCGAGAAATGGCACCAACACCAGCGTCCACAGCGCCACCGTCACGTCCGTCACGAACATGGCGATGAAGGACGAAATGACCGCAAATAGGGCCAGCACCAGCGTGTTGAACAGGGCCCAGAAGTTGGAGAACGTCATGGTATCGTTCATCAACCGCGACAGGATCGACCCGCCCGGCGTTTGATCGAAGTAGCGCATCCCCTTGCCGTGCAAATCGTTAAATAATTTGCGACGGACATTTTCCAGCATGTACTCGGCCCCCATGGTACTGGTATAGTTTTGCCAGAACTGGAAGACGGCTTTCACGATCATGCCGAAGAGGTAAAGCCCAGCAAACAGCCACATGATTACAATGGTGGCATTGTTGGTCCGTAAATATTTGTCCATGTAGGTCTGCAGCAGCCACGGCAAGAAGGCGTTGACCGCACTGATCAACGCCGACAAGATGACGGAACCGATGAAAAACCATTTGTACGGTGCCGCAAACTTGAAGAGCCGCTTGATCACGGTCAGTTGTTCCTTGCTGGACATGCTGTGCGCCCAAGCTGACTGGTGTGTCTTATCTGCCATCACTGATGCCTCCCTTCACTTGTGTTTCTAATTGTTGCTGATTAAACATGCGTTGGTACCAGCCGTGAGCCGCCATGAGGTCCTCATGCGTTCCGCGTTCGACCACGGCCCCTTGATCCAAGACCAAGATTTCGTCGGCGTTCATGACGGAACTTAACCGGTGAGCGGAAATAATCGTGGTCTTGTTGGCCCGTTCGGCTTTCAAATTCTCCAGGATCTCCGCTTCAGTCTCAGCATCCACAGCCGACAGGGCATCGTCTAGGATCAGCAATTCAGGATTGATCAGCAACGCTCTGGCAATCGCTAACCGTTGTCGTTGTCCCCCAGACAAGGAGATGCCTTCTTCACCGACTTCGGTCTCATACCCCGCCGGTAATTTGGCAATCTGCCCCGCTAGATCACTCTTGGCCGCGGCAGCTTCAACCTCAGCTTGTGAGGCGTCGGGCCGAGCAAACCGAATATTTTCAAAAATGTTGGATGAGAACAGGAAACTTTCCTGAGGCACGTACCCAATGGCTGGCAAATAGCTGTCCAGCGCGTAATCCTTGATGGGGTGACCCCCGAAGTCGATCTCGCCGGAATAATTGTCAAATTCCCGCAGGATCAATTTCATAATCGTGGACTTCCCCGCACCGACCCGGCCAACGATGCCCAGCGTATGCCCGGCTGGCAGCTCGAAGTCGATGCGTTTCAGACTGGCCCCAGCATTGTCCGGATAGTCAAACTGCTGAACGTGATAGCTCAGCGTTCCGCTTGGCCGCGTCTGAATCCCATTGGTCTGGTCAATGATGTGGGTCTTTTGAGCCAGTAGCTCCATGACCCGGTCATAACTGGCATTGCCCCGTTCCATGGTGTTAAACAGCATCCCGACAGCAAACATCGGCCAAACCATCATGGCTAGGTAACTGATGAAGGACACCAGGTTCCCAATCGTAATCACGTTGTGGGTGACAAACAGGCCCCCAAGCACGATGGTCGCCACGTAAGAGATCGAGATAATTAAGGTAATGGCGGGGTCAAACATGGAATCCAACCGGTTCACGCGCCGGTTGATCTGAATGGTCTGGTCGACCTGACTGTCAAAGTCGGCAACGTCGGCGTCATCTTGACCGAGAGCCTTGATGACCTTGATGCCACTAATACTTTCCTGAGCCTTATTGTTCAGCCGCGAAAATGCCGCTTGAGACTCCCCAAAGGCCCGGTGAATCTTCTGTCCCAGATACCACGAGATGACCGCGAGAAATGGAAATGGCACGATGGCCAATAACGTCAGCCGCCAGTCGATCAATGCCATCATGGCAATCAACGTGGTACCCCCGGTAATAATCGCATCGGCGAATTGGAGAATCCCGCCGCCGGCGACCCGTTGGACGGCCTCCAAGTCATTGGTTGCGTGGGCCATCAGATCCCCGGTCCGATACTTCTGGTAAAAGACCCGGTCCATTTGCATGAAATGGTTGAACAGTCGGTTACGTAATAATTGCTCCAACCGGGCCGCACCACCCCAGATGGCGTTACGCCAAATGTAGCGCGTGCCATACTGGGCGAGTGCCGCCAGCGTCACGAATAATAAGTCCATGGCCAGCACGTGGCCCGTCATGGTCTGCCCGTGAATGCCATCGACCATGTTCCCGATGATCCGCGGGGGAATAATCGCGATGAGTGCCGTCAGCAACAAGCCAATGACCCCGACCAGGTATCGCCGCCATTCCAACCGGAAATACCAAGATAATTTGCGAAAAATACTCACGAACATCCCTCCTTAAAAATTAGAATATGATTAAAATATAGCACAGACTTTATCATTTTACTGGAAATCTGAGAAAATACAACGAAAAAGACTCGCTCCAGGAAGAAAACTGGAAGCGAGTCTCAAAAAAACCAACTTATTTTTTGTGTGCATTTTGTTGCATGGCGTTCATCATTTGATGAAGTTTCCGCTGTGAAGGCTTTTGGCCCATTTGCAACATCATTGCCCGTAATTGGTCTTCGTTGATTGGTGGATTGTCTTTCAGATAGTTTTCCATGTACTTCCGTGCGCCGAAAAAGCCACCCGCTGCACAGGCTAAACCGACGACGATCACGATTAAGATCCAGATCCAAGTTGCCAAGTCGTTTCCCCTCCTTTGATGAAGTCATTCATTTAACAATTCTACACAAACTTAAACCAAATTAAAAGAGCGAATCCCAAAAAGGACTCGCCATTACCGCTTAATCGTCCCGCAAGCCCTTGTTGCGTTGGATCTGACGGACCTTTTCAGGGGTAACTTCCTTGCCGTTCTTGTCGTAGACCTGCAGCATTTCAACTTGGCTACGGAAGCTGGCCTTGAAGAGCTTCAAATATTGTTGCCGTAAGCCAGCGCGTTCCGTCTTCTCAGCGGGCGTCAGGCCTTCAGCCTTGTTCTTGTGTGCGAGTTCGTTGATGCGTGTTAATAGGGTGTCCATTGTGGGTTCTGCCATGAACAGTCCTCCTTGTAAAAGTATTTGAGTTTAGTTACGTTATTTTCCTTGAAAATTCAAGTCGACACCTATCATATCAGGGTTATTTTCAAATTTCAACCAATTTAACCGAACATCTGTTTGAAAACGTTCGGTACCTATGCTACAATTGCACTAAACAAAACTACGAATGACGAACGAGGTGGCAGAAAAAATGAGTAAGGCTTCTGAAAGCAAACAAATCGCCGTTCTCCGCTTCATTTGGGAACGGGTCAATGAAAAAGGGTATCCCCCCACTGTCCGTGAAATTGGGGAAGCCGTTGCGCTTTCTTCAACGTCGACGGTCCACGGTCACATCGCCCGCCTAGAAAAGAAGGGGCTGTTAGTCAAGGACCCGACCAAGCCCCGGGCACTGGAAGTCACGCCCGCTGGGTTAGAAGAATTAGGCGTCCACGAAGAACAAACGCGAATTCCCGTCTTGGGAACCGTTACGGCCGGCGAACCAATCCTTGCCGTTCAGGAAGCCACGGACTACTTCCCCGTTCCGCCTGAATTTGAAAATGATGACGATCAGCTCTTTATGCTCACGATTCGGGGCGAAAGTATGATCAACATCGGCATCTTAAACGGCGACCAGGTCATCGTCCGCCGGCAACAATCCGCCGACAACGGCGATATCGTCATTGCCATGACGGAAGAAAATGAGGCCACTTGTAAACGGTTCTTCAAGGAAGCCGATCACTACCGGCTTCAACCAGAAAACGACACCATGGCCCCGATTATTTTGAATCACGTCAGCGTTTTGGGCAAAGTCGTCGGTCTATTCCGTGACGACGTCCACTAACGACCGCATACTTATGTTAAAAAGCCAGCTCTCCATCTGCGAGGGCTGACTTTTTTGCTGAAATTATCGGATTAAATGACTTTACCTTGGTAATGACTTTCTGGCAATGTGGCAAAATCATAGGCAGCCAAGGCTTCGGCTTCGCGGAGGTAGGCGTGGAGCCCTTCCGCTAGCATCAAGTTTAAGATGGTGTCCTTTTCGTGTAAGACCACGACTGGCTTCTTGCTGTGAAAGGCGTAACCAATCTCGAAGGCCGTCCCGGAGTCCACCTGGTCATCCACGAAGTCGACCAAGGCAACCACAACGTCCGCCTGGTCGATCTGGTGAACATCCATTTGGAAGGTTTGCGTCGCCCATTCAGGCGTGCCCATTTCTAGGCCAGGAATTTCACTTAACCGAGGGCTAAACACGTTGGCCACTCGGGGATTGGCAGCTAAGGCCTTTTCTGCCCGTTCGATCCGGGAAGTCTGTTCATCATCAAAGAAGGGTCCTGCTAAGTATACGTTAGTCAATCGAATCTCCTCATTTCTCTCTTGAATGTCTTTATTATACCCGAAACATTAACTCTATGCGATGGATTTTTGATTAATATTCGGTTATAATTCCCCGAGAAGCCGTTTTCATTGCTGAAGCCAAGAAAATATTCGAGTTTGCATAGTCTTTCACGTTTTGTTTGCTCTGGCCGACACGTCCTAACCTTCCTCACCGCTTTCATGCTATACTTAACCTAACTTATCATGCGGAGGGGTTAACATGTTCTTAGGAATTGCGATTCTGGGTGCCATTTTTATCGTCATTACCTTTTTTTCAGTAATCAACGCCGGGCGACGGGGAGAATCCCGGCGTGGGCCGCTGATCGTTTTAGTGCTCACGATTCTGGTCACGGCCGGTGCCGTTTGGAAACTGCCCTACTGGTCTGGCCATCAGCAGCGGGCCCAGTCAACCGAAAGTGCCGTTTCCAAAACGTCGGCCATCAGCTCGCAATCTGGTCAGGCCTTTGCTAGTAGCGACCACACCATGACCCAAGCAGATGCCGAAAAGCAGGTCACCCAACAATTAGCTAAGTCCCTGAAAAAGCTGGGGCCGGTGACCTTTGACCAGGCAACCAAGACGTACACACTGACCATTACCAATACCAGCCTAAAGAAGACCATCAAGGCCCTCCACGCGGACCCGAGTCAGGCCAAGCAAGCCAAATGGCCCAAGTTCGCGCACAACTTCATCCAAACCAGTGCCTCATTGAAGAAGGCTTTAGGTAAGGGCTACAGCTTGATCATCCGAGTCGGCAAGCAGTCTCCCGTCCTGGTCTACAAAGACGGCTACCTCACGAAGAACCAATTTGAGTAGATCAACCGAAATACGGTGACCAGTAGCATTTGATTTCGACTATTTAAAGTTCCTATGTAAAAAGGCGTTTGACGATTTCCGCCAAACGCCTTTTTAATTTCTAAAATTATCAGGATTCACCGTTGCCGGTACTGTCGCTGCTGGTGTTGCCGCCCCGCTAAATAGTATGGTGCGGTCACTTCGCCAACAGCCAACTGTGTATCACGACCATCATTGCTTAACTGTTGTTGGAAAATGGCCTCGTATTCGGCCACACTAACGGCTTGCCGGTCGGCCAACTGCTGCGCCAGGAAGGCCTCATCAAATCCGGAACGATACGTCGGCTGTAGCACACCACTGAAGAATTCGCCCTCAGCGCCGGACCCGTAACTGAAGAAGCCCAGCCGTTCACCACCGGTCAGCGTACCGTGCCGTAACAGGGACAAAAAGCTCAGATACAGCGATCCCGTGTATAGGTTCCCCACCTCACGATTGTCAGCTTGACTAGCTTCAAAGGCGGCCGTCAACGCTGCTTGTTGGGGCGTGGACGCTTCCGGTAAGATCTGCCGCAACCCCTTGCGCCCCATTTTCGTGAATGGCAAGTGGAATACAAAGGCTGAGAAATCAGCGATGGACCGAGCCGTCTGGGCCTGATAGTCTGACCAGACCGTTTTGAAGAAGTCCAAGTAGACGTTGGTTGAATATTTGCCATCGACCAGGGCTTCGGTCCGGTAGGTCGGCCGCCAAAAGTCCATCACGTCTTCTGTGTGGTAACTGCTGATGGCATCTAAGGCCAGGATACGGGGGTTAGCCGTGATCAGCATCGCCACGGCCCCGCCACCCTGCGTGACCTCACCGGCCGTTCGCAAGCCGTAGCGCGCGATGTCGGCACCAATGACCAATACCTTGGCCGTCGGATGGACCCGGACAAAGTCGGCCGCCAACTGTAGTCCTGCTGTCGCCCCGTAACAGGCTTGCTTCAATTCAATGGCGCGGGTGTTGGCGGGTAGCCCTAACAGGTGGGCCAAGTACACTGCGGTGGCCTTGGAATTGTCCACGCCCGATTCGGTGCCAAACAACACCATGTTGATGTCAGCCTTAGTCGTCGGGGTCAAAATCTGGCTGGCTGCATTGGCCGCCATGGTGACGACGTCTTGGGTTGGCGGAATGACCGCCTGTTTGGATTGGCCAATGCCAATGAGATACTTGTTGGGGTCCTCTCCCCGGGCGTGTGCCAGATCGACCATATCTAAATACTGGTCGGGGGTATAAAAACCCATTTTATCAATGCCTACAGTTACGGTCATGGTGTCAAAATCCTCCTAAAAAATCCTGTGCGTCTTGCTGGTCCATTGGTCGTGTTTTTATTCAGTGGTTCCAATTTTTCTGTCACAATTCAGTCAAACTACTTTAGCATGACTGGCTGTTTACTGGCAAATTTTGCGATATTGTATCATACAATTTAGAGCTCAGTCTCTATTCGAAATTTACTGTCATAAGGCTTTTTGCCTATTACAATTCACCCTTTTTCAACTGATGTAAGGTCGTCTTTAGCTTACTTCTAGTCTCGGCGGAGACGACCGGATAAGTTGGGTGAATGTTCTGCAGGCGTTTGACCAAAATGTTCGAGACAATCAGGCGAGCCGCCCCCTTGTCATCGGCCGGAATCACGTACCAGGGCTCCTCCTTGGTGGCCGTGTTTTCCAGCATCTTGGTATAGGCAACTTGATAGTCCGCCCAAAAGGCCCGTTCACTCATGTCGCTAGGTGAGAATTTCCAGTTCTTGCTGGGAATCTCAATGCGCCGTTCGAAGCGATTGGTCTGTTCCTCGCGGGATAGGTGCAAGAAGAACTTGATCGTCACGAAGCCCTGGTGCCGCAAGTACGTTTCAAAGTGACGTAGGTCGTGGTAGCGCCGGTCAAAGAACTTCTCGCCGACGTCTTCCAAGCTATTCACGTCTGGTAGGTTTTGCCGCAACAGCATTTCCGGATGGACGCGACTGATTAGGACGTCCTCGTACTGTGAGCGATTGAAGATGCGAATCTCACCACGTTCTGGCAGGGCTTGGTTGACCCGCCATAAGAAATCATGGTTCAGCTGCAAATGCGTTGGCTGTTTGAAGCTGATCACGCTGGTGCCAGAGGGATTCAAGCCACTGAAGACGTGGCGAATCAGGCCATCCTTCCCCGCCGTGTCCATCCCCTGTAAGATGATGATCACACCGGTCTGCTTTTCCGCGTACAAGCGCGTCTGCAGATCACTTAACGTGGCCACGTTAGCCTCTAAGGCGTTCGTGATGACGGCCTGCTCTGGCAAATGATCAGCGCGTGTTGACAGCTCACTGAGATTGACGGGGGTCTCCCCCGTATAACGGTAACGACTTTCAGTACTCAAAACGCATCGCCTCCTGTTACTAAAAATCATAGCATTCTTTGACCCCCATGACTGCCCCAAAGTGTTAAAATTCACGAAAAAACTTTTTCGCCGTCGAAATGAGTGCGTTTGTTCAGTAGCCTTGCTATACTGAACTTGTAACCACTTACCAAGTTTACGAAGGAGTTTCCAATATGAAAAAAATTACGGCATATTTTGTGCGTCATGGCCAAACGATGTTGAATCACTATAACAAGGTTCAGGGCTGGATCGACTCGCCCCTTACGGAGAAGGGTCGCGCTGATGCGAAACGCGCGGGCGAACAGCTCAAGGGCGTTCACCTAGCGGCCGCCTACAGCAGTGATTCCGGCCGGGCTATTGAAACGGCTCGCATTGCCTTACGCCAGAATCCCGAGAACATGAACATCGTGTCCTACCAGTACCCTGAGTTCCGCGAACAGTGCCACGGTTATTTTGAAGGCAACGATTTAAACCAAATGTGGCAGTTCGTTGGCGCCCAGGTCAAGTTGACCTCCGAATCCGCCGTCTTGGGGACCTACGGCTTAGAAAAGGCCCGCGACCTGATTCACAAGGCCGACCTATACGGTGAAGCCGAAAGTAATGATATGTTCTGGGAACGCTTGGACCGCGGTTTTGACAAACTCCGGGACAATTCTCAAGATGGTGACACGGTCTTGGTCGTTTCCCACGGGATGACGATTCGTTCCATCGTGGACCGCTACGCACCGGAACTAGACGAAGGCGTGGCCACCATCAACGGGAGTATCACCAAGTTAGAAATCACTGATGATACCATTCATGTGGATTTCTTTAACAAAACTGATTTTCAATCTTAAGTCATTATCTGAGGAGGATGGACTTCATGAAAAATATTCATCGTTCAGCTAGCAACCGGGTCTTCGCCGGCGTCATTGGCGGCCTGGCAGAACACTTTGATTGGAACGTGGGCGTGGCCCGCATTTTATTCGTCGTCTTAGCGATAACGCCAGCCTTCCCTGGCATCATCGCCTACCTGATCTTATGGATGATCATGGGTAATCCGGAATAGGCATTCTACCAAGCAGTTCTCCCGATTTTTTCGGCAGAACTGCTTTTTTAGTTGACGTGGGCGATCCAATCTTCTAAAATTTAGGGTGTAACTTGTTACGTCATGAGCAATGCGCTTGGTTGCTCCAAATACAAGGAGGTCTCTATCATGGCAAACTCAGAAAAGACTTTGGTACTGGTAAAACCTGACGGTGTCGCTGAAGGACACGTTGGTGAGATTATTTCACGACTAGAAAGAAAGCGCTACCAAATAACTGCATTGAAAGTTATCCGCGCCACTCCTGAACAACTTGAAAGGCACTACTGCGAACAAGTGGACAAACCTTATTTTAACGAAATCGAGACCTACATGACGGAGGGGCCACTGGTCGCCATCATCGTCACCGGGACCGATGTGGTGAAGGCCGTCCACAATTTAGCGGGTAAAACGCGACCGAACGATGCCCAGCCAGGTACCATTCGTGGCGACTTTGCCCACGAATATCCCGATGGCATTCTCAGAAACATTGTGCACACCGCGGATAGCCGCGAAAATGCCCACCACGAAATCGCGATTTGGTTCCCTGAGCTCGCGGTGGAAGCCCACCAGCAACAAACAGCCAAGCAACAAAAAGTCACTGAATAAAAAATTGACGGGTCCCGCAACTTGGACCCGTTTTTTGTGCCATCTCTGCTATAATCATCAGTAACTAAGGTGGTGAAGCACAATGACTTTTCCGGAAGATATTTTTGAAGCTGCGGCCTACGAATGGCTCAAGCAGCAGGATCTCACGCAACACACGCCTAAGGAGGTCACCAACGCCTTGACCGAAGCCATCAGACAGGCTAAGGGCTTGGCACCCGCGACTGAAGATCCTTGGCAACCCAAACCATAACTGGGAAAGGACTGGTCCCATGACCGGCAAATTAACCTATATCGACGCACTAGCTTTGACGCCACATCCCGAGGGCGGCTGGTACCGGCAAACTTATCAAAGTGACGAGAAATTTTTCGATAACACCAGCCAGGATGCACGCTACCAGTACACCAGCATTTATTTTTTGCTGGACGACACACACCCCTCGCATTTCCACCGACTCACCCACGATGAACTGTGGTTCTTCCATGATGGCGCGCCCATCACGATCCACTGCATCGCGCCCGATGGTAACTATTCTCAGGTAACGCTGGGACCCGACGTGACGGCCGGTGAACGCTTGCAGTTCAAGGTCCCCCATGACACGATTTTTGCTTCAGAGGTGACTAGGCCCAATGCGTTTGGCTTGGTCAGTTGTGTGGTCGCCCCTGGGTTTGATTTTGCAGACTTTACGTTGGTGGACCGAGAAACATTGTTGGCGGCCCATCCAGGGTTGGTTGACGTGATTGACCGGCTGGCGGATTAGGGAAAACTATTATAGTGACAAGTAATTAACTTGTAAGCACCTAATAACTGACCGTATTGAAATATAATTTAAAAAGAGATGGCCCGTCCTCGTTTTTTGAGGACGGGCC